>JAUYBU010000208.1 GCA_030693045.1 Bryobacterales bacterium | reverse complement strand
GCAGGGCGTCCCCGGGCCGGTGGGGTACCGAAACAGCCCCGTCCGCCCCCTCCGCCCAATCATCCAACGGTAAGGTATTTCGTAGCCTGTCCCCGAAATAGCTTAGCGTTCGATGATTGGGCGCAGGGGGCGGACGTGGATGTTGCGGTACGCCACCGGCCCGTGGTCGCCCTGCAACATCAGCGGATTCAGCAGGGCTTCGGGAATATTCATGTGCGCCCGGGTGGGGCCGTCCACTTCGACGTCCTTCTGAACCGGGACGCCGTTGTGCAGCACGCGGATGAAGCGCGCGTTCTCGATTCTCTTGCCGCCTGCGTCGAAGCGCGGCGCGCGGAACCAGATCTGGAACGATTGCCATTCCCCCGGCCGCCGGTTGGCATTCACCGCCGGCGCCGATCCGCCCACGCCCTTCTCGTCGATCCAGCGGTGATAGACCCCGCCGCAATCCGACGAGGTCAGGGGCCCGATCGGACCGTAGCTGTCAAAGACCTGGATCTCATAGAGCCCCTGCAAATACACGCCCGAGTTAGATCCCTTGGCGACCATGAACTCGAGATACAGTTCCACGTCGCCGAACTTCTCGTCGCTGACGATGTTCACGGTACGGCCACTGGGACCGTTGAGCATGCGGTCGCCCGGCGCACGGATGGCTTGCAGGCGAGTGGGCCCGAGAAACCGCTCCCAGTGGATGCCGCGTGTGGTGAACCACTCGTTCGGCTTGCCGGGGTCCTGGCCGTGCCAGCCGGTAATGTCCTTGCCGTTGAGCAGCGCGCGCCAGCCGTCCTCGACCAGGAAGGGCGGGTCGCCGTGCGCCTCGCCGTCGTTTAACTCCGGCCGCTTTTGCGCGGCGGCGGGAAAGATCAGCAGCACGGCGAGCAGGAAAACAATCGTCGCTTTCATAGTGTTTCTTATTCTAGCGCCCTGAGCGGTCGTTTACCCCGCCGCCTGGTCCCGTGGCCGGAGATACCAGTCGATCGCCGCCTCGACCGCGGCTCCGGCCGGCTCTTGTGACGCCTCCGGGTGCGTTTTGCGGAAGCGGTCGAGCATTACCGCCTGGAGCCGCCGCACGACATCCGGGCTCTTCTTCGCCAGGTCGGTGAATTCGCCTGGATCGCTCTCGACGTCGTAGAGGCGGACGTAGCGCCCCGGGATCGGGCGGTCGGTTTCGTAACCGTCCCCGCGACGCCGCCTGCCGGAACAGCAGATGAATTTCCACTTCGCGGTGCGCACGCAGGCCTCCTCGTTTTCCAGGTACTCGGTGAAGATGTGGTCGCGCGGCGAGGCAGGCTTGCGCCCCTCCAGGTACGGCCGCAAGCTTCGCCCGTGCTGAAGCGGCAGCGGTTCGGCGCCGGTCAGGTCGAGCACGGTGGGCGCGACATCCACGAACTCGGCGAAATCGGTCACCACGCCGCGGCGAATGCGGCCAGGCAGGCGCATGATGAGCGGGCAGCGGATGGCCGGCTCATAGCAGCAGTGCTTCTCGAACCGCCCGTGCTGGCCGAGCGAGTAACCGTTGTCGCCGAGATAGACCACCAGGGTGTCCTGCTCCAGGCCGTTCTGCTTCAGCGCATCGAGCACCCGGCCGACGTTGCGGTCCAGAAAGTGCACCGACGTGTAAAACGCGGCGGCGATGCCCTGCTTGTCCGCGAGCGTGAGGTCGCGGAAGATCAGCGGAATCTGCCAGGCGTCTTCGGGCCCAACGCGCGGCACTTCAAAGTCCCTCGGGTTGAACCGGTCGCGGTCTTCGATGGGGAAATCGAACGGCGAGTGCGGTTCGCCGAAACTCACCCACAGGGCGAACGGCTGGCTGCGGCGATCGGCGATGTAGCGGGCCGCCTGCCGCGCGATGAAGGTGCCGCGCATGTCCTCGTCGTAGCGCGGAAACGGGAGTTTTTCGGAGTTCAGCCAGACGCGCGCCGGGTCCTTGAACGGCTGCCAGCGCGGCTTGGTCCGCACTTGGGCGTCGGGCTTCCGTTTGATGCCCGCGGCGTTCCAGGCCTTGTTGACGTCCTGTTCGAGCATCGGATCGTCGATGCCGTGCAGGCCCGGCTGCGACGGGCGGTTGAAGTGCATCTTGCCGACGACGCCGGTGCGATAGCCCGCCTTTTTGAGCTGCTTTGCCAGCGTCGGTTTGTCCTCGGACAGGCTAGTAGGCAGACGCGTGACGCCCGCCGAGTGCGGCAACTGCCCGGTGAACATGGACTGGCGCGACGGCGTGCAAACGGGCGAGTTGCAGTAGGCGCGCGAGAAGCGCGTGCCTTCCGCCGCCAGCCGGTCCAGGTTCGGCGTCAACGCCTGCCGGTTGCCATCGGCGCCGAGCACGTAGCCGGCGTGATCGTCGCCGATGATGAAGAGGAAGTTCGGCTGCTTCGCACGGCCCGGCCCAATCCACGGCGCGGCCGCAACTGCCTGAATGGCGCTTCTCCGGCTGACCATGCCGCTAATATATCATCGAAGTCTGTGCGCGGAATTCCGACCACGCTCGCCGTCCTACTGCTGGCCGTCGTGTTTGCGGCGAATGTTTACCGCGCGCGCACGCAGTCGTTCACGGCGGACGAAGCGCTCACCTACAACAACTACGTCTCGGCCCCGCTGCGCGCCACGCTCACCGACTTTGACGCCAACAATCACGTGCTGAACACGCTGCTCGAGAAGGTGTCGGCGGCGCTGTTCGGCGCGTCGGAGTTCACGCTGCGCCTGCCCAGCTTGGCCGGCGGCGCGCTGTACCTGGCGGCCGTTTTCCTGCTCTGCCGGCGCTTGTTCGGCCGGGGCCCGCTGCTGGTCGTAAGCGTCGCCGCGCTGGCGTTGAATCCTCTGGTGCTGGATTTTCTGTCGGCCGCGCGAGGATACGGCATGGCGCTGGGGCTGTTCCTCTGGGCGGTCGAGTTTCTGCTGCGCTACTTCGACGAAACGCGCCCGGAGCACCTGTACCGCGCCTCGCTGGCGCTCGGCCTGGCGGTGGCGGCGAACCTGACGCTGGCCTTCCCGGGCGTCGCCCTGGTCTCGCTGTGCGGCGCCGTGCTGATGCGACGCCGCGAGTGGAGCGCGCTGGCCGACCAGTTCCTGCTCCCCGGATTCCTGGCCGCGTTTATTCTGCTTGCGATCCCCCTGAGCCACGCCCGGGGTGGGCATTTTTACATCGGAACGCAGTCGCTGGCCCAGGCCCTCGACGGCGTTGTCAGGCCGTCGTTGTATCACGATTCTTCCAGCTTGCCCGAACCGGAACAGCCGTTGAGACATTGGCTTTACCGATCCAGTCTGCGGCTTGTGCCGGCGGTGCTCGCGCTGTGCGTCCCGGTGCTAGGGTGGCTCGGGTGGCGGCGACGCCGCGCGCCGTGGCCGGCCGAGCAGCGTTTGTTCGCGCTGTGCGCCGGGACTCTGGCGGGCAGCATTCTGCTTGTCGTCGCGGCTCATGCGCGCCTGGGCCTGCCCTATCCCGAGCGCCGCACCGGGCTCTACTTGATTCCGCTCTTCTGTCTGACCTCGTTTGCCCTGATGCGTATGGCCGCCCGCAACCGTTGGGCCGCGCGCACCCTGGTTCCCGCCGCCGCCGTTTTTCTCTCCCTGTGTGCGATTCAATTTGCGCGCCAGTGGAACACCAAGTACTACTTGGAATGGCGGTTCGATTCCCGCACCAAGGAAATCGTCCGAATGATCGACGGACTGCGCGACCGCTCGCGGGCGAGCGTGAGCGTGTCGGTGACGTGGCCGGTGGCGGCGACCGTCGATTTCTACCGGCGCACGCGGCAGCTTGAGTGGCTCGACCTCAAACATCGCCATGTGGACAAGACGCCGGCCGAGTACTACATCCTGACCGGGGAGGATCTGCAACTGGCGGAGAAACTCGAGGTCGTATTCCGCGACGACTTCGCCGAAGTGGTTCTCGCTCGCGCTACTGCGCCGCCGGTTCGACCTTGACGACGTAGTAGGGCGTGGCGCGGTCCGGGTCCGGTTCGAACCAGCCCGAACGCTCCCGGTTCAGCACCTCGAAATAGTACATAAGGTCCCAGCGCGAGGAGATCTCTTCGGCTGGAATCGCGAAGCTGGCCTTGGAAACCGGCGCTTCGAGCGTTTTGAATTTCGCCAACTGGTTCACCGGGCGATAGTGCAGGCGGACGGTGGTCACATTGTTGATCGGCCAGACCTTCAGGGTCAGCAGGAGCGGCTTGCCGGCTGCCACGGACTTCAGGGGCGTGTGCAGCATTGCCGGGCGCGGAAGCGCCTTGGGCCAGCGCCGCAACGCCGGCGTTGGCCGCTCCGCGCGCGACGTGATCACCAGGCCGGCCACGTCCCACTCGCTTTCGGGAAACACGATATCAAGCACGCCGTCGCGCGCGGCAACTTCCTTTTCGGTCACGGTTCCGTCCGGCGTCAGGAATTTCACCGCGTACTCGCCGGCGGCCGCGCGCAGGCGAAAGGTTTGCGGACCGCGGCCGCGAATCGAATCGCCGAACAGCGCGTTCGCGGGCAACCGTTTCGGAGCGCTCGCCGCGGCGCGGACTTCGAGGTACGGCGTCCGCTCGATGGGCGCGTCCCGCCGCTCGCCCTCGCCGGCCCAGCCGTAGCCGGTCTTGTCAGAGAAGAGCGTATTGGATCCCACGGGCAGGAAGCGCGGCTCGACGGTGTTGCGCAACACATAAGGATCGGTGCGATA
>JAUYBU010000165.1 GCA_030693045.1 Bryobacterales bacterium | reverse complement strand
CCGGCGTGGCGGTCTTTCTGCGGGTTCTCGAGGATTTCCAGCTTCCGTCGATCTACTATTGCTCCGCTGGAGTTCGCGACGGGATCGTCGCCGACCTGGCGGCGCGCGGCGTGGGGCGCGAGCGCACGCACCTGGATCGCGATCAACGCCGCGTGGTCGAGCGGATGACGCGCCACTATGGCGCCGCGCTCCCTCACGCGCGCAAAGTCGCCGCGCTGGCCCATACGCTGTTCGAGTCGCTCCAGCCCATCCATCGGCTGACGCCGGAGTGCGCCAAGCTGCTGGAAGCCGCGGCCTTCCTGCACGACGTCGGGCACTTCATCAGCGACACCGGGCACCATAAGCACTCCGCTTACGTGGTCGCCAATTCCGACATGCCGGGCTTTACGGACCTGGAGCGGTTTCTGGTGGCCACGCTGTGCCGCTATCACCGCAAATCGGCGCCGGCGGCGCGGCACGAAGGGCTTGCCGCGCTGGACGACGATCGGAAGCGAACCATCCAATTGCTGACGCCGCTGCTCAGACTGGCCGATGGCCTGGACCGCGGGCACGAACAGCGGGTCGATGAGATCGAGTGCCAGTTGCGAAACGGCGCTATAGTTGTTACGTTGCGTTCCTCGCGCGACACGGACCTGGAGCAATGGGCCGCCGATCGGGTGGCGCCGGCGTTCCTGGAAGCCTACGGGTTGCCGCTGGACGTGGCGAGGGCCAGGCTATGACCAAAGCGCCCGGAATCCGCGACTACGCCGTCGAGCAGGTCTCGAACCTGCTGGGAAAGCTGGTGTTTCAGGCTCACCACGCGGCGCGGTCGCATCACCCGGATGCGATTCACGATCTGCGGGTGGCCATCCGCCGCTTCAACCAGGCGATGCGCGCCTTCGGCCAGTTTTTGCCGGCGCGTGAAGTGAAGAAGATCCGCCGGCGGCTGCGCGAGATCATGAACGCCGCCGCGAGGGTGCGCGATCGCGACATCGCGCTGGAACTCTGCGCTGAGGCGAGCCTGCCTGAAACAGCGCCGCTGCGCCAAACCCTGGCCGGCCAGCGCGACCAGCGCCAGCGCGAGCTGCGGAACCGGCTGAAGCGCTTCGAGGCGCGCGACTATTCCTCGCGCTGGCGCGTGCGGCTGCGTCTGTGAAGGCGTTATGAAGGGGCTCAAGTTCAAGTTCGACGAAACCAAGGCCGTGGCGCGCAACGCGCGTCTACAACTGACCAAGGCCAGCCAGTTCTACTTCAAGGCCGGCCGCGAGACCTTCGGCGGCGAGGCGACGCCGGGCGAGCTGCACGCCTTTCGCCTCCAGACCAAGCGGTTCCGGTACACGCTCGAGCTGTTCCGCCCGGTTTACGGTCCCACGCTGGAGCGGATGCTCGAATCCCTGCGTGGCATCCAGCAACTGCTCGGCGAGGTCAACGATTGCCAGGCGGCGCGCAAGCTGGTTCTCGCCAGCGGCGACCGCCGTTCGCTCCAGGTGCGCCGCGTCCTGAATATGCTGGACCAGCGGCAGGCCGAGAAAACGGCCGGCCTGGGGCGCCTGTGGCTCGAGTTCGACCGCGCCGGCGCCGCCGACCGCTGGCTTAGCTACCTGGCCGTCTACGCGGGCCGCGCGCGGCGTCAATAAGCCGTGGATGAACACGGATACACGCAAAGCTTGCGCGCCTGCCACTTCGGCCGCCAATTCTGATATGTTGCGGAGCATGGTGCGTTTATTGGTCGCTGTGTTGGCGCTGCCGCTGGCCGGCCAGACGGTGGCGGTGAATCTGCGAAGCCGCGTCGAGGCGTTTAAAGGCAGCGGCGTTTGGCAGGAGGTTGCGTTGCGCTCGGAAATCGAGCCAAAGCGCACGGCGGTGGTGCTGTGCGACGTCTGGGACAACCACTGGTGCCGGGGCGCCGCCGGGCGCGTCGACGTGCTGGCGCCGCGGATCGAGAAGTTCGTCGAAGTCGCGCGCAAGCGCGGCGTGCTCGTGATCCACGCTCCTTCGGACACGATGGATTTCTACAAGGACTCGCCGCAACGGCTGGCAATTCTGGCCCTGCCGAAAACGGCGCTGCCCGCGCCGCTGGATCTGGCCAGCCCGCCGCTGCCCATCGACGATTCCGACGGCGGCTGCGACACCTCCGGCGACAAGTCGCACAAAGCCTGGTCGCGCCAGCACGCGGCCATTCGGATCGCCGAAGGCGACCTGGTCTCGGACAAGGGCGCGGAGGTCTACAACGCGCTTCAAGCCCGCGGCATCGGGCGTCTGCTGGTGCTGGGCGTACACACCAACATGTGCATTCTCAACCGCACCTTCGCCATCAAGCAGATGACCCGGTGGGGCGTCGGCTGCATCCTGGTGCGCGACCTCACCGACGCGATGTACGATCCACAGGACAAGCCCTTCATCAGCCACGAGCAGGGCACCGAACTGGTGATCCAACACATCGAGAAGTACTGGTGCCCGACCGCGCTCTCGGCGGACCTTGTGAAGGCGTTTTCAATTACCGCGCGGCGATGAGCTAGGCGGACTGAAGGCCGCCATCCTTCGGCGTCCGGAACATGGCGATGGCTTCGATTTCGATCAGCAGTTCCGGCCGGCAGAGGATCGCCTGGATGCCGGTGGACGCCGGCAGCGGATCGAGTTCCTGTTCCTTGTAGAACTGGGTGCGCTCCTCGTTGAAAGCCGCGTAGTCGCGCTCGATGTCGCGCAGGTAGCAGGAGGTGCGGACTACATCTTTCCAGGTGGCGCCCTCCGCCTCCAGCAAGCCGGTGATGTTGTCGAACGTCCGGCGGGTCTGCGCGCGGAGATCTCCGATGTGGACGCTTTCTCCGTGCTCGTCGATGCTGGCCGTGCCCGAAATGAGCAGAATGGCCAGGCCGTTCAGGTCAATGCGAAGCCCCCGGGAAAAGGAACTGGGGCGTGGGTAGTCGTAGGCCTCGTTCAGCACCTGATGCGCGCTGATGGCCCGCTTGCAGACCGGCGCCCCGGCAATCGCCTTGATGATTTCCGCGTCCAAGATCATTAGCTGCAATTCTCCTCTTTGTACAACCCGACACCGCCGCCCGAGTTTCCCAGGTAGGGACAGAGGCACCCTCTTTTGAGCGAGGGGTATCCCTCGCTCAAAAGAGGGTGCCTCTGTCCCTACCTGGTTACTCGTAGCGCAGCGATTCGACCGGGGCGATGCGGGTGGCGGCGCGGGCCGGGTAGAGCGTGGCGACGAAGCTGACCAGGATGGCCGCGGCGGCAATCCACAGGCTGTCGATCCAGCGCGGCTCGAACGGCACGAAGCCGATGGTGTAGACCTCTTCGCTCAGGCGGATCCAGCGGTAGTGGTCGGCGAAGTAGTTCAGCAGATGCCCCACCGCCAGGCCGATGGCCGAGCCGGTGACGCCGATGAGCACGCCCTGGAGCATGAAAATGTTGCGGATCTGTTCGCGGCGCGCGCCCATCGACATCAGGATGGCGATGTCGCGGTTCTTCTCCATCACCATCATGACCAGCGAAATCAAAATGTTCAACGCCGCCACCAGTTGGATCAGCCCGATGGTCACCACCGTCACCGCCTTCTCCATCTTCAGCGCGTTGAGCAACTGCTTGTTCTGTTCCATCCAGTGCGTGGCGGCGAGCCTGGGGCCGAGCATGGATTCGACCGAGCGCGCGATCCGCGGCGCGGCGTAAATGTCGTCCACCCGAAGTTCGATCGCGTTGACCACGTCGTCCAGCGCCAGCACCTTCTGGGCGGCGGGGATGGAAGTGAACGCCCAGCCGGAATCGAGATCGTACAAGCCCGATTCGAAGATCCCGACCACGCGGAACCAGTGATAGCTGGGGCGCGGCCCGAACGGGGTCAGCTCGCCCTGCGGGCTGATCAGGGTGAACCGCGCGCTCAATACCAGGCCGGTGCTTTGCGCCAGCCGCGAGCCCAGAATAACCCCCGGCGGTCCGCCCCCGCCGTCCAGCGAGGCCAGCGATCCTTCCTTGAGTTGCGCCAGGAAATTCGGTAGCGGCGCGCCGGGCGTGAGGGCGATGCCTTTCACAACGGCGCCCGAAGACTGCACCGGGCCGGCCAGGAACACGCTGCCGTACAACGTCGGCGCGGCCGAAATCACGTGCGGCGCGCGGCTCACCCGCGAGATGATCTCGCGCCAGTCGGCGATGCCGTAGCCCGGCTCTTTTTCGAGGATCGTGACGTGCGCCGTCGCGCCCACCAGGTTCCGTTGCAGGGTGTTGCGGAAGCCGTTGTTGATCGCCAGCGCGACCACCAGCGCCATCACGCCCGCCGCCACGCCGATCACCGACATCACGGTGATCACCGAAATCACGGCCTGCTTGCGCCGGGCCATCAGGTAGCGCCGGGCGATGAAAAACTCGAATCGCGATTTCACGGGTTACCCACGCGGCTACCCATTCTCCTCAAGCTTCCTCAGCGCGTCGGCGACGCCGATCTCGCCTTCCGGGCGCAGCAGCGGGAACAGAATGACGTCGCGGATGGACCGCGAATCGGTCAGCACCATCACCAGCCGGTCGACGCCCAGGCCCTCGCCGCCGGTCGGAGGCATGCCATAGCTCAGGGCCCGCAGGTAATCCTCGTCCATCTGGTGCGCCTCTTCGTCGCCGCGCTCGCGCATGGCAAGCTGCATCTCGAAGCGCCGGCGCTGCTCCTGCGGGTCGTTCAACTCGGTGTAGGCGTTGCCGACCTCCATGCCGGCGACGTAGATCTCGAACCGCTCGACCATTTCCGGCTCATCCGGCTTGTTCTTCGACAGCGGGGAGCACTCCACCGGGTAGTCGTAGACAATGGTCGGCTGGATGAGCTTCTTCTCGACGCGTTGCTCGAAGATGTCGACCAACATCTCGCCGGCCGTGCTTCTGCCGGAGTGGCGCGAGAGCCAGTGCGGATCGCGCACGTCCTCGGGCGTCGGTTTCCCCTCGCCCTCCCAATACTCGGCCACCGCCTCGCGCATGGTGAAGCGCCGGATGTAGCCGAAGTCGATCTGGACACCCTGGTAAGCGACCACGGCCGAGCCGGTAGCGTCGATGGCCAGTTGCCGCAGCAACTCGGCGGAAAAGTCCATCAGGCCCCGGTAATCGGTGTAAGCCTGATAGAACTCCAGCATCGTGAATTCCGGATTGTGCTGGGTCGAAATACCCTCGTTGCGGAAGTTCCGATTGATCTCATAGACCCGGTCCAGACCGCCGACGACGAGCCGCTTCAGATACAGTTCGGGCGCGATGCGCAGGTACAGATCCAGGTCCAGCGTGTTGTGATGGGTGACGAAGGGCCGCGCCGTGGCGCCGCCGTAAAGCGGCTGCATCATGGGCGTTTCCACTTCGACGAAACCGCGTTCCTCCAGTTGCCGCCGGAGCGAGGCGATAATGCGCGCGCGCGTCACAAACACGCGGCGCACGTCGGGGTTGGCGATGAGGTCCAGGTAGCGCTGGCGGTAGCGCGTCTCGACGTCCTCCAGGCCGTGCCACTTCTCGGGCATCGACAGCAGCGTCTTGGCCAGGAAGTCGAGGCGCTCGA
>JAUYBU010000134.1 GCA_030693045.1 Bryobacterales bacterium | reverse complement strand
AACCCATCGCTTGACCTCGGACACAGGCGTGTCCCCCAAGCGACCGCACCCGGGGACACTCCGGGCTAATCTCACGCAACCCATCGCTTGACCTCGGACACAGGCGTGTCCCCCAAGCGAACACCCCGGGGACACTCCGGGCTAATCTCACGCAACCCATCGCTTGACCTCGGACACAGGCGTGTCCCCCAAGCGACCGCACCCGGGGACACTCCGGGCTAATCTCACGCAACCCATCGCTTGACCTCGGACACAGGCGTGTCCCCCAAGCGACCCCAAACCACCGGCGAGATGTAAAGTGGAGATATGCGTGTGCCTCGCTTTTTTCCGCTGCTCTTGATTTGCTCCGCCGCATGGGCGCAGCCGGCGGCGACCGGTTTCGATCCGATGTGGCTGGATCGCGCCACCGACCCCTGCACCGACTTCTATCAATTCGCTTGCGGAAACTGGGTCAAAAAGAACCCCATTCCCTCGGACGAATCGCGCTGGGGGCGCTTCAACGAACTCGCCGAGCGCAACCTGGCGATTCTGCACGAGATTCTGGAGCAGGCGGCCAAGCCTTCCTCCGGCCGCGGCGCCGGCGAGCAGAAGATCGGCGATCATTACGCTTCGTGCATGGATGAGGCGGCGATCGAGAAACAGGGCATCGCGCCGATCCGGCCGGAACTGAACCGGATTGCGGCGATCAAAAACAAATCGGAACTTGCGGCGATGGTTGCGCGCCTGCACGCCTCCTGGATTCCGGCGATGTTCGGGTTTCGCGCGGCCGCCGACTTCAAGAACTCGAAGGTCAACATCGCCAACGTGGGCCAGGGCGGACTGAGTCTGCCGGACCGGGATTACTATCTCAAAGACGATCCCAAGTCGGTTGAAATCCGCAAACTTTTTCTGGAGCACATGGAGCGCACGTTTACCCTGCTGGGCGCGTCGAAGGAATCGGCCAGGGCCGTGATGGAGATCGAGACCGCGCTGGCGCGCGGCTCGCTGGATCGCGTTTCACGCCGCGATCCCAACCGTGTGTATCACAAAATGCCGCTGGGGGAACTCGAGAAGCTGGCGCCCTCGTTTGCCTGGCGCAAGTACTTCGCGGCCCTCGGCGCTCCCGCCTTCGACAGCCTGAACGTCGCGGTGCCGGAATTCATGAAGACGCTCGAAGCGCAAATCGGCTCGGCGAGTCTGGACCAATGGAAGGCTTACCTTTCCTGGCACGTGGTTCACGACGCCGCGCCGCTGCTGGCCAGCGCGTTCGTCAACGAGAATTTCGAATTCTTCGGCAAGACGCTCACCGGCGCCAAGCAATTGCGGCCTCGCTGGAAGCGTTGCGTGGCGCGGACCGACAACGAACTCGGCGAAGCTCTGGGCCAGGGTTTCGTCGAGCGCGCCTTCGGCGTCGATGGCAAAAAGCGCGTGCTCGAGATGGTCCACGCGCTCGAGCGCGCCCTGGCCCGCGACATCCAGGACCTGGAGTGGATGACACCGGAAACCAGGAAACAAGCGCTGGTGAAGCTTAAGGCAATCCAGAACAAGATCGGTTATCCGGACAAGTGGCTGGACTATTCGAAGCTCAAGATCGTCCGGGGCGACGCGCTGGACAACTCTTTGCGCGCGGCGCAATTCGAGCGCCGGCGCGACCTGGCGAAGATCGGCAAGCCGGTCGATCCCACCGAATGGGGCATGACGCCGCCGACGGTGAACGCCTACTACTCGCCGCCGGAGAACAACATCAATTTCCCGGCCGGCATTCTGCAACCGCCGTTTTTCGACGGCAAGATGGACGACGGGGTGAACTTCGGCGGCATCGGCGCGGTCATTGGCCACGAGATGACGCACGGCTTCGACGATTCCGGCCGCAAGTTCGACGCCGGCGGGAATCTGCGCGATTGGTGGACCGCCGAGGACGCCAAGGAGTTCGAAAAGCGCGCCGCTTGCTTCGTCGAACAGTACGCGCAGTATGAAGCCGTCGCCGGCGTGAAGCTCAACGGCAAGTTGACGCTGGGCGAGAACGCGGCCGACAACGGCGGATTGCGCATCGCCTACATGGCCCTGATGGAAACGCTCGAAGGAAAGCCGAAACCCAAAATCGACGGCTTCACCCCCGAGCAACGCCTGTTCCTGGGCTGGAGCCAGATCTGGTGTCAGGTCTCGACCGACGAGGGCGCGCGGTTGCGCGCCGCCACCGACCCGCACTCGCCCGGCCGGTGGCGGGTCAACGGCGTGGTCGTCAACATGCCCGAATTTCGACAGGCCTTCGGCTGCCGGGCGGGCCAGCCAATGGCGCCCGAAAAAGCCTGCCGGGTCTGGTGATGCGATGATCTTCGCGCTTGCACTGCTGGCGGCCTCGGCGGACCCGGCGTCGCTGATTACGGCCGAACGGGCCTTTGCGCGCGCTTCGGTTGAAAACGGAATGATGGTGGCATTCCTGGAATACCTGGCCGAAGGCGCCATCGTTTTCCGCCCGCGGCCGGTGGATGGCCGCAAGTTCCATGCTCAGCGCGAGCCCTCGGACGCGGTGCTCAGTTGGGGTCCGGCGTTCGCCGAGATCGCGCACTCGGGCGACTTCGGTTACACCACCGGCCCGTGGGAACTGCGGCCCAAGCCGGGCGAGGAACCCAAGAGCTTCGGCCACTACGTGTCGGTGTGGAAGAAACAGAAGGACGGCAAGTGGCGCGTGGTGGTCGATGGCGGCATCTCGCATCCGGCGCGGATAGCGGTGCCGGCGCAGGTGGCCGCGCCCGCGCACCCCGGCCAGCGGCGCGCCGGCGTCGTCTCGGCCGAGTTGCTGGCTTTCGACAGCGATTACGCCTATGGCCACTTTGCCGACGACGTTCGCGTCTATCGCGCCGGCGCGCCGCCCGCCCAAGGCAAGGCCGCGCTGGCGAATGAACCGCGCGTGCTCTCGAAAACCGCGGGCGCCGACATGGCGTCATCCGGCGACCTGGGCTACACCTACGGCATCGCCGAAGCCGCGGGCGGAACGTTATCCAGCTATCTGCGCATCTGGCGGCGCGCAGGCGGGCGCTGGCGCGTCGCGCTCGACCTGGCGCTGGAAATCAAAGAATAGTTTATCCTTGTTCATCCGTGGCTAGAATTTTGTCGAGGTCGGCAACCGTGATATAGCTTGCGGGCCGCGCCGCCGAGCGATTGGCCAGCACCTGGCACACTTCCCCGCCCGGGTCGCCGAGCGAACTAACGACCAGCGCGGCCGCGGTGAAATCCTCTTCCCTGGTGTAGCCGCTCACCGTCACCACGCACTTCATCCCGGCCGCCACGGCGGCGTCGAGTCCGTTGCCCGAGTCCTCGACCACCACGCACTGCTTCGCATTGGCCCCCAGCCTGTCGGCCGCCAACAGGTAAATGTCCGGCGCCGGCTTCTTGGCTTTCACGCAATCGCCCGCCAGCACCAGCGAGAAGCGCTTCGCCGTCCGCTCGCCCATGGCGTGGCGCAAAACCGCCTCGACCGATTCGAGCGCGGAGGTCGACGCCACGGCCAGCGTCCAGCCGGCGTCGAGCGCTTCCTCGGAGATGCGCCTGACGCCCGGGCGCGGCGGGATCTTGCCCGAAGCGATGATCTCCTTGTAGATGCCCGACTTCTTCTTGTGCCACGCCGCGACCATCTCCTTGCGGCCTTCGGGCGTCGCCGGCGCGTCCGCGTATGCCGCCAGAAACGCCGGTTCGTCGAACAGGCTGAGCATGCGCTCCTTGCCGCCGCCGATCTTGAGCTTGCGCCCGTACTCCTCGACCGACCACTCCCACGGTACGCCGAGTTCGCGCCACATCCGGTTGAACGCCGGCAGATGGCCGAACTGTTCCGTGTCGCCCAACACCCCATCGCAGTCGAAAATGAGGACCTTGCTCATGCCGCCTTCCCTTCGCTTCCGAACACCTTCATGAAGTAGATGACCTGCGCGACCAGGTTCTTCTTCGCCGCGCCCAGCAGCTTCAGCGGGTCGTACTCCTTGGGTTTCTCTTCGAGGTAAGTGCGATAACTGTCGGCCAGCACGATCTTGAGCTGCGTCGAGACATTGACCTTCGGCGCGCCGCGGCGGATCAGCTCATGGAATGTTTCTTCCGACAACCCGGTGCCTCCGTGTACCACCAGCGGTATCGGCTCGGCTGCGACGATCTCGGAGACGCGGTCGAAGTTGATTTTGGGCGTGCCTTTGTAGACTCCGTGCGCCGTGCCGATGGCCGGCGCGAAACTGTCGATGCCGGTGGCGCGAATGAAGGCCACGGCTTTGTCGAGCGGCACCACCGCGCCCTGGTCCTCGCTGCCCACGCCGTCCTCGACGCCTTTCACGGCCTCCAGTTCGCCTTCCACGGCCACGCCGTGCCGATGCGCCAGCGCCACCACCTCTTTGGTCTGCGCCAGGTTCTCTTCGTAGGTGAGCTTGGAGGCGTCGAACAGAACCGAGTTCCATCCGGCGGCGATGCAGTCCTCGATCACCTGTCGGTCCGGACAGTGGTCCAGGTGCAGCGTCGCCGGAACCGGCGTGCGGCCCGCCATCTCGGCAAACATCACCTGGATCAGCTTGGCGCCCATCACCTTCACGGTCTTCACCGACACCTGCACGATCACCGGCGAACGGGTCCCGGCCGCCGCCGCCAGCACGGCGTCCATGGTCACCCAATCGACGATGTTGAATGCGCCGACGCCGTAGCGCTTGTCGAAGGCGTCGCGCAGAATCTGTTGCATGGGAACAACCGGCATGAAAATCTCTCCTTAAACGGATCGCAGATAGATTTGCCCGAGCATCGCGGCGCCCGCCAGCGAGCTCTGGTCTTGATACTCGTAATCGAAATCTCCGGTCCAGCGGCGCTTGGCTTCCATCATTCCGCGGATCTTCGCGCCGCCGCCGGTGGTGTGAACTTTGCGCGCCAGCGGCACCCTCGCGCCAACTTCCTTGAGGTGCCCGCCCGCATACAGCGCGTTGCCGCGGATGAGCGCCACCAGCATGTCGTCGCGCGTGGTTTCCAGCGTCACCCCGGCGAACCCCGCCTTCAACGCATCCAGCGAGTACCGGCTGCCGGCCAGGTAGGGCGCGTATTCGGGCAGCCGGGCCTCGCGCCGGTCCGGATCGGCGAAGAACTTGTCGAGCGCTTCCGGGATGTATTCCTCATAAAAACTTTGCTCGCTCATCCCGGCGCAGAACACGCCGTGGAACCACTCCAGCGCTTTGCCGCCGGTGTTGAGCACGAAAAAAGTGACCCAGCGGCCCGGCGCGACGTGGCAGCGGATGTTGAAATTGGGCGAGGAAATTGGCTGGTCCACGCAAACGTAGGTGATCTCGCAGGTGCCGCAGATGTTAGTGATCTCGCCGGGCGCCGTCATCCCGCCCGAGAATGCCGCCAGCACGGCGTCGTTGCCGCCCACCAGCACGGCGCAGTCGCGCGCCAGGCCCAGTTCTTCCGCCACGGCCGCGAGAATGGTCCCCGCGCATTCGTGAGAGTGCGCCAGCGCCGGCAGCTTGCCGGCGGGGATTCCGGCTGCGCGCAGCACGTCGTCGTTCCAGGTGAGATCGTTCCGCGCCGTGTTGTACAAGCCGGTGATCGACACCGTGGATGGATCGATCACCCAGTTGCCGGTGAGCCGCTTCACCATGTAGGTGTTGGTGTGACCGAATTTCGCGGCGGCGTCCCAGACCGCAGGCTGATGCTCACGGATCCAGAGGATCGAGCACAGCGACGAGCCGCCGGTCACCGGCAGGTTGCAGGTCTCGCGGAGGAACTTCTCTTCGCCGACGCGCCCGCGGATCCAGCGCGCCTGCTCCGTCGAGCGGCCGTCGAAGAACAGGATGCCCGGCCCCAGCGCGGCGCCGTCGGCGGCCATCGGCGTCAGGCCGGGCGTGGTGACCGAGAACGCGATCACGCCGGCGTCGTTCAGCCGTTCTCCGGCCTCCCGGCAGGCGTCCACCAGTGCGCGCCACCATTCATCGGGATGGATGTCGGCCTTGCCGCCGTCGTACACGTGTACGTCGTAGCGCCGCGAGGTCTCCCAGCGCAGTTTCATCTCCGGCGAGAACACGCCGAGCTTCAGCGCCGTGGTTCCGACATCCACCGCCAGAATGTCGCGGCTCACTCGATCATCCCTTCCCCGGCGAGCGTTTGGCGCAGGCTTTCGAACTGCTCCGGCGTCAGCGGCAGCAGCGGCCTCCGCGGGATGCCGCCTTCGAACCCGCCCAGTTTCATCGCCGCCTTGACGCCCGCAACGCCATAGGCGCCCGAGATCGCCTTGTTGACGCGCGTGACTTTTTCCTGCAACGGAACTCCGCGCGCCTCATCCCGCGCGCGGCCGCATTCGAACAAGTCGATCGCAATCTTCGGGAATGAATTCGCCAGCGAAATGGTGCCGCCGATCGATCCGCCCAGCATGGCCGGAAAGAAAAAATTGGCCGAGCCGGCCAGCACGTGGAACGCGTCGCTCTCGAATTGGAGGAAGTTCTCGATGCCGCTGGAAGCGCTGTCCTTCATGCCGGCGATGTTGGCGTGGCCCGCCAGGCGCTCAACCAGCGCCGGCGACATCGTCACCCCGCAAAAGCCGGGCGCGTTGTAGAGCAGCAGCGGCAGCGGCGAGCTGCCGGCCAGCGACGAAAAGTAGCGGTAGAGCACCTCGTCGGTCATCTGCTTGCGGAAATATCCGGGCGAAAGAACCAGCCCGAAATCGGCGCCCAGGCCGGCGGCCTGTTCGAGAAACCGCTCCGTGTCGCGCTGCGCGTCGTAGGTCGCGCCGGCCATCACCACCTGCCGCGCGTTCTTGTGCCGCACGATAGTATCCAGCACCCGCAGCTTCTCTTCTTCCGTCAGGCTGCGGTTCTCGCCGTTCGAGCCCAGCGCGAGATATCCTAGCACGCCGCTCGCCGCGTAGCGCTCCAGGTTGAATCTCAGCGCATCGTAATCGACCTCTTCGTCGTCGCGGAACGGCGTCGAGATCGGCACGAAAACTCCCGCCAGTTTGTCGCGTAGCGCACCAGCTTCCACCTGCAAGCCCTCCGGTTCTCACTCTATCAAACGAAACCCGGGACAGTACACTCAAACCCAATTGCGGAAATCACGCCCCGCCCCCCCCCGCCGCGCCACGCCCAAAGGGCACCCGGCGCCCGGCACCCGGCCGCGGCTCAGCAACCTGTTGCGGATGCCGGACCTCTTTCACGAGGTGTCGCAGAGCTTTCTGCCGCCCGGGCACGTCCAGCGTGTCGGCCTGCGCCCGCCGCCGGACTCGGAAGTCGGCAAGCGTCTCGACCAGCCGCGGATACGAGGTGGCGCTTCCGCACTGGGCTACCGCCCTCAGCCTGCGCTGCAGTTCGCCTTGGTGGAGCGGTCCCTTGGGCAGGGTGGCCAGGCAAGGCAGCCACGGGTTGAGCGCATCCTGCATCCCCGAGACGCCAAGAGAGCGTGGCGGCGGGTTCGCGCTACAGCTTGCTTCAGCGGCCCAGGAACGTGTCCAGCCGCTCGATTTCGCGTTCGGCCGAATCCAGCGCCTTGCGCATTGCCGCCGGGTCGCCCGACTTCAGCTCGGCCTCGGCTTCATCCATGTAGAACTCGGCGCGCTGCTGCGCGGTGAGGACGTCCTGCCGCATTCCCAGCCCCGACTGCGCCTGCACGCGGCGCATGTTGTCGATCGCCCCCTTGGCCGATGTGAGGCGAGTGCCCTGGAGCATCATGCGCTCGCGCAGGTCGCGCAGTTCGGCTTGCCTGGCCGGATCGGGTCCGCGCTGCGGCGGGGCGGCCTGCTGCTGCGCAGCCGGTGTTTGCACGGTGGGCTGTTGCTGAGCGGCGGGCGTTTGCGCCGACGGCGCCGGCGGACGCACGGACTCACGCTGCGTGACGGACTTATTACCGCGCGGCTCGGTCCGCACGGACGCC
>JAUYBU010000132.1 GCA_030693045.1 Bryobacterales bacterium | reverse complement strand
TCGACGTTCAGGTAACGGGCGAAGCCGGCGCAGACGCCGGCGATGGACTTGTCGCGCATGGGCCGGCTCAGCCGGCGGGGCGCCCAATAGCCGTCCGGGCGCGGCTGGGCTTTGCCGGTGGTCCGGCCGCATTTCGAGCAGAAGTTATCCTGCTCCTGAATCTCCACTCCGCATTGGGTGCAAAACATAGCGTCCTCTTTCAGAACACAGGACGCAAACGGACCGGCTATTGTTCCGGTTGGGACGTCCTCCGCTCGGCTCGCCTTTCAACCAGATAGTAAAGACAGGGCAGAGCCAGAAGGCCGAGGAAGAGCGTCGATATCAGGCCGCCGAGCACCACGGTGGCCAGCGGGCGCTGGATGTCGGAGCCGATGCCCACGGCGAAAGCCGCCGGCACCATGCCCAGCGTGGCCACCAGGATCAGAATCAGAATGGGGCGCAACTGCACGCATGCGCCCGCCAGAACCGCGTCCTTCAGGGGCCGGCCGTGATCGCGGCGCTGGCGGTTGATCTCCGCCACATACAGCACGCCGCCCATCACCGCCACGCCGAACAGCGATACGAACCCGACCGCCGCCGAGACGCTGAACGGAATGCCGCGCAGGTAGAGCGCAGCGACGCCGCCGACGATCGAGAACGGAACGTTGACCAGCACCAGCCCGGCGTTCAGCACCGAGCCGAAGGTCCAGTGGAGCAGCAGGAAAATGACAAGAATCGTCAGCGGCATGATCCAGGCCAGACGCCTGCGGGCGCGGTCCAGGTTTTCGAACTCGCCGCCCCACTCCAAGCGGTAGGCCGGCGGCAGCTTCACCCCCTGGCGCACGCGGCGCTGCGCTTCGGCAACGAAGCCGCCCTGGTCGCGGCCGCGAATATTCGTGCGCACGCTGATCTGGCGCCGGTTGTTGCGGCGGGTGATGATGCTGGCGCCGTCGGCGACCTTTAGTTCGGCCAGACGCGACAGCGGCACGCGGCTGCCGTCGGCCGACGGAACCATGATGTTGCCGATCTCGGCCAGAGTGCCGCGCGCATCCGGCGCGTAGCGAACCGAGATATCGAATCGGCGGTCGCCTTCGAACAGCGTGCTCACGGGACGGCCGCCGATGGCGAGTTCGATCACTTCCTGCACGTCGCCGATGTTGATGCCGTGCCGCGCGACTTCCTGCCGGTTGATCTGGATCCGCAACTGGGGCTGATCGGCGTCCTGCTCGATGGCCGCGTCGGCGGCGCCGGGAACCCCGCGCAGCACGCCGAGCGCCTGCCCGCCGAGATCGCGAAGCACGCCGAGGTCCGGCCCGCTGAATATAACGGCCAGGTCGGCCGAGGAGCCGGTAACGGCCTCGGTCACCATGTCCATCATCGGTTGCGTGAAACTGAAGGTCGCCCCGGGGATCTGGCTGCTGAAGCGCTGTCCAAGTTCGTAAACCAGGTCGGCTTTCCTCTTACCCGTCGCCCAGGTGGCGTACGGTTTGAGTGCAAGCAGGAACTCGTTGCGATTGGGGCCGAACGGCTCGGTATTGGAATCCTGCCTCCCGGTCTGCGAGGTAACCAGGCTCACCTCGGGCGATTCGAGCGCCAGGGCGCGGATCCCGGCCGCGACTTCCGCCGATTTGTCGAGCGAAATGCCGGGGGGCAGACTGGCCCGCACCCAGATGACGCCCTCGTCGAGTTTCGGCAGGAACTCGGTGCCCAGCCGGGTGGCCAGCATGATGGCGCCGGCGAAGATCGCGGCCGTCACACCCGCCACCGGCCAAAGGTGGCGCAGCAGAACTTGGAGCACGGCCTCGTACCGCCGGGTCAGCCAGGGGATCAGCGGGTTGCGCCAGATTCGGCAACCCTTGCGGAAACTGAGGCTGGAAAGCACCGGCACCAGCGTCAACGTGAACAGCAGCGAACCCACCAGCGCGGCGCAGACGGTGAAGGCCATCGGAGTGAACAGGCGCCGTTCGACGCGCTCCAGCGTGAACAGCGGGATGTAGGCGGCCACCAGGATGAGCAGCGAGAAGACGATAGGGCGCTGCACCTGGAGCACCGCCTTGCGAATCACGGCGGTGTTGTCCGCCGCGCCGCGCGATACCCGGTCGCCGGACAGGCTGCGGACGATGAACTCCACCATCACCAGCGTGCCGTCCACGATGATGCCGAAGTCGAGAGCGCCCAAGCTGAGCAGGCTCGCCGGGATGCCGTACAGGTGCATGCACAGAAAGGCGAACAGCAGCGAAAGCGGCACGGTCAGCGCCGTGAGGACGGCGGCCTGCACGCTGCCCAGCATGAACAGCAGAACCAGGAAGATCATCGCAAACGCTTCCAGCAGCGTGCGCGATACCGTGCGCAGCGTGCTGCTCACCAGTTCGGTGCGGTCGTATATGGGTTCGATGCGGGCGCCTTTGGGCAGACCCGTGGCATTGAGTTCGTCAACCGCTTCGCGCACGCCAACCAGCACCACGCTGGGGTTCTCGTCCCGGCGCATCACCACGATGCCTTCCACGCCGCCGGTTCGTCCGTTGAGTCCGAAGATGCCGGTGCGCGGCGCCGCGGCCAGACGCACCCGGCCCACGTCGCGCATGAACACCGGCGTGCCGCGAACCGAAGCCACCACGACGTACTCGATGTCGGCGGTGGAACGCAACATGCCGACGCCGCGCACCACCAGTTCCTGCTGCCCGCTGCGCAGCAGAGATCCGCCGGAGTTCTTGTTGTTCGCGCCGACGGCGTCGGCGATGGCCTTGATGGAAAGCTTGTACTTATACAGCGCCAGCGGGTCGATTTCAATCTGGTACTGTTTCACCAGGCCGCCGAAAGCGAACGCATCGCCGACGCCGGGCACTTGGAGGAATCGGGGAGCGATCACCCAATCCTGGAGTTCCCGGAGTTGCATATCGTCGTAGCCCGCGCCGGTCACCGTGTAGCGGTACAGTTCGCCGGCGGGCGTCGTGGGCGGCGCTAGCGACGCCTCGACGCCTTCCGGGAGCGGCGCGTCGCGGAGCCGTTCGATCACCATCTGCCGAGCGAGGTTCTCGTCGGTGCCGTACTCGAAGGTCAGATCCAGGACGGAGAGCCCGAAAATGGTGCGCGACCTCCGCGCGATCACGCGCGGTACGTTGTTCAGGGCGCGCTCGAGGGGCACCGTGATCTGCTCTTCCACTTCCTGCGGCGCGTGGCCCGGGTGCAGCGTAATGACGACGACCTGGACCTCCGAGATGTCGGTGTAGGCCTCGATCTTGAGCCGGGTGAACGCCCAGAATCCCAAACCGGCCACGGCCATGCCGAGCAGGAGCATGACCAGGCGCTTGCGAAACGCGAAATCGAGAAATCTCTCGGTCAAGGCGCTCTCCTCACTGGTTCCGGAGCAGAATGGCTCCATCCACCACCACTCGCTCGCCCGCTTTCAGCCCTTCGAGCACCGGGACCATGCCGTTGCGGGCTTCTCCCGTCTTCACGGTCGTGGGTGCGAAGCGGCCGAGCCCCCGTTCGACCAGCACGGTCCGCGTGCCGCTGCCTTCCAGGACGGCCGTCTCCGGCACCGCCGGAAGGGACCGCGTGCCGTGGGAGTGGCGGATGCGGCCGAACATTTCCGGACGCAGACGCCCGGCGCGGTTGTCGAGTTCCGCCTGCACTTTCACCGTGCGGGTTTGGGGATCCAGCATGTCCGCGATGCGGCGCACGCGCCCCTGAAACACCTCGCCGGGGTACGCGGCCAGTTCGATCTGGACGCGCTCGCCAAGCGTGATCAGACGGAGCGAGTTCTCGGGCACCTCGGAGGTGACCCAGACCGTGCTGAGGTCCGCGATGGTCATCAGGGGAGCGTTCGTGTCGTTGCGATACTCGCCGGGCGCCACCGAGATTTCGAGAACCTTGCCCGCGATGGGCGCGCGCACGGCTACTTCGCGCGTCGGCGATTCGGGCTTCAGACCCAGGGCTTCGATGCGGTACCGGGCGCTCTGGAGTTCGGCCTCCGCATCCTCGACTTCGGCCTGCGCCTGCGTCAGATCGTTCTCCGCGCCGGCGACTTCCTTGAGGGCGGCGGCCCTGTGTTCGTACAGATCGCGAACGCGGGCGAGGTCCTTCTCGGCCTTCGACAGCGCGGCGCGAGCCTTCCGGAGGTGAGCCTGCGCTTGCGTCTGAATGGAGAACGAGGTGCCCGCCTCGGCGCTCTCCATCGTGAGCAGCACCTGGCCCTCGGACACGGCGTCACCAAGCCCTGCCGCAACGTGGCGAACCCTGCCCGAAACGGGCGCGAGAACGCGCGAGATGCGATTCGGGTTGGCTTCCACTTTCCCGGGCGCGATCAACTCATCCGCCGGGTACTCGGCAGCCGCGACGGTAAGCGTGCGGATCCGCTTCAGCTTCGGCGAATCGGGAGGCAAGACGATCTCGTCCCTCTCCCGAAGCGGCTGTTCGGCGCGCGCCGAGTCCGCCACCGGGGTGTCCGCCCGGCGGCAGCCGGTGGGAAGAACTAAGACGGAGAGTAGGGGTAACACGAGCAGCTTCATTGGATTGGCTTTCCGGAGATCGAATCCACGACATACAGGATTCGGGCGTATTCCGCGCGCGCCTCGTTGTAGGCCTGCATCGTCTCGTTGAAAGTGCGCTGGGCGTCGAGCAGTTCGAGCAACGTTGCCTCGCGGCGCCGGTAAGAGAATTCCGTGATGTCGCGCACCTCGCGCGCCTGCTGCAACATGCGGTTCTCGATGGAGTGCAACAGGTCGCGCGCGGCGACCAACTGGCGCCAGGCGGACTCGATCTCGCCGGCTATGCTGGCCTCGAGCGCGCGCAGCCGCAGCTCGGCCTGGCGCTGCTCGGCCGCGGCGCGCGCGATCTCGCCCTGGTTGCGGTTGAAGACCGGAATCGGAATGCCGATCTCGAAGGTGAGGGAGTTCGCCTTGGCGTTCACCTGCTGCCGGATGTACTCGGCGCCGAAGGTGAAGTCCGGCTTCGCCTGCGCGATCTGGGACTTCCATTCGGCGCCGGCCCGCTCGGTGTCGCGCCGCAGGCCGCGCAAGTCCGGACGCAGGTCCGCCGCGAGCCGTTGGATTTCGTCCCGGTCGGTGATGGTGGCGTCGCGCCGGAGTTCGCCGGCGACGTCGAAGGCCGGCGAACGCCTGGTGCGGCCCATCACGGTTTCCAACCGGGTCAGCGAGGTTCGCACCTGGAGCTCGGCCCGCCGCACGGAGTTCTCCGACTGCAAAGCAGCCAGCCGCGAGCGAGCCAGTTCCAGTTCGGCGATCTCTCCGGCCTTCAAACGGACCGCGTTTACGTTCACGGTCGTGTTGGCGAATTCGAGATTCTCGCGAGCCAGCGCCAGAACGCTCTTGGCGAGCAGGACGTCCACAAAAGCATTCTGCACCTCGAGCGCGAGGGCCCTCGCCGCATTCAGGAATTGCAGTTCCACCACCGAACGCCTGGCTTCGGCTACGGCCACCCGGGCTTGTCGCTTGCCTCCACGCTCGACGGTGAACTCCGAGTGCAGGCTGATCTCCGTCGGGCCTCCGCCGTTGACGTCGTTAAACCCGGTGCCAAGAAAATCGAGGTGGTTGCTTCCCGCGGTGAGCACCGGATTCGGGCGCAGGCGCGCGGTGAGGATCCGGGCGTCGGCGATGGCGATGTTGGCTCGCTCGGCAAGCAGGCCGGCGTTCTTTTCTATCGCCTCGGAAACCGCCTGGTTGAGCGTGAGAGTTTCGGCACACAGCGCGCCGGCCAGGATCAAGGCGCCAAGGGCCGGGCGCCACCAACGATGCGGCAGCGGCATAGAGTCCTTTCGGTTGAATCAATCAACGGCCGCGAGGCGTACCCGCCTGGTGCGGCCGATTTCAGTTCAGTTCGAATGGCTCTGCGCCGGGGGCGCGCGGCCGAGGGCATAAAAGAACTCCACCGCCAGCAGGAAGGCGGGAACCTCGCGCGGCGGCCGCCAGGACAGCACCACCGGTGGAGCGATCACCGGATGCGCCGAAGGCTGAAGCGCACCGCCGTGCTCGATGTCGGTGAAACCACAGACCTGAGACCTGGTGTGCTTATGCCACGGGCTGCAAAGAAACAGGCCTGTCACCAGCATCAGGATGGCAGCACAGCCTGCGATACTCTCACGCCGGGGCATGAACCAAGTGGGCGGCATACGGGACGGCCTTAAGATGAGTAGAGTACCACGGAATCGTCAGGCGCGGATGATCTTGCCGAGCACCACCGCGCGGCGCGCGCCGGTGGCCGAGGGCAGGTTCGACGGCCGGCCGTGCCAGGTCTCGTAGGCCAGCACGGCGAAGGCTATGGCTTCCTTGCCGTCCACGTCGATGCCGAAGTCGGCCGAGGTGCGGATGGTGTGTCCGGGCAGGAACGCGGCCAGTTGGGCCATCAACTGGCGATTGTGCGCGCCGCCGCCGGAGGCGATCAGATCCCACCCGTCCTGAGCCGGACAGGCGCGGGCGATGGTGGCCGCGGTGAGCGCGGTCGCGGTGGCGATGAGGCCGGGAAGCGGCAGCCCGGTGGCCAGCAACCGGTCCACGAACTCGCGTCCGTACTGCTCGCGGCCCGCCGTCTTGGGCGGCGGCTGAGTGTAGTAGCGGTCGGCCAGAAGCTCCGCCAGAAGATTCGCGTTCACGTGGCCGCGGGCGGCGATGCGCCCGTCGCGGTCGAACTTCCGTTTGCCGCCAGTGTGGTGGCTCACCAGCCCGTCGATGACCATGTTGCCCGGGCCGGTGTCGAAGGCGATCACGTCTTCCGGCGGCGCTCCGGGGGGGATCACGGTGATGTTGGCGATGCCGCCGATGTTCAGCGCGGTGCGCCCGCGGCGGCGGTGGCGGAACAGGAGATAGTCGACGTAGGGGACCAGCGGCGCCCCGCGTCCCCCGGCGGCGATGTCGCGCGGGCGAAAGTCGCACACCACCGGGAGGCCGGTGCGCTCGGCGACCACCGAGCCTTCGCCGATTTGCAGAGTGTGAGCGCCGCTTTCGTGATAAATGGTCTGGCCGTGGCAGCCGATCAACTCGACTCGCGTTCCCTGGCAGACACGAAGGACGGCTTTCGCGTATAGCTCGCCCAGCAGGAAGTTCAGTCGGGAAATCTCGGCCGTGTGGGTTTCGCAATTGGATACCGCCAGCAGCGCTTCGCGCACCGCGCGCGGATACGGCGCAGCGCCCAGCGCCACGGTCCGGATGCGCTTATTCCACCCGCGCCCGGAGATATCGACGATGGCCACGTCGATGCCGTCCAGCGACGTCCCGCTCATGATCCCGGCAACTCTCATTTCGCACCTATTTCCGCACCTATTTCGGGGACAGGCTACGAAATCCCGAAATAGGAGTTTCGGGATTTCGTAGCCTGTCCCCGAAATTATTCCAGTTGCAGCTCCTGTTGGAGATCGTGCAGCAATTTCAGCGCTTCGATGGGCCGCAGTTGGTCGAGGTTGAGATTGCGGATGCGGCCGGCGAGTTCGTGGCCCACCGGCTCGAACAACTGGACTTGCACGGCCGGCGCCAGTTCCTGGGTCATCTTGCGCTCGGTCTTCTCGTGCAGCTTGAGAATCTTGCGCGCGCGTTCGATCACGCTCATGGGCAGCGCGGCCAGGCGCGCCACTTCGATGCCGTAGCTGCGGTCGGCCGAGCCGGGTTCCACCTTGCGCAGGAAGATGATCTGGTCCCCCGCCTCCTTCACCGACACGTGCAAATTGCGCACGCCCGGCAACTGCCCGGCCAGTTCGGTCAGCTCGTGGTAGTGCGTGGCGAACAGCGTCTTGGCGCGAATCTTCGCGTGGATGTGTTCCACCACCGCCCAGGCCAGCGCGAGCCCGTCGTAGGTCGCCGTGCCCCGTCCGATCTCGTCGAGCACGATCAGGCTGCGCGGCGTGGCGGTATTAAGAATGACCGCCGTCTCGGTCATTTCGACCATGAACGTCGAGCGCCCGCGCGCCAAATTATCGGCCGCGCCGATGCGCGTGAAGACGCGGTCGACCAGCGGCAGGTTGGCCGAGGCGGCGGGCACGAACGATCCCATCTGCGCCAGGATGGCGATGAGCGCGGTCTGCCTGAGGTAGGTCGACTTGCCGCCCATGTTGGGTCCGGTGATCACGGCGATGAAGGCGGCGTCGTTGTCCAACGACATATCGTTCGGGATGAAGCGCGACGCCTCGCGCTCGGTGAGCCTTTCGATCACCGGGTGACGGCCGCCGAGGATTCGCATCTCGCCGGATTCGACAAGTCGCGGGCGCGTGTAGCGGCCCGCCGCGGCCACCTCCCCCAGCGCCGCGGCGACGTCGAGCGCGGCCACCGCCTGGGCGGTCGAGCGAATGCGCGCCGCCTGCGCGGCGGCGAAGGCGCGCAACTCCTGGAAGATCTCCCGTTCCAGGGCCAATATCCGCTCTTCGGCGTCGAGGATCTTGCTCTCGAGTTCCTTCAATTCCGGCGTGGTGAAGCGTTCGGCGTTCACCAGCGTCTGCTTGCGCTGGTAGTCCGGGGGCGCCAGGTGCAGATTCGGTTTCGAGATCTCGATGTAGTAGCCAAAAACGTTGTTGAAGCGAACCTTGAGCGACCCGATGCCGGTTCGCCCGCGCTCGCGCACCTCGATCTCGGCGATGTACTGCTTGGAATTGCGGCGGATGTCGCGCAGTTCGTCGAGCCCGGCCGAGCAGCCGTCGCGGATGGTGCCGCCGTCGGCGAGGTTCACCGGCGGATCGTCGGAAAGGCCGCTGAGGATGCGGTCGCGGACATCGGGCACTTCGTCCAGGCCCTGCGCGATCCCGGCCAGATGCGCGCACAGGCCATCGGGCAGAGCCTCGCGCAGCGCGGGAATCCGGTCCAGCGACAGCCCCAGCGCCCGCAACTCGCGCGGCGTTGCCGAGCCGATCGTCACTTTCGCCAGCAGCCGCTCCAGATCCAGGATCGACGCCAGCACCTTGCGCATCCCGGCGCGCGCGATGGTCCCTCGCAGCATCTGCTCGACCCCGTCCAGACGGCCGTCAATTTCGGCCAGATCGAGCGAGGGCCCGAGCAACCGCCGGCGCAGCAAGCGCCCGCCCATGCCCGTGGCGGTCTGATCGAGCACGTGGATCAGCGTCGATTCCCTGCTCTCGCCGGCAAACAGCGTTTCGACCAATTCCAGATTCCGCACCGTGACGGCGTCCAGCACCATGGCCCCGGCGCGGTCGTAAAACGTGGGGTGGTCCAGGTGATCGAGCGCCGACTTCTGAGTGTCGCGGAGATAGTGCAGAATCGCTCCCGCCGCGGCGACGGCCAGCGCCCGGCCGGCCAGGCCGCAGCCGTCCAGCGACAGCAGCTTGAAGTGGTCTTTCAGCGTGCGTTCGGCGTAGTCGAAGGTAAAGATCCAGCCTTCCAATTCCGTCCGGACGCCCGGCACGGCGGGCGCGCCCTCGGCTACTAACACTTCGCGCACGTTGAGGTTCTCGAGCGCGGGAACCAGGTCGGAGGCGTCGAGTTCGGTGGCGCGAAACTCGCCCGTCGAAACGTCGACGTGCGCCATCCCGGCCCGGCCGCCCTGGCCTGCGACCGCGGCCAGGTAGTTGTTCTCGTGCGAGCGCAGCAGCGCGGATTCGGTCGCCGTGCCGGGCGTGACAACCCGCGTGATCTCGCGTTTGACCAGCGTTTTGGCGAACCTGGGGTCTTCCACCTGGTCGCAGATGGCGACGCGGTATCCCTTCTGGATCAGCCGCGCAATGTAGCCTTCGGCGGCATGGTAGGGGACGCCGCACATCGGGATCGGCTCGCCCTTTTCCTTGTTGCGCGCGGTGAGCGTGATCTCCAGTTCGCGCGCCGCCGTGACGGCGTCGTCGTAGAACAGTTCGTAGAAGTCCCCCAGACGGAACATCAGCAGCGCCTGGGGGACCTGCTGCTTGATCGAATGGTACTGCCGCATGAGCGGCGTGGAGGGGTCGGGCGTCACGGCCGCTTCCTGACGGTCGCGGCTCGGTCGCGGGCGCCGCCATGAAACCGAGCCGCGCGCGTAAGCAAGCGGTTCCTCATGCGTACAGTCCGCGCAGTTTGATGACCGACGCCACGCGGTCGAGCGCGAGCATGTAGGCAGCGACGCGGTTGTGCACGCCGTGCTTGTCGGCGTAGCCCACCACGTCCTGGAAGCTGTTGACCATGATTTCTTCCAGGCGTTCGTTCACCAACTGCTCGTTCCAGAAGTAACCCTGCCGGTCCTGCACCCACTCGAAGTAAGAGACCGTGACGCCACCGGCGTTGGCCAGAATGTCGGGCATGACGAACACGCCGCGGTCCGCCAGAATCCGGTCGGCCACCGCCGTGGTCGGTCCGTTGGCGCCCTCGCACAGGATCCTGGCCCGGATGCGGCCGGCGTTCTGCGAAGTGATGACATTCTCGCGGGCCGCCGGGATCAGCACTTCGCAATCCAGGAACATGGCCTCGCGCGGGTCGGTGTTTTCGCCGCCCGGGAAGTCCAGGATCGAGCCGGTTTCCACACGGTGCCGCGCGAGCGCCTCGACATCCAGCCCGTTGGGATTGTAAACCGCGCCCTCGACCTCGATCACCGCGACGATCTTCATGCCCGCTCGCGACATCAGCCGGGCGGCCATGCCGCCGACGTTGCCGAAACCTTGAATCACGACGCGCGTCGCGGCCGGATCCAGGCCCAGGCGCTTGAGCGCCTGAAGGGTGACGATCAGGCAGCCCCGGCCGGTCGCCTCCGGACGCCCGCGCGAGCCGCCCAGGTTCAGCGGCTTGCCCGTCACCACCGCGGTGACGGTGGTGCGGCTGTGCATCGAGTAGGTGTCCATGATCCAGGCCATGGTCTGCTCGTTGGTGTTCACGTCCGGGGCCGGCACGTCGCGCTCGGGGCCGATGAAGTCGATGATCTCGGCCGTGTAACGCCGCGTGATGCGCTCCAGTTCGCCCTGCGAAAGCACCTGCGGGTCGCAGGTGACGCCGCCCTTGCCGCCGCCGAAGGGGATGTTTACCACCGCGCATTTCCAGGTCATCCAGGCGGCCAGCGCACGCACCTCGTCCAGGGTCACATCCGGCGCGTACCGGATTCCTCCTTTCGCCGGGCCGCGCGCGATCGAATGTTGCACGCGGTAGCCGGTGAAGACCTCCAGCCGGCCGTCATCCAGTTGCACCGGAATGCTGACCGTGAGCTCCCTGGCAGCCGTGCGCAGGATCTTGCGCATTCCGTCGTCCAGGCCGAGCCGTTCCGCAGCCTCTTCAAACCGCGTTTCGGCGGCCAGCCAGGTATTGAGTTCTCTCTCGAGCGAGGTGCCAACCTCCGCGATCATCAGGTTTGCCTCCGCCTCTATTATGCCGAAATCCGGCGGACGCTACACCGCCGTCGTCTGCCGCACCGCCGCCGGGTGGTCCCACGCCTCCGGCTTGACGCGCATGCCGAACCCGGGCAGGTCGGGCGCCTCGACCGTTCCGTTCTTGGGCACGATCGGGTTGTCGAGAATCGCCGGCCAGTCGCGCTCGTAGTATCGCTGCACGCTCTCCTGAATCCACACGTTGGGCATGGCGGTGGTCAGGTGCGTCGAAGCGTAGAACAGCAGCGGACCACCGGCCGTGTGCGGGGCAATCGGCAGCAGGTGCGCGTCGGCCATAGCGGCGATCTTGCGCCCTTCGCTCAACCCGCCGCACCAGCACAGGTCGAACATGATGAACCTGGCCGCGCGCGCCTCCAGTAGCTGCTCGAACTGCATGCGGCCGGCCATGCGCTCGCTGATGGTGAGCGGCAATGACGTCGCTTCGGCCAGTTGGCGGTACTGCGGAAAGTTGCCGGGCATGAGCATGTCCTCGAGCCACATCGGCTTCATTGGCTCCAATGCTTTGGCGATGCGGATGGCCGAGGTCAGGTTCCAGAAGCTGTGGAACTCGATCAGGATCTCGATCGAATCGCCGAAGGCGTCGCGCAGTTTGCGCACCGGCGCGAGGCCCTCGTCGATGTCCTGCTGGGTGACGTACTGGCGGCGGTTGCGCGACGCGGCGCGGTCGAACGGCCAGACCTTGATGGCGCGGATGCCGTAGCCGTCGATTAGTTCGCGCATGATCTTTTCGGGCTCTTTGTTGAAATCGTACTTGTGCGGGAAACAGGTGTTGTAGACCCGCACGCGCGGGTTCGCACGGCCGCCGATGAGCCGGTACACGGGAGCGTTCAGGGAGTTGCCGAGCAGATCCCAAAGCGCCAGATCGACGGCGCTCAGCACCCTCATCTCGGCGCCGCCGGTGACCTGGAAATCGAACGTGTTGTATAGGTCCGACCAGATGCGTTCGATATCGCGCGGGTCGCGGCCCAGCAGCATGCGCGCCACGCCCGAATGGATCAAGGCCGCCTCGGCTTCGTTGCGCGGGTAGGTTTCGCCTAAGCCCGTGTGCCCGGTGTCGGTGTGGACCCGCACCCACACCCAATGCGGCCAGAACGGCGCGGCTTCGCGCGACTTCCAGTAGACCGTCTCGATGCGCGTGATCTTCATCGCGGGCGCGGCGGCGGCGGCCGGAAGCCTGAAGGCCCCCAGCGCCGGCAGCGCGGCTTTCACGAACGTGCGGCGGTCCATGTCGCTACAATACTCCAAGAGCGAGCGCAGGCGCCTACGGAACCCGCTCGATCAGCACCGACGTCGAGTCGAAGTCGCCGCCCAGCCGGAAGTTCAGCCCGCGGTGCATCAGGTATGCGCCGCTCAGCGTGCGCGCGCGCTCAACCAGTTGCTTGTCGTCAATCGGCGTCAGCTTGTAGAGCGCGCTCTCATCCAATCCGCGCAAACAGATCGCGGGCGCGTTGTAGCGGAACTGCTGCGAGCGCAGAAACGCGAACAGCACCGCTTGCTTGCCGTCGTCCGACACATACTGGTTCGCCGTGACGTTCTCCGTGCGCGGCGACAGCAACCGGTACAGCTTGCCCTGCTGCACGGTGGCGCGAATCCGCTTGTACCAGGCGACCATCTTCGTCGCCAGGTCGAAATCCGCCGACGACCAGTGATTCAGATTGGCGCCGATGCCCACCGAGCCCATCATCGACACCAGGAAACGGTACTTGAGCGGCGTCGAGCGCCCATTCATGTTGGGCACGTCGGTGACCCACGCCATCATGGTCTTGGGCGTGTAGGCAAAGCTGAAACCGTCCTGAATGCGAAGCCGGTCGAACGCCTCGGTGTTGTCCGAGGTCCAGACCTGGTCGACGCGGCGCAGAATGCCCAGGTCCACGCGGCCTCCGCCGCCCGAGCAGGCTTCGATCTCTAGCGCCGGGTGCTTCGCGCGCAGCCGGTCGAATACCTCATAGACGTTGGTGACGTACTTCACCCAGATTTTCTTCTGTTCGGCTGGCGCCAGTTCGGGCCAGCCCGGCTCGGTGAAGTGGCGATTCATGTCCCACTTGATGAACGCGATGTTGTTTTCGGCGAGCAGTTTGTCGAGCAGCGAGAAGATGTATTCCTTCACGTCGTCGCGCGCCAGGTTGAGGATCGACTGATTGCGCCCCTCGGTGCGCGGGCGCTCGGGAAATTGGATGGTCCAATCCGCATGCTTGCGGTAGAGGTCGCTGTCCGGGTTCACCATTTCCGGTTCCACCCACAGGCCGAACTTCATGCCCAGCCCGTTGACGTGATCGATGAGCGCCTTCAGGCCGTTGGGAAATTTCCTGGTGTTAACGAACCAATCGCCCAGGCCCGCGCGGTCGTGATCGCGCGCACCGAACCAGCCGTCGTCCATCACGAAAAGCTCGACGCCGATTTTCGCGGCCTTGTCGGCGAGCGCTCTCTGCCCCGCCTCGTCGACTTTGAACGTGGTCGCTTCCCAGGAATTGTAGAGCACCGGGCGGATCTTGGGCGCGGCGCGGTCGGGCAGAATTTCCTCGCGCTGGAACCGGTGCATGCGGCGCGAGGCGTCGCCGAAACCGTCCTCGGTGTAGCCGGCGTAGAAAACGGGCGTATCGAGTTGATCGCCGGGCTTGAGCGGCCAGGCGAAATCGAAATCGTTGTAACCGCCGGTGACGCGCGCCTGCTGGTTGGGCGTCTGCTCGACCGCGAATTTCCAATTGCCGCTCCAGGCCAGCGCGCCGAACCACACCCGGCCGTGCTCTTCCCGCGCCTCGCCGCCGGCGTCGATGGCGAACCACGGATTGGCCTGGTGCGAGGTGTTGCCGCGGCGGCTTTCGAGAACCTTCTTGCCCTGCGTGAGCGGTTCCTGAATCAATTGCGTGTCACCCGCCCAGCGCCCGGCCAGGTGGCTGAGACGATAGCCTTCGCCGTTGGGCAGGTGCCAGACCGCCGATTGCGCGCTATCGAGAGTGATTGTCTCTTTGGTCTGGTTGCGGATGACGGCGTTGCGCGCGATCAGGCCGTGGCGCGCGTGGACGCGGTAGATGAGATCGACGAACAGGTCGTAGCGGATGTCGCGCAGGGTGATGCGCAGTACGTCGCCGCGGACCTCGTGCGACTGGTACTTCAGCACCACGTCGCGCACTCCGTTTGCGAGCGCGACTTTGAGGCACGGCTCGCCGTAGCGCATGCCACCCCAGCCGGGATACTCTTCGCTGGTCATGCCCTCGCGCGATTCGAAGGCGAAGGTGGCCGCGGCGCGGGCGGGCCCGAAGTCTTCGGGGCGCGTGAGCTTGCCGCCCCAGTAGACGTGTTGCAGGTAGCCCAGATCGTTCACGCCGACGACGTACGAGGAGCGGTCGGTTTCCAGCACCGCCAGCTTCATCGAATCGATCCAGCGGACCGGCGGGTTCTGCGCCAGCAGAACAAGCGAAATCAGTGTACGCATAAAAGGGGACAGTAACAAATAACCCCTTTTCCG
>JAUYBU010000509.1 GCA_030693045.1 Bryobacterales bacterium | reverse complement strand
CGCGTCGAGGAGGTGAGCGCGGGACAGAGCGCAGCGGCCGGGACGGCGCCCGGTCCACGACCGCCATCACGACCCTACGACGAGGTGAGCGCGGCGCAGGGCGCAGCGGCCGGAGGGCCGGCGCAACCGGCGGCGCAGATGCAGCCGATGCAACTGGAAGTGGTGGCCCTGGGATCGACGCGTGAGCTGGATTACGGGATGGTAACCGACGACCCTCCCGCGGCCGCCTCCGACCCGCCTACGGCCAAGTCCGATACCCCGGCCGCTAAGCCCGTAGCCCCGGCGGCGTCGGGAAGCCCTCCGGGGTCCACCCCCCGGCCGGCGCGCCCACGAGCCGCCGCTTTCGGGTTCGTCGAATTCGATGGCCAGGGAGACGATACGACGGTTCTGGTGAACGGCAAACCGATGTCGGGGCAGACTGCGGGCAAACTGCAACTTCCCGCGGGAAGCTATGAAATCCGGATGGTGCGCGGAGGCACGATCGTGGATCGCCAGAAAGTCGAAGTGAGGCCTTCCAGCACGACCAGGATCGTGGTGAAGCGATGACCCTGCGCGGATGGCGGTGCGGTTGTTTCTGCTTCCTGCTGGCGGCCGCCGCCGGCGCCGCCGACTGGACCGATCGCGGCGAGTACGACCTGGCCCTGGCCATTCGCGCCGAACCGGCGCCCAAAGCCAGACTGCAACTGCTGGACCAGTGGAAGGCCCGGTATCCGAAAACCGAGATGCGGCAGGTGCGCCGCGAACTCTATCTTTACAGCTTCCAGTCGCTCGGCGACAGCGACGGCATGCTGGCGGTGGCCGCCGAAATGGTTTCCGAAGAGCCGGGCAACCCGGTGGGCCAGTACTGGTGCGCGGTCCTGATCCCCGGCGGCAAGAACGGCACCGAGGAGACGCTGCGAGTGGGAGAGCGGGCGGCGCGGACGCTGATTTCCGGGCTGGACGCCAACTTCGCCCCGGCGCGGAAGCCGGCTTCGCTGCCGGAAGCGGAGTGGCAGAAGCAGAGAGCCAAGACGGAACTGCTAGCGCACCGCGCACTGGGCTGGATCCGCTGGCAGCGTGGCGACTACCCGGGCGCGCAGGAAGAGCTCACCGCGTGCCTGCGCAAGGAACCGGGAAACGCCGAGATGTCGGCGTGGTTGGGAACCGTGCTGGCGCTGGAGAAGCAACCCGATAAGCAGGTTCCGGCGCTGTGGCACCTGGCACGGGCGGCCACGCTGCGCGGCGACGGCGCGTTGCCGGACCGGCAGCAGCGGCAGATCGGCGCGCTCCTGGATCGCCTGTACACGTCCTATCACGGGGACGCCAGCGGCCTGGATCAGCTTCGGACCGCGGCCGGTGCGGGCGCGTTTCCGCCCCCGGACTTCAAGATCGAGACGGCGGCCGCCGTCGCCGCCCGCAGGCAGGAAGAGGAACTCGAACGCAACGACCCGATGCTGGCGGCCTGGCTCCGGATCCGCAAGCGGCTGGAAGCGCCCGACGGCGCGCAGTACTTCGAGACGTTGCGCGCTTCGCCGCTGCCCAGGCTCCGAGGCACCGTGATCCGGTCCTCTCCGCCCCGCAGGCCGAACGAGATCGTGCTCGCGATGCAAGGCACGGCCGCCGAGGAAGTCGTCCTCAAACTCGCCTCTCCGTTTTCGAGCCAGGCCGTTTCCGGCATCCTGATCGAGTTCGAAGGCATGGCGGAATCGTTCACCCCCAGCCCGTTCGCGCTGACCGTGGCCGCCGAACGCGAGAAGGTGGAAGGATGGCCCGCGGGCGTTTCCGGGCCGCGGCCAAGGCAGTGACGGGTTGAGCGACGGCACGGAATTTCAGACATGGGCGGAATGCAGCTTCCGATAAAGTTCGGCAAGTACGAACTCGAGGAACTCCTCGGCGGAGGGATGTCGCGCGTCTATCGCGCGCGCGACCAGGTGATCGGGCGCACGGTGGCGGTGAAGATTCTGACCGACGCCGGCTGCGCCGACGCCGAGGTGAAGGCGCGATTTCTGGCCGAAGCCCGCATGGCCGGCAGCATCACCCACGACAATATCCTCGGAATTTACGATTTCGGGGAAGACGCGGGCGGGCGGCCGTTCATGGTGATGGAGTTCCTGCGCGGCGAGGACCTGCAGCACGCCATCAAGAACGGCCACACCGGGGATCTGCCGCGGAAGCTGAAGATCGCGCTTCAGGTGGCGCGGGCGCTCGAGTACATTCACGGCCGGAAGATCATCCACCGCGACATCAAGCCGGAGAACGTGCATGTCAGCCCCACCGGCGTGGCCAAACTGATCGACTTCGGCATCGCCAAGGCCGAGAACGTCAACATGACGCGCGCCGGATTCGTGCTGGGCACGCCGTCCTACATGGCTCCGGAACAGGTGATGGGAAAGCCGCTCACCGAACAGGTGGACGTTTACTCGTTCGGATTGCTGCTGTACGAACTGCTGGCGGGCGTGAAGGGCGTGGGCGGCGAAACGATCGAGAGCCTTTTCTACAACATCCTGCATGCGCCGATAAATCCGGAACCGCTGGTCCTGGGGGGCGTCCCGCCGCCGGTGCGCGACCTGGTGGCGCGCTGCGCGGCAAAGAACCCGGCCGAGCGGCCGCAGGGCTTCGGCCCGGTCTGCGCGGCGTTGGAGCAGGCCGTCGCCGCGGCCGAAAGAGGATCCGCTCGCGCCGGTGGAAGAACGCCGCGCCGCGCGCTGTGGATCGCCGGCGCCAGCCTGGCGCTGACCCTGCTGCTGGGGGTGATCTGGTACCTGGCGATCGGCCGGACCTCGGGCGCGCTGCCGAAAACCATTTCCACATCCACGGGCGAGATGGTGCTGGTTCCGGCGGGTGAATTCGAATATGGCGAGAAGAAGGAGCGCGTGGCGCTGCCGGCCTTCTACATCGACAAAACCGAGGTCACCAACGCCGCCTACGGCCGATTCTGCCGGGAGAAGCAGCGGCCGCTGCCGGAAGGTTTCCGGCAGGACCAGCCGGAATACCCGGTGGTGAACGTGACCATTCTGAATGCGCGCGACTATGCGCACTCGGCCGGCAAGCGGTTGCCGAACGCCCGCGAGTGGGAGAAGGCGGCGCGCGGCGCCGACGGCCGCGCCTACCCCTGGGGCAACCAGGCCGACCCGTCGCGAGCTAACGTCGGCGGCGGAGGGATCCGGCCCGTGACCGGTTTTCCGGACGGCGCAAGCCCCTGCGGCGCGGTGCAGATGGTGGGCAATGTGTGGGAGTTTGTCGAGCAGTTGAGCGTCCCGGGGCCCCTGGCGCTGGAGCATTTCCGGAAGAATCTTCGCCCCCCGCCCAGCGCCGATGAGCCATGGTACGCCATCCGCGGCCAGTCGTACCGCCAGCCCTCGGTATCGCCCGACGTCGTCTGGGACTCGGCGACGGTCCCGACCCGGTGGAAAGCGGCGGACATCGGCTTCCGCTGCGTCAAAGACGCCCGCTGAGCCCGGCCGGGGGGAGTGCCGCCGCCGTCCTTTTCTTCGGCGCCAGGATCTCCTATACTACGGAACAGCCACTGGGCTCACTGGCCCTTGATAGGAGTTTTCGCCATGACCATTGCACGAAGTGCATTTCTTCCGGTCGTCGCTTTGTTGTCCGCTCTCACCTGCGCCGCCCAGACCTCGACCTCGCAGATCTCCGGCACAGTGCGTGACGCCTCCGGCGCCGTGGTTCCCGGAGCCGCCGTCACGCTCACCAACGAAGCTACCGGCGTGGTACAGAAACAAATCGCGACGGAGGCCGGGGTTTACGCATTTCCGGCGATTCCGGTTGGCGTCTACACGGTCCGGGTCGAAGCCAGCGGCTTCAAGTCCTTCGTACGGACCGGCAATACCGTTCAGATCAACTCCCCCGTTACGGTGGACGTGGGGCTGGAAGTGGGGACGGCGAGCGAAAGCGTGCAGATCAGCGCGGCGGCCGAGACGCTGCAAACCACGACCGCAACCATCGGCAACGTGGTCGAGCAGCGTGCGATCGTCTCACTTCCGTTGAACGGACGCAACCCGCTCAACCTGCTGATGTACGAGCCGGGCGTGGTGCAGCGCTCGGGCAACACGGTGAACGTGAATGGCGCGCGCTCCACCGCGGTCAACGTCACCATCGACGGCATCGAGGCGAACGAATCCACCAATTCCAACCCCACCAACAACATCTTCCGGCTCAATCCCGACAACGTGCAGGAGTTCAAGGTCACCACGTTGAACCCCTCGCCGGAAGAAGGGCGCAACTCGGGCGCCAACGTCTCCATCGCCACGCGTTCGGGAACCAATCGGTTCCACGGATCGGTGTTCGAGTTCTTCCGCAACACGTCTCTGAATGCGCAGGAGTTCTACGCCAGCGCGCAAGGCTCGCGCAAGCCGCTGATTCAGCTCAACCAGTACGGCTTCGAGATCGGCGGCCCCATCCGCAAGAACCGGACCTTCTTTTTCGGCAGTTGGCAGGGCCAGAAAGTGAACTTCGCGGATCCCATCGACAAGGCCTTCGGCGAGTCGGTGGATCTCTACACGCCGACGGCGCTCTCGGGCCTGTATCGCTACTGGGTCGCCGATCCGCGCAATCCGCTGGTCATCAGCGGGCAGCGCATCGCGCAGAACAGCCAGTTGCTGGTGGATCCGCGCACCGGGCAGTATGCGCCGGGCGTAAGGAACTGCGCCGGGGCGGGGGACGTCAACTGTGTCGCTTCGTTCAACATCTTTGCCGCCGATCCGGCGCGCACGGGCCTGGATTCGGCCGTCAAGTCGGTCTTGGGCGGTTATCCGGCGCCGAACTCCTTCAGCGCGGGCGACGGCTTGAACACGGGGGCCTACCAGTGGAATACGCCGGTGCGGGTTCGCGGTCCCCAGCACCTGTTGCGCGTCGATCATACGATCAACTCGCAGCACACGGTGTTTTTCCGCTGGCTGGGCGCCAAACAAAGCACCCTGAACGGCGATCCGCTGAACGGCCGCCCGGTGGTGATCCCCGGCTATCCGCCGCGCGGCGAGGTGTTCCGCCCCGCCAGCAACTTTGCCCTCGGCTTCCGCAGCGTGCTCTCTCCGCGCCTGGTCAATGAACTGACGCTCGGCTTTTCGCGCTGGCAGTTCCTGTTCACGCAGGGCGAGGCGAACCCGGCGTTCCCCAACTCGCCGCGCTTCACCTTCAACAACTCGGACGTGGACTACACCGCGAACCCGCGCACCTACCGCGCCGTCAACACGCCGCAGTTCGTCGAGAACCTGAGCTACCTCACCGGCAGTCACGTCATGCGCTTCGGCGCCAACGTGCGCTTCTATCAACACAACGACCAGCGCGGCGACGTGGGCGGCACCAGCCTGACACCCGCCATCTCGCTCTCGCGCACCACCCGCCCGCCCGCCGGCTTCACTTTCCCGGCGCTGGCGACGGCCACCACGGCCGGCATTGCGGCCACCGACCTGAACCGCCTGCAAGGCACGGTGAACGACCTGTTGGGCATCCCCGCCAGTTTGAGGCAGGTCTTCATGGGCGATCTGAAGAACGACACTTTCCTACCGTACCGCTCGGGCGAAAAGAGGGTCTCGCTGTGGGCCCAGGGCCAGCGCGCCAAGCAATACAATTTCTTTGCGCAGGACGAGTGGAAGCTCCGCAAGAACATGACCGTCAGTTACGGCGTCCGCTGGGAGCTGAACCCTCCCCCGACGGAGGCGGGCGACCGCGCCTACGTTCCCAACCGCGCCATCGATGGAAGCGAGGGGCCGGTCACGTTTGTCCACGCCGACCGCTGGTATCGGAACTTCAATCGGGGCGCGCTCGCGCCGCGCCTGGGCGTCACGTGGTCGCCCGGCAGTTCCTCGAAGATGGTGGTGCGCGCCGGTTACGGCGTGGCATTCGATCCGCTCAATACCTTCCAGGTGACCTCGGTCGCCGCGGCGGTGCCGGGCCAGACGTTCACCTGCATCTCCTCTTTCAGCGGCGCCAGCGGCGCGCTGGTCACTACGCCGGGCTGCCAGGCGGTGAAAGATGTCCGTCTCGGCGCCGGGTTCCCGAACGAGATGACGACGCCCACGGTCAAGCCCTCCAGCTTCCTGACTCCGCCCGCGCAAGTGCTCTCCAACTCTCCCCCCGCGCGCGCTTTCGACCAGAACCTGCGCCTGCCCACGGTCCACATGTGGAACCTGACGATACAGCGCGAACTGCCGGCCGGCTACGTCGTTTCGATCGCATATGTCGGACGCCGCGGCACCCGGCTGTATCGCGCCTGGGATGCGAACCAGCTCGACGCCGCTCCCATTCTGCCCTCTTTCCTGGCCATGCAGAAGAACGTCGGATTGGGTGGCGGATGCCGTCCCGACGGGACCCTGGCCAACGGCTCGGCCTGCCCGGGCGCGGCCGCGGTGCCCATCGTCCAGCAAGGCATCGTCAACTCGACGTTCGCGAATTCGTCGACCACGCAAACCGATTTGAACCAGAACGCCGCCGGCAACTTCGCCGGACGGATCGAGCAGACCACGCTCGCCGCGCGCCTGCGGCCCAATCAGCAGTTCGCCCAGATCATGTACATCGATAACGGCGGCGACTCGAACTACCACGCCGCGCAGATGACCTTCCGCAAACGCTACGACCGCGCCGGGCTGCTGCTCAACGGCTCCTACACGCTGGGCAAGTCCATCGACGTCCTCTCCCTCGATCCGGTGGCGGCGACCGTTGGAGGCGGCCTCACCACGACCAACTCACGCACCCCGGCCGACGCGCGCAACTACCGCAACGAGCGCGCGCGTTCGGACTACGACCAGCGCCACGTGGCCAACGTCACGGGCATTTTCGAACTGCCCTTGGGCAGAGGAAGGAAGTTGTTCGGCGGCGCCAGCCGGCTGGTCGACACGATCATCGGCGGCTGGGGCTTGAACGGCATCTACACCTACCAGTCGGGCGAACCTTTCACCGTGCGCGCGGGCGTGCTGACGGCCAACTTCAGCGCGCAATCCCGCGCGGCCCTGAAGCCCGGCGTCGCTCTGCCGCGGGCCCAATTGCAGAACAAGGCCGGAGTCACCGGGCCCGTGTTCTTCCAGAATGCCGATGCGTTCACCTTCCCGGCGCCGGGAAGCGTGGGGTTCGGCCGCAACATCTTCCAGGGACCCAGCTACTGGAACCTGGATGCGGCCATCACCAAGGGCTTCCAAATCAGCGAGCGCATCCGCATGTTATTGCGCACGGAGTTGTTCAACGCCCTGAACCATCCGAACTTCCGCAACCCGCGGGATGCCAGCGTCGGCAGCCCGGCGATCACCTCGGGAGTCTTCGGGCAGGCCTGCTGCGTGACCCTGTCGACGGCCAGTTCCTCGACCACGAACCAGAACGGTGAGAGCTGGCGGGTGATCCAGTTCGCACTCAAGCTGACGTTCTAGATCGCTTGACCGCTCCCTGACGGTCGCGGCTCGGATCCGGTTTCTGAGCCGCGACCGTAAGGAAGCGGTCAAACTTGAGTCAGCGGACGGTGAAGGAGCCGAAGCGGAGGCTTAGATCGCGGACGTCGGGCGGGGCGCGGAAGGTGCGCTGGCTCTCGACGGCGACCTCCATGGACTCGGCTCCAATCAACTCCGCCGGCAGGTCGAAGGCGAGTTCGAAGATCTGACCGCCGCGCACCAGCGTGGCGACGCCGAGCGGGCGTCCGTTGGCGCTGACGAAAACCTTCAACGGGCCTTCGGCGAACAGCTTCTCCGGCGCCCACCCGTTGAGGTAAAGCTTCTGGCCGGCCGACCGCGGCCCGGCCAGCCGAAGGGTGGCGCGTTTGGGCATGAACCGGCTGCCGCCTTCCACCGCCCACCAGGTGCGGCCCAGCAGGCGCTCGAAGGCCGGGTTGGCGACATCGATCCAGTACACCCGGCTGTGGGTGTCGAGCGCGCCCAGAATCCGCATGTAGTTGGTAGTGACGTTGCGGAGCCGGACCCCGCTGGCGTCGTAAACCACCGCGCGGTAGTCGCCCAGCAGGCTCCACGCCTGTTTGGTGGGGAACACCCAGTCGGTGACGCTGCCCAGCTCCGGAAACGCCCGGATGCGGTCCTCCGAGCCGGGGGCCAGGTAGACGTCCTTAAGCTTGAACAGGCGGAACGGATTATCGATCATCGCGCTCCAGAACAGATCCGTCTCGACGCCAGCCAGCAGGATGACTTCCCGGGGGTGAAGCTGGCGGGCGCGCACCACGCCCAACACCAGGTTGCGAACCGCGCGGCTGCGCTCGAAGTGCATGTGGGAAACCATCCGGGCGGCGGGCAGCGCCGTCGCGAAATAGGCCATCAGGCAGACGGCGGCGACCGGCCGCCACACCCAGCCGGAGCGCCAGGCGCAGGCCGCCGCCCAGGCGCCCAGCGAGGCCAAACCGATCATCGGGACCGCCAGGTAGTACTCGGAAATGTGGTCGCGCAACGCCAGCACGGGCCCCAGCGTCAGGATGAACCAGCCCGCGAAGAACCCGGCCAGCCATTGCCGCCGCGCGAGCTGCCAGAGGGTGAAGCCCGCTAGGGCGGCGCCCAGAATCCAGACGCCGGCCGCCACCGCCGGCGGCCATCCCGTCTGCGGCGGAATGATGCCGGCGTGCTCGGCTCCCAGCGCGATGTGACAGTAGCGCAGGAAGGTGCCGAAGATCGACGCGTCAAAATGCATCACGTAAGGGCCGCTGGCAACCTTGGGTGCCCACAGGCGATGAACCAGCACGAACAGCGCCGATGGCAGGAACAGCGGAAGCGTCCGCCGGAAGCGCTCGCGCGCGCACGCCAGCGTGTAAAGCGCGGCCAGCGCCGGGTAGACCACGTTCAGTTCCAGCGCGCCGAAGCCCATCAGAAACGCGGCCCACTGCCAGCGCCACCAGCGCTCGTCGCCGGTCTCGATCCAGCGCAGCAGAAACTGGAACGAGGCCAGCAGGAAGAAGGCGCAAAGGATCTGGTTGTAGGCCGAGGTCCACGACATCGGCCGGCCCAGCGCGCTGGAGGCGGTCCACAACACGGGCGCGAGAAATCCGGCCAGGCGCGACTTAGTAACTCGCCAGACGATCCAACTCAGCAGAGTAAGATTCACCGTCTGCGTGAGGAACACCCAGATGCGGAACGGCAGCGCCTCGACCCCGAAGATCGCTTCAAACACTATGAAGAACAGGCGCTCGCTCCACGGCCGGATGGTGCCCTGGGCCATGGGGGCGAACAGGATCCGGAACCAGTCGGACCACTTTTCGACGTCGTAGCGCAAGCCCAGCCAGGCGAAATCGTCCTGTTGAAACCAGGCCTTCAGGCCCAGCCAGTAGACCGCCAGGCAGAACAGCGGCGGGGCGATCCAGTAAGCCGCGCGAGCCAGGCGCTTCATTTCAGTTCGAGGCCGATGGTGGTCACGATCAGCGCCAGTTCGCGCTGCTCGACCGCGCCCGGCGGCAGGAACTTGTCCACCTCGAACTCGAACAAGACTACTTCACCGCCCAGGATCGACCCTGGCACGTCGCGGGAATAGATCTGTTCGCCCGACTTAGTGTAAGTCTCCGGCGCAAGCTCGACCTTGCCCGAGCGAGCCTTGACGGTCATCGACTTGACCCGTTCGAGTACCGCGTCGGCGACGGCGAACTTGAGTTGCAGGACCGCGCCGCGCTCGGAGGCGCCGCGCGGCGGACGCAAGGCGACGGCGAACTTGCCGGCCGTCCAGCGCCACGAGTTCTGCTCCAGCTCGTAAAACCCTTTCACCAATTGGACGGTGGCCTTTGGGTCGGCCACGTGAATCACGGTGGCCAGCTTGGGCGCTTCTTCTTCGACGACGTCCACCTTCACCGGCTGCGTACGTCTGCACCCCATGGGGGCGGACAGGAGTGGCGCGAGGCCGAGAACGACGATGATCAGTTTGCGCATTTTTCCACTTCGACCAGACAACTGTAGAATACCGGACCGCCGCCGATGTCGGTCAGCCGGCCGGAGGTGAGAACGTTCACGTTTCGACGATCCAGGGCGCGCTTGTTCCAA
>JAUYBU010000450.1 GCA_030693045.1 Bryobacterales bacterium | reverse complement strand
TGGTGAGGCGGCGGCACTTGACGCACCAGTCGTCGATGACGTCGCCCAGTCGCAATTCTGACAGGGCGTGACGGCCCTGCCGGCCGCTCAGAAAGGATATCAATTCCCAAGAATATGCGTCAGCCTGGTATGGCCCCTTTTCTAGGACCCGGGGACACTCCGGGCTGACCTTACGGAAACTGTCGCTTGGCCCCGGGACACAGGCGTGTCCCCCGCGCAGCCAGCCTGTCTCCGCACACACCCGTCTGTCCCGAAATAAAGGGGCCACACCAGGCTGACGCATTTTCGCGGGATTTGATATACTTTCTGGGCGGCTCGCGGGGCCGTCACGCCATGTCAGAATTGCGACTGGGCGACGTCATCGACGACTGGTGCGTCAAGTGCCGCCGCCTCACCAACCACTCCATCGTCTCAATGGTGGACCGCCAGCCGGCGAAAGTCCGGTGCCGCTCCTGCTACTCCGACCACGACTATCGCCGCGAGCAGCAACCGCCCTCGAAGAAAGACCTGAAGAAGGCCGCGCTGTTCGGCGAGGTGCTGGCGAAGGTCAATCCCGCCGCCGCCGAAGCGGAAGCCAACAAGCCCGGCGGCAAGCGGTCTTAGTCCAACTCGCGGCGCATCTCGCTCTCGATCTCCTCCAATAACTGCCGGGGGTCCCCGCGGTCGAGGTCGCGCTCCAGGCGCCGCAGGGCGACGCCAATCACGTCTCGATGGTGGAGCTGGGCGCCGTAGCGTTCCTGTTCGGTCAGGCGCAGCCAGATCTCGTGCGCGCGCTCGACGTCTTCCGGCCACAGCCGCGGCGGATGCGGACCCAGGTTCACGTAGGCCGACGGCCGGCCCGGCGCGATGACCTCCAGCGACAGCGCCGGCCGCGGTTCCGGCAGCCTCTCCCAGGCCCGGCCGATGCGGCGGGCCAGCTCGTCGCTCGGCATGCCCGCCGAAACCCCGGTCACCAGGCGCGAGGCCTTGAGATTGGCGGCCGTCTGCACCATGGCTTCGAACGGGTCCAGGGCCGGCACCACCACCAGCTCGACCGGCTTGCCTTCCTTTTCGGCCATGGTCACCACGTGGCTGAACAGTTCCTTTTCGTAGTCCGTGAAAAGCTGTTCGTTCGCCAGGGCGTATTCGCCCGCGCCGGTTGAAACCGGCCGCACGGTCATCACCACGATGTCGTGACGCCGCAGGTTGGTTTTTTCAAGCACGCGCTTCAGATGCTCCATGCGGACGTACTCGCGCACCGCCACCAGCACGCAACCGGGGCGGGCGTTCACGGTTTCCGAGTCGACCGTCGACTGGTGCTCGAGGTTGAATTCCTCCAGGCCCTGCTTTCCCGCCGAGCGTTCCCTCTGGTTCACGCGTTCGGAAACGATGAACAGCGCGAGCATGACGACGGTGAACGATACGCCGTAGATCGTGGCGACCTGCTTGGTGAGCAGGTTGGCTATGGCCACAAAGAACAGCATCAGCGTCGTCACGCCCAGGCCGATGGGAATCTCCCTTCCGCCGATGCGAACATTGAACGGCGTCTTGTATTCCTGGTCGTGCCGCTGGAATCGCAGCGCCAGAACTCCCAGGCCCTTGAGGAAGAAGCTCCACACCACGCCGAAGGCGTACGCTTCGCCGAGCAGGTACACGTCGCCGCGGCTGGCGATGATAGCGGCCAGTTGCAGTATGGTGATTAAGTTGATGATGCGGGAGGTGGTCCCGAATCGCCGGTGCGGCTTGCGGAAGAAATTCAGCAGCACGCCGTCTTCCGCCACGCGGTTCAGAATGCCGTTGGCGCCGATTATCGAAGTGTTGACCGCTCCCGACAGAATCAGCGCGCCCACCACGACCACGAACGCGTGGAAGATCAGCCGCAGGAGTTCGGGGCCGGCCAGGTTCATCGCCAGGCCGCCGATCAAGTTGTCGTGATAGTTCTTCCGCACCGCATCCGGGATGATCATGCCGGCAAACACCGTGATCAGTCCGGTGCTGACCAAGGCGTAGGTGCAGACGATGTTGGCCGTGATTTTCAGATTCTTGAGCTTCGGGGAGGCGATCTCGCGGTACACCTGCGCCAGCGTCTCGAAGCCGCTCATCGCCAGAAGCGAGTGGCCGAAGGCGATGATCAATCCGGCCAGCGCGAGATTCGGCCAAAAGGTGCCTTCCAGCCATCCGAGGGCCTCTTTGCTGAATTGCAGATTGGCGGGAGTCGGCGGTGGCGGCAACTGGAACTGCTTCCGCACCAGGATCGTGATCACGCTCCAGACGGTCAGGATCACCACCATGACGGTCATGATCTGAATAATCCGCAGCGCTTTGCCGCTGGACTCATGAATGCCCTTGACGTTCGCCCACCAGAAGTAAAGGGTCACCATGACGCCGAAGGCAACCGCAAACCAGCCCGGGTTGATGTGGAAATCGTAGTGGAAGATTTCGGCGGTTTCGTTCAGCAGGCGCCCCAGATAGTGTCCCGCGCTGACCGAGCTGATCGGCCCGGTGAGGACGAAGTCGACGATCAGCGCCGAGACCGAGATCTTGGCCATGAACGGCCCCATGCTGTTGCGGACCACGACGTAAACGCCGCCGCGGACGAACATGCCGCAGCTTTCCATGTAGACCGAGCGCACGGCATAGCCAAACAGCATGACCGCCACGATGAACCACGGGGCGGATTTCCCAATCGCCTGTTCGGCGATCCCACCGACGTAAAAGGAAGAGGAGGCGAGATCGTTCAGAACAATGGCGGCGCCGCGCCAGAAAGAGATGAAAGAAAGGGCGACCGTCGTCGCGACTACGATTTTGGATGAGCCGGGGCGGGGGCCGGGAGTGGACATGGACTGTTCACGTAATATTCTACGATCATAGTGATGGTGAAAACCACTGCCTCCGATCTCGCCCGCCGGATTGTCGCGTCGTTACGAGGCCGCGGGTTCCAGGCCTGGCTGGTTGGCGGCTGCGTGCGCGACCTGCTGCTGGGCATCGAACCGGCCGACTACGACGTTGCCACCGACGCCCGTCCGGACGCGGTCGTCGAGCTGTTCCCGGGCGCGAAAATGGTGGGCGCGCATTTCGGCGTGGCCCTGGTGGCCGACGGCCGGGCGGAAGTCGAAGTGGCCACTTTCCGCAGCGATCATGCTTACCGCGACGGACGCCATCCGGACGAGGTCCGCTACGAATCCGATCCGCGCGAAGACGCCCGGCGGCGGGATTTCACGATCAACGCCCTGCTGATGGATCCCGCCAGCGGCCAGGTGGAGGACTTCGTGGACGGGCGGCGGGACCTGGCCGCGGGCGTCATCCGCGCCATCGGCGACCCCGGGGCGCGCTTTCGCGAGGACCATCTGCGCATGCTCCGCGCCGTTCGCTTCGCCGCCCGGTTCGGTTTTGCCATCGAGCCGGCGACGATGCGGGCCATCCGGCTCGAGTGCGCGGCGATCGGCTCGATTTCGGCCGAGCGCGTGCGCCAGGAACTGACTCGCATCCTGACTCAGGGCGGCGCCCGGCGCGGTTTCGATCTGCTCGATGAAACCGGATTGCTGAGTGAAATCCTGCCCGAAGCGGCGGCCATGAAGGGCGTCGCGCAGCCGCCGGAATTCCACCCCGAGGGCGACGTCTGGGTTCACACGCTGCTGATGCTGGAAAGCTTGCGGGCGCCCACGCCGCCGCTGGCCTGGGGCGTGCTGCTGCACGACGTCGGGAAACCGCCGACTTTCCGGCTGGAAGAACGCATCCGGTTTGACGGGCACGCTGAAACGGGCGCGAAAATGGCGGCCGGGATTCTGTCGCGCCTGCGGTTTTCTCTCGACGACATGCGCCAGATCGAATCCCTGGTGGCCAATCACCTGCGCTTCAAAGATCTCCAGCGCATGCGCGAGAGCAAGCTGAAACGCTTCCTGCGCATGGATCGCTTCGAAGAGCACCTGGAGCTGCACCGTTTGGACTGCCTCTCCAGTCACCGGAACCTTACCAATTACGAATTCGCCGTCCGGAAGCTGGCCGAGACGCCCGTGGAATCGTTGAAACCGGCGCGGCTCGTGACCGGCCACGACCTCATGCGCATGGGCTATCAACCCGGCCCTGCCTTTTCGCGCATGCTGGGGGAGGTCGAGGACGCGCAACTGGAATCCCTTGTTCGCACGCCGGAAGCGGCGGCTGAGTTTATCCGGGAGCGTTTCCTGCCTCCGGAAGGCCGCCCGCGCGAAGATTGAGGATTCCAATTCCGCGCCGTTGGGAGTACATTCAATAGGAACCCCGAAAGGAGACCGAATGTCGGAGAACCCGGTTCCCGCGCCTGAGGAGGCTGCCGGCTTTGGCGAGCAACTGTCGGGCATGCTGAATATCTTCATCGACCCGGCGGCCGCCGTGAAGCAGATTCGGCGGAAGCTGTCCTGGTTGTGGCCGCTGCTGATCGTCGGCGTGGTGACCGCCACGCTGGGGTACCTGAACATCCCGCTTGCGATTCGCGCCATGCAAATGAATCCGCCCGGCGGCATGACGGGGGAGCAACTCGAGCGGTCGATGGGCATTATCCAGACCATGCAGAAGGTGGGCGTGTTAGCCAGTCCGGTGATCATGGCCGGAATGCTCGCGCTCGGCGCGGCGATTCTGCTGGGCTCCTGCTCGGTGCTGAGCATGCGCGCCACTTTTCGCGACCTGTTCTCGCTGGCCTGCCACGGTTCGCTGATCGGAATGCTTCAAACCATTGCCGGGTTCGTCGTCAGCAGAATGAAAGGCGACGAGATCCAGACCGTCGAAGAACTGCGGCCTTCCTTCGGCCTGGGGCTGTTCTTCCACGAAGGCATCGGCAAGGCGGCGCTGGCGGCGATGGACTATTTTTCCATTTTCACGATCTGGTACATCGTCATCCTGAGCCTGGCCCTGGCATGCCTGACGGGGTCGTCGAACGGCAAGGGTTTTGCCGCGGCGGCGCCGGCGTGGCTGATCGGGCTGCTGTTGGTTGTCGGGATCTCGTTCCTGCAGCGCTGAGAGGTGGCACTTCCGTTCACTCGCCGGCGTCTTCCGGGAGGACCGGTTTCTTGTGTTTCGGCTTCTTCCGGGCTGTCTTCGGGACGATCACTTTCGACGCAGGGACGCTGCCAACGCGCTCCCGGGCGATTTCCCGTACCAGCGAACCGGAGTCGAATAGTTTTTTCTTCACGGCCCGAACTTCCAGTATAGCCGCCGGCCCAGTAGCACAGCCTTTAGGCGGTGCGCCCGCCGCCCGGCGCAGCCGGAACGCAGCCTGAGGGCCGTGCCCCCCGGGGGGCTGGCTTGACGCGGCTCGGAACAAATCCCTACAATGAAGGAGTTACTAAGGAGGCCGCATGAGGTCCATTGGCGTGCCTGAGCTTCTCATCATTCTGGCGATCGCCGCGTTGCTTTTCGGCGGGCGGAAGATCCCCGAGTTGGCGAAAGGTTTGGGAGAAGGTATCCGCAACTTCAAGAACGCTTTGAAGAACGAGGAAAAACCAGACGAGAAGAAGCAGGCGTAGGCTTCCTGGGCCGGCGCGCAAGCTGCGCGGCCCGAACTCGCTTTTGAACAATTAAGCCCCGCGAGACCACCTCGCGGGGCTTTCCATTTCGTGCCGCCGGGGGCAGCGCTATTTCTTTTTCGGCGGAACGACAGCGTCCTTGACGACCTTGGCAACGCGGAACTTTACCACTTTCTTGGCGGCGATCTTGATCTTCTCGCCGGTCGCCGGATTGCGTCCCATGCGGGCCTTGCGCTCGACCCGGACCAGCCGACCCAGGCCCGGCATCACGAACATACCGTTCTTCTTGGTTTCGCGGACCGCAACCGCGGCGTAGGTTTCGATGAACGTCTTGGCGACCTTATTCGCCACGCCTGTCCCGGCGGCGATTTCCTTCACCAGTTGAGTTTGCGTCATTCTGTCGGCCATAAGCCTCCTTAACCACTTTCTACCGGATTCCAGACCCTGGCGTTCCAGGAGAACCGCTTCCGAAGCCCGAAACGCAAGAACAATTGCGCCCCGGAATGTTTTGAACGGAAACGCCTAAGCCTGTTTCGCTGTCTCATGATACTGGATTGCGCGCGAGTTGTAAAGGGGAAAACGCGCCAAAATGCCTGTTTTTCGGGCTTTTCTTGCGGTTGGAGCGTCCGGAACCTCATAAACAGAGGTTTTCGGCCCCTTGACGCGCTCAGCGGGCGGGCGCGTACAGCGCGATCACGCGCCCGATCGCGCGCCGGCAGACGGCGCAGAACCCCACCGGGTTGCGGGTGAACATGATGCAGTCGGATTGCGCGCGGTAGTATCCGCGGGCTTCGTACATGGCCCCTTCAAAGGCTCCCACCACCCGCCCGTGCGGCGGCGCCGCCAGCAACGGCGCGGTTTGCGCGGATTCCTCGGCGAACAACGCCTCCATCTCTTCCTCGGGCCGCCCCAGGGCGCGGATGGCGCGCCGGCGCGACTGGATCTCCCGCTGCCGCGTCTCGAAGGCCTCCTTCGGCCAGGGGGTCGGCAGTTTCGTGTCCGGGCGGATCAGGTCGCGCCAGCGCGCCGCCTGTGGGTCCGCCGTCACGTTGGGCTCCCAGGGTTCCGGCCGCCCCGCCGCGGGCGAGTAGGCCACCTCGGAGGTGTAATACTCGTCCGCCAGACCCGCGAAATGATGGCCCAGCTCGTGCACGAAGATATAGGGCGTCCAGGCGTTGTCGGCGGCGACGGTGGCGTACAGGTTGTGAATCCCGCCGCCGCCGTACTTGCGCCCGTTGACCACGATTTCGATAAAGTCATAGGGCGCGGCGGAAGCGATCTCGCGAAGCCGCTTATTGTCGAGCGTGAGCACGTAGCGCTCCGAGCCCAGAGCGTCGTAGGCGGCGCGCAGCGGCGAACGGCGCCAAACTCCGTCCGACGGGCGAGAGACGCCGCTCTGGCCGGCGGGCGTGTCGATGGCCCAGACGTTGAAATCGCGCCGGCGCTCCCGAAAAGGGGAGACCGCGAACAGCGTTTCCGTGAGCCGGCGCGCGTCCTTGCGCCACTTGTCCATCTCCGCCGCGGTGTAACCGTCGCCCAAAAGCAGCAGATCCACCTTCTCCGACGGTTCGCCGTTCTTCATGACCGCCCAGACGTTCAGGTCCGGCGGCGGCGTCCGGTCCATGGCCGGGTCTTTCGGGTCCACCAGCACGGACCAGATCTCCCGGAAAGCGTTATCGCGGTCGCGTTTCTTCACCGTCACCTGCACCGCGGCCGCGGGCTCCGGAAAGCGCACGGATTCGTGAAAGGTGCGATGCGCCTGCTTGGCCTCGCCGGTGGTTTCCCATTCGCCGTAGATGCGGGCGAATCCGCGCGAGTATAGAACCCGGTTGGTCTTTCGATCCACGACCTCGAAGCAGTATTTCCCGAGGTTGGTGTCGTCGATCTCGCGGCCCGGCGCGCCGGGCCACGGGCCTTCCACCGTCACGCCGTCCAGCGCGAAGCGCTCTTCCACCGCGTTTCCGGTGTGGAAATAGTCCAGCCGCATCGCGCGCGGCGGCGCGGCCAGCGCAACGGCGGCGGCCAGGAACGCGAGAAGACGGGCCAAACGTCACCTCCAGGGTCATTCACGAGTTTACTCCTCGAAACGCGCTTTTTGCTTGCCTTGGACCGTAAATCGTCGTACTAATGAATTAGTATGAGACGCGCGAAGTCAGTGCCCACCGAACAGGAACTCGAGATCCTGAAGATCGTCTGGCGGCTCAAGACGGCGACCGTACGCGAGGTCTACGAAGCGCTGCTCGAGCGCCGCCGGATCGCCTACACCACGGTCATGACGATGATGAACGTCCTGGAGCGGAAGGGCCATCTGCGCAAGCAGCGCGAGGCCAAAGCGTTCGTGTACGCGGCCACGCGGCCCCAGCGGCAGGTGATCGGAAAGATGGTGCGGGAATTCGTGGACCGGGTGTTTAACGGTTCGGCGCGCCCGCTACTGGTCCACCTGGTGGAGGACCGCAAGTTGAGCGACGACGACCTGCGCGAACTGCGGCGGGCGCTGGAGGAGGCGGAATGAGCGCCGGTGAAGCGGTTGGCAATCTTGCCGCCTACAGCCTGCAAGTGGCGGCCCTGGCGGGCGCGGGGCTTCTGGCGCCGGCGGTATTGCGATTGCGGACGCCGCGCGCGTTGCACGCCTTCTACCAGGCGGTGCTGGTGGCTTGTTTGGCGCTGCCGCTGGTTCAGCCCTGGCTGGTTGAAACCATTCCCGCCGCAAGCCGGACCGCGTTCCGCGTGGTGGCGACGACGGATGCCGGCGCGCTTCCGAGCGCGTGGTTGAGCGCCTCCGGGTGGGTGCTGGCGGTCTACGGCGCCGGTTTGGCGGGACGCCTGGCCTGGCTCGCGCTGGGGCTCGGCCGGTTGCGGACGCTGCGGAGCAAGGCCGTGGAACTGATCTGGCTGCCGCGGGCCATCGAAAGGGCGTGCGAAAGCACGGGAACCACGGCCCGGTTTTTCGTCTCCTGCGAATCGGGCGGGCCGGCCACGTGCGGCCTGTTCCGTCCGGTGGTGCTGTTGCCGGGGATGTTCTTCGAACTCCGCCCGGAACTTCAGGAGGCGGTTGTCCGGCACGAACTGCTGCACGTGGCCAGGCGCGACTGGGCCACGACATTGTGCGAAGAAGCGAT
>JAUYBU010000384.1 GCA_030693045.1 Bryobacterales bacterium | reverse complement strand
CCCGCCGGAGGATGCTTCGCCTGCCGATCCCGAGCCCAAGCCGCAAGGCCCTCCGCCATGGCGCTCACGGCCCTGCCGCGATCCTTGTCGCGGACCAACTGATCGAGAGACGTTCCCGCCCAGCCTGCTATTTCCTCGCGGCTTACGTCCGGGACGAACAACGGGGCGCCCACCACTCCAACATCGACGACCAGCGTTTCCGCTCCCGCCGCCGTCAACTGCTCCTTGAGATAGGAGAATTCCTCCCCTTTCGTGTCCAGAGTCCCAACCAGGATAATCGGACCTTGAGTCTTGAGTTTCACCGGACTCCTTCCCCCTTACTCCGGCGTTGCTTTCTCCCAGCACTCTACGTGAGGCGCTCTCCATTGTCAAGTCCGGACTCTCAATTCCGACGCGCACAAAGCCCGGGCCGCGGCACGGCAGGGGGCAGATGCGCTCGCTGCCGCCCGATCCGGCGCCAGCGAGGTTCGGAGTCACAAGCGTGAGCTAGCGGTCGTCAACATCTCACCGTCGCTTGCAACTGCGTCATGCAACGCCGCTATGCGCTGGAGTGCCCCTCCGACTCGGTGCCCCGATGCCGTGCGGGTCAGCTCGCCCTGTCGCTAGCCGTTCAGGGGCTGGACGATTAACGACCTCGTAACTCAAACCTTCTTGACTTTGTGATATGGACGGCAGTATTATTTATCGTCAAGCAACGGGCGGTCGGAGTTGGTGCGTCAAGGGATCGGCCCGCGGAGTGGAAGACTAGAACTTTTCGAAGGGGGCGGTATGCGCATCTTAATGATTGGACTCATGGTGTTCACCCTCGTGACGGCTGTCGCTTTGAGCCAGGTGTCCACTGGGACGATTAATGTCGAGGTTCAGGACTCTACGGGCGCGGTTGTGCCCGGAGCGACAGTTGACTTAAAGCACGTGTCCACCAGCCAGGCCCGTCAAGGCAAGACCAACGATTCCGGCCAGTTTCGGGCCGCGTTTCTTCCCGTCGGCGAATACACCGTCTCGGCGGAAGCCGCTGGGTTCAAGCGGAAGACCATCACCGGGCTGGTCCTCCGCGTTGACCAAAACACAACCATCACAGCCGTCCTCGTGCCGGGCGAGATTCGCGAGATTGTGGAAGTCGCGGGCACAGCGCCATTGCTCGAAGCGAACACTTCCTCGGTCGGGCAGGTGATCGACACCCGGCAGATCCAGGACATGCCGCTCAGTGGGCGAAACCCGTTCGCCCTTGGGCTTCTGTCCGGCAACACCGTTCCGATGACGGGGCAGAGTACCAACCTGCCCTTCGTCGGCGGCGGCGGCCGCTTCACATCGACCGAAGTCATGCTCGACGGCGTGGACAATAACGCCGCCGCGAGCGGCGGGGCCATTGGACGCTCGGGTGTCGCCTACACGCCTTCGGTGGATGCCGTGCAGGAGTTCAAGGTCCAGACCAACAACTTCTCCGCCGAGTTTGGCCAAGCTGCCGGGGTGGTGATGAACGCCACGATCCGTGCGGGGACGAACGCGTTTCACGGCACCGTGTTCGAGTTCCTACGCAACGACAAGCTGGACGCCACGAACTTTTTCACCAACGCCGTTGGGAGTAAGAAGGGCATGTACCGGCAGAACCAGTTTGGCGGCGCTCTGGGTGGCCGGATCATCCGCAACCGCACCTTCTTCTTTGGGGATTACCAGGGGACCCGCCGCAGCACTCAAAGCGGGAGCGCGATCTCGGACTTGGCGCCGGCAGCCTATCGCACTGGGGACTTTTCCCTCTACTCCGCGACCATTTATGACCCTGCCGCTCGGCGCATCGGTCCGACCGGAGTCGTGATCAGCACCCCATACGTCGGCAACAGGATTCCGGCTTCGCAGGTGAATCCGACCTCGGCGGCGATCATCGGCCTGATCCCCATGCCGAACTACGGCGCCGCCAACGCTCAGAGCCGTAATTTCTTCATTGCGCTCCCGCGCCGCAATCGGGACGACCGCGGGGATGTGCGGATCGATCACACCATTAGCTCCTCCAACAGTCTTTACGGCCGTTTCTCGATGGCCAATTCGCCCAACGTGTCGGTGGGCAGTTTCGGCGCCGGCAATTGGATTGGTGGCGGTAGCACTTCCCTGGACAACAGTCGTCAAATGGCGCTCTCGGACGTCCACGTTTTCAGCCCGACGACCGTGAACGAATTCCGTTTCGGCTACGTCCGGAGCAACTCCAGCAGCAAAGGCACCGCTCCCCAGGGCGTCGCGTTCGCCCAGCAGAACAAGATGGCTCTGTTCCCCTTCCCGGAGCTCGGGTTTCCGAGTTTCAACTTCTACTACGCCGGCGAGTCGCAGGGCGCTCAGCAGTTCAGCGGCTTCGGCGGAAGCACCTCCGCCTATAGCGTTGAAAACCGTTTCCAGTGGGTGGACAACCTGAACATCACGCGGGGCGGCCACACGCTGAAGTTCGGTACCGATCTGCGCCGCTTGCGGTACGAAACGTTGAGAGGTGGCTACGGTAACATCCGATTCGGATCTATGTTCACCAGCAGTTCCGACAAGGCCGGGTCGGGAGCGCCGCTTGCGGATTTTCTGTTGGGTTTTCCCCATTCCTTCGGAGAGGCCGGCCAGATGCTCGACTGGGGGCGCGAGAGGCAATTCTACGCCTTCGGTTATTTCCAGGACGACTGGAAGGCCACTCGCAAGCTCACGTTGAACCTCGGCATCCGCTACGACCTGTTTACCCAGCCGGTCGATGCCAAGGATCGCGGGTCTCTGTTTGATGTCGACCGGGGCGTTTTTCAGGTTCCGGGGCAGGGCGGTTACAGCCGCGCCGTGGTAGATGGCGATCACAACAACCTCGCGCCGCGAGCCGGCTTCGCCTATCAACCCGGGCGGAACCTCGTGATTCGTGGCGGTTACGGCATGTTCTACGGGTTCCGGGAGCGAAACCCGGAGACTACCAATTTCTCCCAGAATCCTCCCAACTTACCGATGTTCGCTAAACCCCCGGTGACAGCCGCGGGGACCGTCACGCCCCCCTACACGATCAACACGCCCATCGTGGCCCTCTCCGCCGATCCGCTGCTCAAGGCCTTTACAGCCGCGGTCCCCTACCAGAGAACATTCCGCGCGACTGCCTTCCACAAGGCCGACATGCCTGTTCAGCACCAGTTCAATGTGAGCGTCCAGTACGAACCGTTGGCCAACTGGCTTTTCGCCGTGACCTTGAGTGGGGCGCGCGGGAAAAACCTGACCAGCGGTGTGTTCATGAAGAACTCGATCCCCTTTGAACAGGCCCTGGCGGGACGTACCGCTCAGACGGACCGGCCCTTCCCGAACGTCAACGGCGCGATCTACTACAGCGGGTCAATGGGGTCGAACAATTACCACGCAGCCAGCTTCAAAGTGGAGAAACGATTCTCCATGGGGCTGACTTTCCTGGCCAATTACACCATCTCCAAGAACATCGAGAACATGGGTTTTATCACCAACTTCAGCCAGTTTGCCACCGTCATCATGCTGGACAGCTACCATCCCGAGCGGGAAAAAGGAGTGTCTCCGCTTGATATTCCCCAGGTTTTCGTGGTGAGCTACATCTACGCGTTGCCGTGGGGGCCCGGCCGGCCCTGGCTGACCAATGGCCTCGCGAGTAAGATCCTCGGTGGCTGGAATCTTAGCGGCATCACCAGCGTCCGCGGAGGTTTCCCGGCCGAAGTTCGAACCAACGTGAATCCGCCGGTTTATGGATCCTGGAACCTGCCCGACCGCGTGTCTGGCGAGTCGATGTATCTGGGTAAGGGTCCCGACGGCTACTTGAACCCGGCTGCCTTCCGAGTCCCGGGTACGGTCCTCAACCAGAGGGGAGCGTCGGTCCAGCTATTCGGCAACTCGGGGCGCGCCACCATTCGGGGTCCGGGATCGGTGAACCTGGATTTCGCGGTGCTCAAGGATTTCAGCCTGACCGAGCGCTCCAAGATCCAATTCCGTTCGGAGTTTTTCAACTTGACCAACACGCCGACGTTCAACCTGGCCACTCCCTCCGCTACGTCGATGACCTGTAGGGGCACGCCGAACGGGCCCTGCACCGGCAACGCCGACTTCGGAACCATGTCCAGCGCCTCGGCCACCGGACGGCAGATCCAGTTCGGGCTGAAGTTCATTTTCTAAGCCTGGTCGGCGGGTGTGCGGGCGGACCTCGCGGCCGCCCGCAAACCAGCCGCTTACGGTGATCTTTGGATGTCTGGCGATGATAAGAAACGCGGAGTAATTTGGTGGTAAGTAATTGAAACTCTGGCATTAAGACCCAAGAAGGAGACGAATCTCATATGTCTAACAATCAGTCCTCGAGCTTAAGGCGACTTTGCAGCGCGACTGCAGTATGTTTGGGAAGAGTGAAGCACCTTTTCTCTCGCAAACAAGTCACCGCCGCCCTGGCGAGCGGGCAGGCGGATTCTGTCGCCAACTCGAACCGCAGGAAGTTACTCGCCAGTCTGAGTGCGTTGCCCGTCCTGGGCGTTGCCTCGGCACGCCATGCTTCCGCTCAGCAGGCAAAAGAGAAACCTGTTGTGGCCGCCCCGACATCTGGCTCGAGCGTGGGTACAGGCCCGTTCAACGCGGCGATACATCAGTATTATGTAAACAAGGTTATCGACCTGAAGGATCCGGAGACAGTTGCCAAACAGAAGCTGATGCCAGTTGGGAAGATCGGCAATCTCTCCATCGGTCGCCTCATTTGCGGCAGCAACCTCATTGGCACCAACATGCACGAGCGCGATCTGTCATATGTGCGCGACTTGTCGTCCCGCTACACCACGACGGAGCGAATATGGATGGCGATGAAGAAGTGCCAGGAGCTTGGAGTGAATACTTTCAACCTGAAAGCAAATAACTTCAAACAATTCGACTTGCCGACCTACGAGAAGGAGTACGGTGGCAAGATCCAGTGGATTGCCGACGTGATCGCCGGCACGGACCTGGCCAAGTTCGAGCCCGTGCTGCTGGCTCATCTGAAATTGGGACCTTCGGCGGTTTATCTATGGGGCGGCTCCGTTGACCAGTGGTATTTCAACAAGCAGGAGCGCAATATCGTAAGGGCCTACGAGATCATGCGGAAGTATGACGATGGCGGCAAGATCGCCGTAGGCTTCTGTGCGCACCGGATCGAGCCCATCGCGTGGATTGAGAAGGAGGGACTGAAGCCCGACTTCTATCATCTGACGCTCCATCATGACCGGTATTGGTCCGCTCATCCGAAGGAGAACCGGGAGCCGCTCGAGATGTTCGACCCAAAGTTCAGAAACTCCATCGATCACACCCGTTACTGCGACAACCTGTACTGCATGGATGCGGAGAAGGTCGTTGAGGTTATGCAGGATGTAAAGGTGCCCTTCATGGCCTTCAAGGTTATGGCGGCAGGAGCGATTAAGCCGCAGGACGCATTCAACTATTCGTTTCAGAATGGGGCGGACTTCATCTGCGCGGGCATGTTCGACTGGCAGGTTGAGCAGGACGCGGAAATCACCATAAAGGCCGTTGCGGAAGCAAAGAATCGTAAACGTCCTTGGTGCGCGTGAGGAGCGAAGCGAGAGCGCGGCGATACTCCACGCTGGCAGGCGGCTAACAGTTCCGCTTCCAGTGGCTGTGAGGCCCGCGCTGAGTACGCGATTTGTCGAAGCGCCTCGCTCTTGAACGCTCGGCGGCAAGGCGGGTGGACCGTAGGAGCGAGTGAGTATCCAAAGCGAGCTGCTGCTGGGCGGCAGCTTGTGCGGACGGTGGCGGGGGACCGGGGGTGGCTGGCGAATAGTAAGATAGAAAGAGATAAAGAGAGGTGATGATAATGAACCGACGTACTCTCCTGTGCACGCCAATTGTAACGGGTCTGGCTGGGGCCTTTCCGGCCGCTGCGACCCGGAATCAGTACATCGAACTGTCTTTCTACTTTCTAAGCGGGGGCCCCGGCCAAAGCAGTCGCCTGACGGAGTTTCTCGAGAACCAACACCTGCCCATGACGAAGCGTCTTGGCATCGGTCCGGTAGGCTACTTTGGCCTCCGAGAGGCGCCTGAGTCGGCGCGAGCCGCGGCGCAGAAGAGGGGCGAAGTCCTCCCCGAACCCGGCTCGCGCTTCGTCACCCTGACGATTTACGACTCCTGGTCGACCGTCGAGGCCAAGCGGGCGGCGCAGCGAGCGGATAAGATATGGACCGAAGTCGTTGATGCGATGATTGGCCAACCCCCGGCCTATGACCGCATGGAAACCTGGTTGCTTCGGGCGTTCGACGGTATACCGAAGGTCGAAGTTCCGCCGTCCGACAGCGGCAGGAAACCGCGAATCTTCGAGCTCCGCAATGCCGAAACCCCGAACCTGGGCGCTCAGGCCCGCAAGATAGAGATGTGGAACGAAGGAGAGATCCGGATCTTCCGGACATGCCGCCTGAATCCCCTGTTCTTCGGCGAGACCCTCAGCGGTTCGAGAATGCCCAATTTCTGGTACATGATTTGGTTCGACGGGCCGGAAGCCCGGGAAGCAGCCTGGGATGCCTTCCGGAAGGACCCGGATTGGGCCAGGATGCAAAAGGACCCCCGGTACAAAGGGGCAACTACGCCCCGGATCGCCGATACATTCCTTCAGCCGCTGGTTTTTTCACCCATTCGTTAGGGTGTCCGGGCGAGCGGTGCCAGACTATCCGCGCGTTGCGGCGCCGGCAGGTTCGATCGGAGCGCTGTGTCTCACGGCGGCGGCGCTGTTTCGGGCAGGCGTTTGGCCCTTTCTCAGCGAGGCGTAACAGGATGAAGCGAATTCTAGCTCTTGGTACGGCGGTCCTGGCGGCGAACGCGTACCTTGCGGCGGCGGCGCCACCAGCGTCCGGCACTCTGTCGGTTCAGCCCGATCGCATCGCTCGGGATGACGTCAAGGAGTCTCTCACTCAACCAGCGCTCCCCAAGCGCGAATTACTGCGCCTGGAGGAGAGTGCCGGCGCCATGGGCATCACTTACACGGTGATCCTGTACGGTTACAGCATGGTCCGGATGCAGGTCGCCGTGGACGCGGCATTCCAGGAAGTACGCCGGGTTGATCGAATGCTCTCTAAGTACCGGCCGGACGGTGAACTGGGCGAGGTAAACCGGCATGCCGCCGAGCGTCCGATTAAGGTCACACCGGAGTTGTTCGCGCTGCTATCGGAGTGTGAGCGATACAGTCGCGAGAGTGAAGGTACGTTCGACATTACCATCGGGCCGCTGATGAAGGTGTGGGGATTCTTTCGGGGAACCGGCCGGCTGGCAGACAAACAACAAGTGGCGCAGGCACTCGAGAAGGTGGGCCATCGGAATGTCGTCCTGGATGCGGCGAACGGCACGGTGCGCTTTGTTCGGCCTGGCGTCGAACTGGATCTGGGCGGCATAGGCAAAGGTTACGCCGTGGATCGCATGGTCACTCTGCTCAAGGAAAAAGGCATCACCTCCGCCTTGGTGAATGCCGGCGGCAGCAGCATCTATGGGTTGGGCGCGCCCCCCAGCGAGGATCGAGGCTGGGAGATCAACATCCGCGATCCCAAGAGTCAGTCCAAAGTGGTCGCGGACGTGTACCTGAAGGACGAGTCGATATCGACCTCCGGCAGTTCCGAGAAGTTCTTCCTGGCCGAAAACCGGGTCTACAGCCACATCATGGATCCTCGGACCGGTTATCCGGCCGAGGGCGTCCTGGAGGTATCGGTGATCGCGCCCAGGACACTGGATAGCGAGGCTTGGACGAAACCCTACTTCATCCTTGGCCGCCAATGGGCGGCCCAACACAAACCGAAAGATTTTCGCGTGTTCCTGTGCGAGGACCAAACCGAACAGCCATGCGCATGGCTCCAATGAGCTGCAAATCATCCGTGTCCATCCGTGGCTAGATCTTTCAATCCCGCTCCCAACGGCAAATCCAGTCGCCCCCGATCGAGAGCGCGAACCTCGACCTCTATCACGCCTTCCGCGCCATCGGAAAGCGTATTGTCATCTCCGTCGAAGAGGCCGCCTGAAAGCCCCCCGCCAATCCCCTATGATGGTATCGAGGGACCGCATATGCCCGAAAACGGACACGACCGCATCGACCGCATTGAGATCGGCCTGGAGCGGCTGAAGGAGCGCCACGAGGCGCTCACCCAGACCGTCGAGATAATCGCCGGGATGCAAAGCAAAAACGAGGTCCTCATGGCTCAGGCGCTGGAAGCCATCAACTCCCTGGCCCGCATCGCCGCCTCCCACGAACGGCGCCTGGACCGTCTGGAAACCGGCGGCTGACCGTCCGCTCGCTTCATCTCGCCGCCGCCCCAGCCCGCACCCCCCCGGTAGTCCGCGTCGCTCTCGTCCTTCGCCTGCTGCCGCCGGTTCATCGACCCGCCGGCTTCCAGCATCTCGCGCACCATCGGGTCCGGCCGCTCCTTCGCCGGACTGCCGGTCCCCCGGGTTTATCACCCTCGTCGCCCGCTGCTCTTGCGGCGTTCCGAACACGTCGATCCGCTCCGGCAGCGCGTTCCTCAGCCCCGGCAGAGCCGGCGGATCTCCCATTTCCGCGGCATCGATGCCGCGGCCCCATTGCGGCGGCGCCGGCCCCCGCAACCGGTAACGACTCTTCCTGATCACCGCGTGTCACTTGAGTGGAGATTCTCAGCGGCGAAACATCCGTCGTCGGTACGAGCAAAGGGAGGCGTAAAACACAACCGCCGCCCGTTTCCGAGCGGCGATCAATCTCTTTCTACACGTGGCAGATGAGTCTACTCTAATCTTCGGCTAATCCGGGCGCTTTGTAAACATATAAATGCCTCGTGTTTTCAGCGAAGTAGCCCGCATCCATCCGTGTCCATCCGTGGCTCAGATCTTTAACATCTCGTTGTCTCCGTCACCCTTCCGGCTCACCCCCAGTTTCCTGGCGAACTGCGCGGCCTTCCTCAAAAACTCCCCGCTTTGCCGCGCGCTCGGACTCACCACTGGCGTCAGCCTCTCCGCCTGCCTGGCCCCGCTCCCAGCCACACGTGCCTCTTCCTCCTGGTGCGTTGCTCCCCAATCTCGTAATCCCAATCTACCATCCCGTCTCGCCATTTCCGGCCCAAATCGCCTCTCTGGCCGGTAAACGATCACGCGCGCCACGGCTAAAGTTTTTCGTTTCTTATCAACACCCTAGCGAAGCGCTTCCCGAATCCCGGCTCATACGGCCGCTACAATATGGTTGGGGACGTACCTCATGCAAACTCCCGCTCAACATCGAATGCCTTACCCCTGCCCGCGCCGCTCCGCCCGGCGCTCCCTCGCCCGCCTCCAGGCCCTGCGCCAGCCCGGCGAAATAAAATGTGCGAATTCGAACCCGACGAGGCACGCCTCGGCTCGGCCGCTCGCCGAGCCGGCCGCCGGGCTGCAATGTGCGCCGGAGCCTTTATCCATGCGCCTCCGGCCACACATCCCCGTCCCGCGGACTTCAGCCTGTGGCATCCCACGGAGAACCCAGGCGGAACCCGAGGAAAACCCGCCGCCAACTCGGCGCAAAGTGGCACCGCCTTCACGCTGTGAAGCCTCCCAACCCCCTCCTACCCCAAGCCCTCCCCCAGCTTTGGCGTTATAATGAATTCAAAGGGCGGATATGAAAACCAAATTGAAGTTCGTTGCTCTGGCGGTGTTGATTGTCGGCGCTCTGGCGTGGCTTGCCACCGGCGGGATCAGCGAAACCAAGACCTACTACAAGACCATCGCCGAGCTCGACCAACTGAACCGCACCAACGCCGCTCTGGGCAAGCGGCTGCGCGTCGCCGGCGATGTCGAGCCGGGCTCGATTGTGCGCAAGGGGCGCGACGTCGAGTTTGTCATGAAGCAGGACGCCCTGCGCCTGAAGGTGCTCTACAACGGCGTCGATCCGCTGCCGGATACTTTCCGGGACGGCGCTCAGGCTCTGGCCGACGGTAAACTGGACCCCAGCGGCGTCTTCCAGGCCAGTAAGATTCAGGCCAAGTGCGCCTCCAAGTACGAGGCCAAACCCGTCCAGACGGCCCCCGTCAACGAGCGCCGCCAGACGTCGTAACGCTCTCGAGAGGCTGAACGTCACATATGGAAAATCTGGGATCCCTGGCGGTTTTGCTTGCGCTCTGTCTCTCCGCTTACGCCGTCGTCGGCTCGGTGGTGGGGCGCGTGAGGCGGAATCCGTTCCTCGTCGTCAGCGCCGAGCGCGCGGTCTATTCCATCTGGGCACTGGTCACCGTCGCCACCGGCGTGCTCCTCTACGGGCTGTTGGCGGGAGATTTCCGCCTCGCCTACGTGGCCGCTCACACCAATCGCAGCCTGCCGGCGGTCTACAAATTCGCCGCCTGGTGGGGCGGTCAGGAAGGCTCGCTGCTGCTGTGGAGCTGGCTGCTGGCCACCTACTCGGCCATCGTGATCTTCATCACCCCCAGGCGGTTCCGCGGCATGAAGCCCTTCGTGGTCATGCCGCTGATGATCACCCAGTGCTTCTTCCTCCTCCTGAACGCCTTCGTGGCCAGCCCCTTCCAGGTTCTTGCGATCGGCCGCGGCATCACCGAAGTGCCGGATGGCAACGGCCTCAACCCCCTGCTGCAGCACTGGGCCATGGTGATCCACCCGCCCATGCTCTATCTGGGCTACGTCGGTTTCATCGTGCCCTTCGCCTTCGCCATCGGCTCTCTGATCGCCAAGGAGCCGGGCGACGCCTGGATTCACGTCACCCGCCGCTGGACCCTGGTAACCTGGACTTTCCAGACCGCCGGCGTCGTCCTGGGCGCCGGCTGGGCCTACGCCGTGCTCGGCTGGGGCGGCTACTGGGGCTGGGATCCGGTCGAGAACGCCTCGCTGCTGCCCTGGATCACCGCCACCGCCTTCCTGCACTCGGTCATGATGCAGGAAAAGAAGGGCATGATGAAGGTCTGGAACATGGTCCTCATCTCGGCCACCTTCTTCCTCTGCATCTTCGGAACCTTCCTGACCCGCTCGGGCGTGGTCAGCTCCGTGCACGCCTTCGCGCAATCGCCCATCGGAACGTATTTCGTCACCTTTCTGGCCGTCGGAATCGCCGCTACCACTTACCTGATTCTGGACCGCCTGGATTACCTCAAGAGCGAAGCGCAACTGGAAAGCGTGCTGTCGCGCGAATCCGCGTTCCTGTTCAACAACCTGATCCTGCTGGCGAGTTGCTTCGCGGTGCTCTGGGGCACGCTGTTTCCGGTTATCTCGGAAGCCGTGACCAATGAGAAGATCAGCGTCGGCGCGCCATTTTTTAACCGGGTGAACATTCCGATCGGCATGGCCCTGCTGTTACTTACCGGCATCGGACCGCTGATCGCCTGGCGGCGCAGTTCGCTGGAAAGCCTGCGGCGCGCGTTCCTCTGGCCGGCGGTGGCCGGGCTGGCGCTGGCCGCTATCCTCCTGGCCGCCGGCGTCCGCCACTTTTACGCGCTGATGTCCTTCGGCCTCTGCCTGTTTGTCACCTGGACCATCGCCTCCGAGTTTCTCAAGGGCGCTCTTGCCATCCGCGCCCGGCAGCGGATGAGCCTGCCGCGCGCCATGGTCGAGCTGACCCACCGTAACACGCGCCGTTACGGCGGCTACCTGGTCCACATGGGCATCGTGCTCATGTTCGTCGGTTTCACCGGCGCCGCCTTCAACCAGGATTCCACCATAGAGGTCAAAGTGGGCGACCGTTTCCCCATCGGCCGCTACCAACTGGCCATCACCAATCTGAGCGACGGCGACAACGAGAACTATTCGTGGAATCAAGCTACCGTGGCGGTCTATCAGAACGGCGCGCAAATTGCCACCCTCGATCCGGCGCGGCGCTTCTACAAGGCCAGCCGGCAGCCCAACGCCATCGTCTCGATCCGCCGCCGGCTGAACGAGGACCTGTATCTGAACTTTGCCGGCATGTCCAATGACAACCAGAAAGCGGTGATGCAGGTTTACGTTTTCCCGCTGGTGAGCTGGATCTGGATCGGCTTCTGGGTGGTGTTGTTAGGGTCCGTCGTGTGCCTGGTTCCGTCCAAACAGCGGCTGGACTATCCGCGCACCCAGGTGCTGGCAGTCAAGGAGGGCTATGCGTCAGTGGAGAAGTAGCCTGGTCCTTTTCGCGCTGGTCGCGGCCGGCTTGGCCCAGACCGGCTCCACGCCGCTCACTAACGCAGACGTGCGCCGCGTCGGCGAGACGTTGCGCTGCATGTGCGGTTGCAGCTACACCGTCACAAGCTGCAATATGCTGAACTGCTCGGGCGCTGAACAGGCGCGCGCCATGTTGCTCGATCTGGTGCAAAAAGACCTGTCGGACGACCAGATTCGCGCCGAGTTCGTCAAGATCCACGGCCGCGTGGTGCTGACCAAGCCGCCCTCGGACGGCTTCAACTTGGTCGGCTGGGTGATGCCGTTCGCCGCGGCCGCCGCTGGATTGGCTTTCGTTTTCTGGCTCATCGCGCACCTCTACCGGCGCGCGCCCGCCACGCCCATTGGCGTGGCGGTGGATTCCGACGAGCTGAAGCGCTACCGTGAACAGATGGAAAAGGACTTTTCGAAACTCGACTGATGATTCTCGCCGCCGCACTTCTCACCATCGGAGCCATCGTCTTCACCTTGCTGGTCCGCGCCCGCGACCTGCCCGCTCCCGAACCCGTCTCACCCACCCTGCGTCTGGACGAACGCAAAGCCTCCATCTACGAGAACTTGCGCGACCTCCAGTTCGAATACCGCTTGGGCAAACTCTCGGACAAGGATTACGAGCTGACCAAGCTGGGCCTGCAGAAGGAACTCGCCGCCGTGCTGGCCGAGTTCGACAAGCTGAAGACCGGGGGTGCCGCGTCATGATCCGTGTCCATCCGTGGCTAATTCTTCTTGCCTGTTCCGTCGCCTTGGCCGCCATCGACGGCACCGTCGTCAACCGCACCACCGGAACGCCCCAAGCCAACGCGCCCGTCTCGCTGGTCGAGATTGGCCAGGCCGGCATGAACCCGCTCGCCGATACAAAGACCGATGCGCAGGGGCGTTTCCGGTTCCAGGCCAGCCCCACCGGGCCGTTGCTGCTCCAGACCACGCACCAGGGCGTCAGCTATAGCGCCGCGATTCAGCCCGGTGCGCCGGCCACCGGGGTTGAACTGGTAATCTTCGACGCCACCCGCTCCGCCGCCGAAATCGCCCAACACGTCATTCTTCTGGAGCCATCGGAAAAGGAACTCGCCCTCACCGAAAGTTTCTTCTTCAACAACCAGGGCAAGACGACGTACCACGACGCGGTCGGCGGAACTGTGCAAATCATGATCCCCGACGCGGCCAAAGATGCCATTCAGGTGACCGCCACCGGGCCGAGCAACCTGCCCCTGCAACGTAGCGCCGAGAAAACCGGCAAACCGAACACGTACAAGATCGACTTCCCGATCAAGCCCGGTGAGACGCGCATCGACGTCAATTACCGGCTGCCGTTCACCGGCTCCGGCAAGTTCGCGACCCGATTGCTCCACAAGGAGATGCTGACGCGGCTGGTTGTGCCGCAGGGCGTCGAGATCAAGGGCGCGGGCCTCGAGGAACTTGGCCCCGAGCCCCGCTCGCAGGCGCGCATTTTCGGCGTCAAGGGCCCTTCGATCGAGGTCGAGATTCAGGGAACGGGCTCGATCCGCGCGGCCGCGACGGCGCCGGAAGACGACGAATCCGGCCCCGGAATCAAGCAGATCCTGCCGCGCATCTACGACCGCGTCTGGCCCATCGTCGGAATCGCCGTGGCCATCCTGGCGCTCGGTTTCGTGATGCTCTACCGGCGCGCGGCGCCGGCCCAGCCCGCGGCATCTGCCCAACCCGGGACCCCGCCGCGAGGCAAGCGCCGCGCATGAGCGCCATCGTCGCCCAGGGAGTCTCGAAGTATTACGGGGATTATCCCGCGCTTCGCGACGTGAGCTTCTCGGTCGCCCCGGGCGCGTGCCTGGCCATGCTGGGCCGCAACGGCGCCGGCAAAACCACGCTGCTCAAAATCCTGGCCGGGCTTTCCTCCCCCGCCAAGGGAACCGTCACGATCTACGGCAAACCGCCGCGCGACGGCGAGGCCCGCCGCGCCATCGGCGTGCTGGGGCACGGGATCGCGGTCTACGACGAGCTTTCGGCGTTCGAGAACCTGCGCCTGTTCGGCGAGTTGTACGGCTTGGCGGACCCGCGCAAGGCCGCCGCCGAGTGGCTTGAAAGAACTGGTCTCGAACGCGCCGCCGATGGCCTGGTGCGCGAGTTTTCGCGCGGCATGCGGCAGCGGCTGGCCGTGGCGCGCGCCTTCCTGCACTCGCCGCGCGTGCTGCTGCTGGACGAACCGTTCACCGCCCTGGACGACCGCGCCATCGCGGTCCTGCAAACCCTGCTGCGGCAAGCGCTCGCCGACGGCCGCACCATCGTCATGTCCACCCACCAGTTGCGCGAAGCGCTCGATCTGGCGACCGAGGTCGGCTTGATCAACCGCGGCCGCCTGGCTTTCCGCGGCGAACGCACCCAGGCGATGCTCGACGACCCGGGCTGGATCTACCGGCACTACGGGGAGGCTTGATGCCGGGCTTCCTGCGCGACAGTCTCACCATCGCCGCCAAGGATCTGCGGAGCGAGCTGCGCACCAAAGAGGCGCTCAACGCCTCGGTCTCCTTCTCGCTGGTCATCCTGCTGCTGTTCAGCTTCGCTTTCGATCCTTCGGCCGAACAGACCCGCGAGATCTCGGGCGGGCTGTTGTGGCTGGTCTTCGCCTTCGCCGGCGCGCTGATCCTGAACCGCAGCTTCGCGCGCGAGCTGCCCAACGACTGCCTGGACGCGCTGATCGCCTCGCCCATCTCCGGCGCTGCCCTGTTCGCGGGCAAGGCGGCGGCGAATTTCCTGCTGCTGCTGGCCGTCGAGGCGGTCTCGCTGCCCGTGTTCGGCGTCTTTTACAACATCCGCTGGTGGGGGCAGTTCTGGCAGCTTGCGGGCGTGCTGGCGCTGGGCACCTGGGCCATGACCGTCATTGGCACGATGTTCAGCGCGCTGACGGTGAATCTGCGATTGCGCGAGCTGATGCTGCCCACGCTGGTCTACCCGGTCATGATCCCGGCGCTGATGTCGGCGATTCAGTTGACCACGCACCTGGTCGGCGGCGAACCTTTGGGGGGCGATGTGCTAGTATGGCTGCGTTTGCTGGTCGCCTTCAACGTCATCTTCACGGCCCTGGCGCTGAGCCTGGTCGAAACCGTTCTGGTGGGGTGAAGACATGCGCGAACGATTCATAATTCTATTCACCGGCTTCGCCGCCGTGCTGCTGGTGCGGAACTTGTACGTGATGCTGGTGAAGTTGCCGGACGAAGCCGCGCAGGGCGCGATCTTCCGCATCATTTTCTTCCATGTGCCCGCCGCCTGGACCTCGTTTCTCTGCTTTTTCGCCGCCTTCGTGTGCAGCATCCTGTACCTCGCGAAACGCAACCTGCGCTACGATGCCGTGGCCCTGGCAACCACCGAAGTGGGCCTGGCATTCGCCGCCGGCAACCTGATCACCGGGATGATTTGGGGCCGCATTATCTGGGGCATCTGGTGGACCTGGGACCCGCGCCTCACCTCGATGCTGATCTGCTGGCTGCTGTACGCCGGCTACCTGATGCTGCGCCGCGCGGTCGAGGAGCCCTCGCAACGCGCGCGCATCTCGGCCGTGCTTTCGATCTTCGCTTTCGTCGACGTGCCGATCGTCTTTTTCTCCATCAAGTGGTGGCGGACCCAGCATCCGCAGCCCGTGGTCTGGGGCGGCGGCACCATGGATCCGTCGTACTGGAACATGCTCTTCCTGAATTGGGTTCCGCTGATTCTGCTCGCCGTGGTTCTGATCCTGATCCGGCTGCGGCAGGAAGAGGCCCAGAGGGAAATCGACGCGGTGCGCCGCTGGGCGCACGCGCTTTAGGTGATGCTCATGGACGAACGTAATTTCACTTATATGTTTTACGGCTTCGCCGCCGTGTGGCTGTGCCTGGCGGCGTATGTCGTCTCGCTGGCCGCGCGCGAAAAGCGCCTGAGGCAGCAGCTCGATGGATTGAGAAAACTGGTGGAAGACCGGGGAGAAAAACGATGAACCGCCGTGGATTTTTTCAACTTGCTTCCGCCGGCGCCGTGGCCGGTGCGATGACCCGCCGCGAGGCCGCCGCGCAGGAACGGGCCGCGCGCGCCACGCGCGGCCTGCCCAGCCCGAAGATCAAGGACGTCAGCGTGATCGCCTGCGCGCCCGCCGGGCTGCGGCTGGTGGTGGTGAAGATCACCACCGATCAGGACGGCCTGTACGGCTACGGCTGCGGAACCTTTACGCAGCGCGCCGACCTGGTGGTGCCGGCCGTCGACAAGTACCTGAAGCCGCTGCTGCTGGGCAAGGTGACCGACCGCATCGACGACACCTGGCAGGCCCTGTACAACAGCTCCTACTGGCGCAACGGGCCGGTGTTGAATAATGCCATCTCGGGCGTCGACATGGCGCTGTGGGACATCAAGGGCCGGCAAGCGGGAATGCCGGTCTATCAACTGCTGGGCGGCAAGTGCCGCGAGGCGGCCGACTGCTACGGCCACGCCTCCGGCGGCGACAACGCGCAGGTGATCGAAAGCGTCAAGAGCTACCTGGCGCGCGGCTTCCGGCATGTGCGCGTGCAGGTCGGCATTCCGGGCATGGCGGCCTACGGTTCGGGCGGGCAGACGGTGAAAGTTCCCGCGCTGCACTCGGGACCGGTGTACGAACCGGCGGCCTACATCCGGCGCTCGCTCAAGCTGCTGGAGGCCTGCCGCAAGGAACTGGGCGACGAAGTCGAACTGCTGCACGACGTGCACGAGCGCATCTCGCCCACCCAGGCGCTGCAATTCGCCAAGGACTGCGAGCAGTTCAAGCTGTTCTTTCTCGAAGACCCGCTGTCGCCGGAAGACATCGCCTGGTTCCGCCTCATCCGGCAGCAGTGCGCCACGCCGATCGCCATGGGCGAGCTGTTCAACTCGCCCCACGAATGGACCCCGCTGATGTCGGAGCGGCTGATCGACTACATTCGCATCCACATTTCGCAGGCCGGCGGCCTGACGCCGTGCCGCAAGGTCGCCGCGCTGGGCGAGATCTTCGGGGTCAAGACCGCCTGGCACGGCCCCGGCGACGTATCGCCTATTGGCCACGCCTGCAACGTGGCGCTGGACGTGGCCTGTTACAACTTCGGCATCCAGGAGTACTCGGCCTTCAACGAGCGCTCACAGGAAGTCTTCAAGGGCTGCCCGGTGATGAAGGACGGCTATCTCTATCCCAACGAAGCGCCCGGCTGGGGCATCGAAGTGGACGAAAAGGCCGCCGCCAAGTATCCCTTCGGCGCCAGCGGCCGCCGCGATCCCGGCGGCCGCGATCTGAACGGCGGCTGGGGCGAAATCCGCCGCCGCGACGGCACCATCATCAAGCAGTAGTGCCCTCCGCTCCCTGACGGTCGCGGCTCAGTAGGAATTTCCGAGCCGCGACCGTCAGGGAGCGGTTTGCCTGCGAATCCGGCGGCCCGGCGCGCACTTCCTTCTGTGGGTGTGTTTCGGCGTCTGGCGGGAGTGGTTTTGGCCGCCGCTCTGGGTGTGCCATTCTACTGGTCGATTCGGCTGGCGTACGCAGACTGGCTCGACCGGCAGGGCTGGCCGGAGGCGGTCCGGCGGGCCTCGGCGCTTGCGCCGGAGGATGCCAGGCTGCGCGCCCGGCTTTCGGACTGGTCCGGGGCGGTGGCTCGGAATCCCTACGACTCCGCCAGTTGGATTCGCCTGGGCTTGGAGGCCGAGGCGGGCGGCGACCAGGTTTCGGCCGAACGATACCTGCTGCGGGCCGCGCAGGCGGACCGCCTTTTCGCCCCCCGGTGGACGCTGGCGAACTACTACTTCCGGCGGGAATCCTGGGAGCCCTTCTGGCAATGGGCGAAGGCGGCGGCCGAGATAAGCTCGGAACCCCCGGTGGCGTTGTACCAGCTCTGCTGGGAGGCGAAGCCCGACCTGGGAGCGATCTTCGACCGTGTGGTCTCCGGCCAGCGGCGGCTGATCGAGGGCTTCCTCTATTGGATGGCAACCCGGGCCGGCCTGGATGGGCTCCGCACCGTGGCCGCGCGAGCCGTCGATCTTGCCGGTCTCGAACAATCCCACGCTCTGGTGGTTTGCCTGAACCGCATGGTCGCGCTCGGCGCGCCGATGGACGCCCTGCCGCTGTGGAATCGCATGATCGACCGCCGGCTGTTGCCGTTCCAGCGGTTGGAGCCCGAGGCCGGCGTCAGCCTGACCAACGGCGACTTTCGCCTGCCGCTGAACGGCGAGACGTTCAATTGGACTCCGTTTCCTATTGGGCGCTGGGGCGGCGGCGGAGTGCGGTTCGAGTTCGACGGCAACCAACCGGAGCGCTGCGACTTGCTGGCGCAGAAACTGCCCGTTGTGGGCGGGCGGCGGTACCGTCTGCGCTGCCGCTATCAGGCTTCCGGCATAGCGCGCGGCGCAGGGCCGGTTTGGGTGGCTGGCGACCTGGCCACAAGCGAGCCGCTGGCGGCCGGCCCTACCGAGACGTCGCTGGAATTCAGCGTGGGGCCGGCCAGCCGGGTGCTGCCGCTCCTGCTGGTGTATCGGCGCGTACCGGGCACCACGCGGATCGTCGGCGTTCTTAAGCTGGAGAGCGTCCGCCTGGAGTTGCTAGGGCAGTAGCACCAGCGGCGCGCGCGGAAAAGCGAACTTGCGGCCGACCTCGTCCACCACGTTCATCTGGCAGGTGTAGCGACCGGGTTTCAGGCCGGCCAGCGGAACCTGGAACTGGAACGTCACGGCCTGATTGCGCGACTCGGCAAACCGCGACACCCGCACCGGTTCGGACTCGAAGGCCTTGCTGCGGCCCCGGTACAGGCTCAGGCTGGCCGCGACCGACGGCAACTTCGCATCCGGCTCGGCTTCCGGGTCATAGACCTCGAAGTACACGTACAGGTTTTGGTTCTTGCGGAACACCCGGGTGATGCTCGGCACCAGCTTCTGGCCGTTGTGGATCAGCGGGTGGACCGCCAGCAGTTTCTTGCTGTTCGACGCCCCGCCGACCGCGGAAGTGAGCGCCTCCCGCTGGCTGCTCCAGACCACCGAACTCATCCGCACGCCATCCTGCTCGTTGTTCAAGTCCGGCACTTCGAAGCGGGTTTCGAAAGTGCCCATCTTGCCTTCCTGATTCTCGCGCGCCAGGAACCGGATACGGTAGACGCCGGGCGCCAGCAGGAAACCGGTGTCGTATTCCAGCGCTCGCTTGCTCCACTCCGCGGCCGTGGCGTTGGTCAGCTTCACCTTGATGGTGTCGCGGACGGCGCCGGCGAGCGTGCCCTTGGAGTCGCGCACCTGCCCGATGAAGTCGAGTTCGGCGGTCTCGGCCGAGCCCTTGCGTGCCAGCGCGATGAGCGACGCCGGGACCTTGGCCGCCAGCGGAACGAAGTAGCTGGCGCGGTTCAGGCGGAAGTAGTTGATCTCGATGGCCAGCGGAAGTTCGGTCTTGGGGTTGCCCAGTTGCAGGGCTTCCTCGAGCTGGCGCTCCTTATCGGCCGAGTTGAAGTTCTTGAACAGTTTGTTGGCGTAATAGCCGGCGCGGTGATCGAGCTTGAGTTGCGGGCGGGACGCCAGGCGCACGCGGATGCGGCGGAAGCGGCCGTCCTGGGCGGCGTTGGTGCTGTAGTAGCCGAGGATGTAGTAGCTGGCAAGATCCTTCTGGGCCTGGGTGATGCCGAGCGTGAGATCGTTCTCGTCGAGCAGCGCTTTGCCGCCCGTGTCGGCGGCGAGCGAGTAGAGCGTGTCCTGCTCGTCGTTCACCTTCATCATCCGGTCGCGCTGGGTTTTTCCGGAGAAGATGCCGGAGCCGCGCTTCGCCGCCGTGGTGGCGTCGCCGCCCGGCGCGGAGGCGACCAGCCCGCGCGCGTCGATGGTGTAGAAGACCACGTTGGCGCGCTGAGCCTCGTTGATGGTGGCGCGCAATTGCGACTGGTTTTCAACGCCGGTCTTGCCGACGCCACTGGAGAAATAGACCAGCGCCTTCTTTTCGGGCATCGTCGACAGGTGGCGCGTGGCCGCTTCCAGCGCGCTCAGCCGCCGGTCCGTGTTGAAGATATTGAACTCGGTGTCGTCGGCCATGAAGAGCACGTTGGCGTCCTCTTCGGAGAGGTCGTCGGCCGATTCGGGGTCTTCGCCGGGCATGCCGGCCATCTCGCCGATGGGCAGGGCCTGGATCGCCTGGATGAGCTTCTCTCGGTCGTCGGTGAAGTCTTCGACCAGTTCGAGCGAACTCGAAAACGTCATCAGCGCGACCATGTCGGAGGCGTTCATCTGCTGAGAGAGGAACTTGAGCGCCGCCTCTTGCGCGCGGACTTCCTCGGCCGGACGCATCGAGCCGAGGTCGAAGAAGAGCACCATCAGCCGCCGGTCCTTGTAGCGGACCTCGCCGGGCGAGGTCTTGGGCGGCTCGGCGGCGGGCGGCGCTTCGACGCCCATGCGGCTGCGCGCGACGCCGATGGGCGGCGGCAGGGTCTCGTCCTTCAATTGCTGGAACTCGAAGACCGAGACGGGCTGCGCTTTGTCGTCTTCGAAGACCTGGAAGTCCTCCTTCTTGAGGCCTTCGACGATCTTGCCGGAACGGTCGCGAACGGTCAGGTTGACCACCACCAGGTTGCTGCTGGCTTCAAACTTCACCTCGGGCTGCGAAGCAAAAAGAATGAAGCCACGGATAAACACGAATAAACACAAATAAATTCTTGATTTGTGTTTATTCGTGTTTATCCGTGGCTTCATTCTTTTTCTCAGAAGCGGAACCTGAGTGTTCCAGTTACTGTGCGCATCGCAGACACCGCGGATGGCAGGCCGTAGTTGAGTGAGTTCACCACGGTGGTTAGTCCGGTGTAGCTGGGGTGGTTGGTGATGTTGTTGCTCTCGACGCGAAGGTCCATGCGGCGGCTCTCGCCACTCAGTTTGAACGAGCGGCCGAACGAGAGATTGGCGGTAAGGAATGCCGGACCGGGAACCGTGTTGCGCCCCGCGTTGCCGTAGCGACCGATGGGCGGAAGAGTGAAGGCGTCCAGGTTGAAGAATTGCCCGCCGGCGGCGGGCAGGCCGGTGGCCTCGGCGCGGCCGCTTCCCACCACGCCGGTTCCGCCCGAATCGGAGCGGTTTCCGAGCACCCGCGCGGTGAGCGGCGTGCCGGTTCGCAGCGTCAGGCCGCCCGAAAAGGTCCAGTCCTTGAGGAGTCGCCCCTTGACGGGGGGGCTGACGAGGTAGACCAGGGACAGCGCGTGGCGCTGGTCGAAACTGGACAGGCCGCGCTCGGCGCGCAGGTCCTTGTCGTTCTGCGCGACGACGTTTCCGCCGCCGCCGAAGGTGGAGGCGTTATCGATGCTCTTGGACCAGGTGTACATCGCATTGGCCGACATGCCCTGTCGGAAGCGGCGCGTGACGCGCGCCTGGCCGGCGTGATAGATGGAGCTGCCTTCGGAGCTTTCGAAGGTGAATCCGACCGCGTTGCCGATCTGACGGCGCTGTTCGGCGGTGAGCGGCGAGCCCGGCGCGGCGCGGTTCGGGTGCCTTTGCACGTCCAGCCGCGTGCCCTTGGTGCCGAGATAGCCGATTTCGGCCACCAACGAGTGAGGCAGATCTTTCTGCACCGACAGGCTCCAGCTCTGCGCGTAGCCGACGCGGTAGAAACGGTCGATGGCGTAGGTGTTGGTGACCTTCACCGTGGGCATCGAGGTGAAGCCGTCTTCGATGGTGAGCAGGCGATCCGTGCTGGTGGACTGGTGCGCCGTGCTGGCATACGGCGGCTGCGAAGCCAGGCGCGTGGCGAACTGGTTATAGATGGACCCGTTGAAGTACCAGCCGTAACCGGCGCGCACGACCATCTGCTTTTTCCGGAAGGGCTTCCAGGCGATGCCGATGCGCGGCGACAGGTTGTTGCGGTCGGGGTCGATCAATCCGGGGGAAAACGCGCCGCTGTAAGGGCCGGTGTTTTTCGACGGCGTCACCACCGCCACGCCGGTGAAGCCGGGGGCCACGTCCAGGTTGGCCATGTGGCCGAACTTCTCGCGGAAGGGCGAGAAGTACTCGTAGCGCAGCCCCAGGTTCAGGCTTAGAGTGCGCCACACACGCCAGTCGTCCTGAACGAAGCCGGCGGTAACGGTTTCGCGGAAATAGGTGTCGCGGAAATTAGTATCGGCGCTGGTGAAACGCAGCGAACTCGACTGCGGATAGCCCAGCAGGAAATCGGCGAAATCGAAACCGGTCCCGGCCTGCGGGTTGCCGCCCTTGTCCAGTGCCGAGGTCAGGAGGCCGCTGAAGGAGTAGCTACCGCGCGCCGCCTGATCGGTGCGGCTGTTGAGCTGGTTTCGCTTGTAGCTGCCGCCGAAAGTGAAGCTGTGCTTTCGATGCACCAGGGTCAGCGATTCGGTAACGCCGGAGCTTTGGTCCCGGCGAAGCACGGGCGCGGCGTCCTGCAATCCGCCGAAGTTGGTGAACGACAGGTTGGGCGGCCCGTAGTTGATCGGATCGCGCGAGGTGCCCTGGATGCCCAGATCCGCGGCGACGTCGCGCCCGAAGGCGAAATGCGGCGTGGTCTGGGAGCGGTTTCGGGTGAAGTTCCAGTGGAGCGAATTAATGACGCCCTTTTTGAGGTTGTAGGTCCAGCCGACGTCGGACTGCAGGCCGCCGCCATCGGTCGCCGCGCGCCAACCGTAGAGATACATCTGCTGGTTGGCCCGGGTCTGCCAGCCGGCGCTGGCCGAGAGCCGGTTCCTCTTCGACAGCGGCTGGTTGAAGCGGATGCTGAGATTGTCGGTGTTCTGCTGGAAGGGCGCGAGGAATTGGTAGTTCTGAGTGCGGCCGGGCTGGTTGGGCAATGGGATGAAATCGCGAAGGCCGAGCGAGGCCCGGTTGAACATCGACGCCGGCACGCGGTTGCCGGGGAAGGGCTCGCGCGAATTCCTGTCGTAGACGACGATCGGGACGCGGGTGGCCGATTGCGAGAAGTCGCCGGCGCGCTCGGCCGGCGTTGGAAGCGTGCCCACCCCGCTGTAGGGCTGCTTGCTTCTGGTTCCGGCGTAGTTGACGAAGAAGAACGTCCGGTCGGACTCGATCAGCTTGGGAATCTTGAGCGGTCCGCCCAGGGTGAAGCCCATCCGGTTCCAGGCGTAGGAGGGCTTGGCGACGGTCTGGCCGGTGAGCGAGTAGGGCCGGGCGTCGAAGGCCGAATTGCGGAAACTGTAATAGGCCGAACCGCGGAGGGTTGTTCGGGATGCCTTGCGGCGGTTGCCGAAACTCGCAACGCCGCGCTTGCCGCCGCCCGGCTTGGCCTTGGCGGCGGCGCGCTGGCCCTTTGCTCCCGCGCCTTTCTTCCCTACCGCTCCGGCCATCGACAAAGGCCGGCCCGGCGAGGCCGCGCTCTCGGTTCCGGCGAGCGGACCGCCGGCCAGAGTCTGGCGGGCGCGTTCGGCCCACTCGCGGGCGCGCTCCTCGACCGGGTCGGGCGCTTGGGGCGCTTCCAGGCCCCGGCTGATCGAGCCGTTGATCAGGAAGGCTTCGCTGAAGTTTTCTTCGGAGTGAGCCGGGGGCTCCGGCGCGAGGTGCATCTCGGAGACCGCCGCCTCGGGGGCCTCGTTCAGCGCGACGCTTTGGAACCCCTCGCCATTGGCTGGTTGGGAGGGCAGGCGTGGCTTCAGTTCAAGTTCCCAATCCAGGGCCGTGAGCTTCGAGGCGTCCTCGATCTGTCTTCGCGCGGCGGCGAAGCCGAACATCTCTACTTCGACCGTCCAACTGCCCGGGGAGGGCAACTGAAGGACGTAAAGACCCTGTTCATCGGTGGTTGAGGCTACTTTGAGGTCGCCCTGGACAGCGCGTACCGTGGCGCCGGGAATGGGGCGTCCGGCCGAACGGACCGAACCCGAATGGGTAAACGCGGCCACTATGGCCGCCAGCAGGAAGAACCAGACCGCCGTCCTGACGCCCGCCCGCAACCGTCAGGACCTCTTAAGGGTGACTTCCGTCACGCGGTCGCTGCCTTCGCGCGTCGACTTCAGCTTGATCTCGTTGGTCGAGAGCGTGCCGGTGTACTTCATGACCATCGTGTTGCCGCCCCTTTCCATCTTCACGACGAAGGAAATGTCATTGCCCGAGACTTTGCCATCGGAAATCTGGACTTCGTTGGTCCCCATCGTGGTCGAGCCGCTCAGCTTCTCGCCGTCGGCAACGAACTTGAAGGTCACGTCCATCATGGCGCCGTCGCGCCCCGGCCGCTGCCCTTTCCACGTGCCGTTGACGCCCTGGGCGAAGGAAACCGAGACCAGCGCCAGCGTCAGCACGAAAACCGCAAGAATTCTCATTCTCATGTAGTTCTCCTTTTACTGCCGTCTTTACGTAAGGATGGAACCGGCGTCGTCAACGTTACAGCCTCCCCACGCCAAGACCGTACTATCATATTGACAGGTTTCGAAAATGAAGAGATCGAATCTTGCACTCCTTTTCTTGTTCTGCGCCCTGCCGGCCCCGGCCGCCGAGCGGCTGTACCGGTTCTCGATCGATCAGGACAAGCTCTCCGGCGCGCCGGACTTCAGCCGCCTGAACCGCGCCCTGACGCCCGCCGACCAGATCCTGGTCCGCGGCGGACATTTCTCGCGCCTCGGCAAAGACCTGAAGCCGAACACCGCCGACGACTCGCCGATCCGCTTTTTCGGCACGAACCTGTGCTTTGCGGGCAATTTCCCGGCCCCGGCCGACGCCCCGCGAATCGCCAAACGCATGCGCCGCCTGGGGATCAACCTGGTGCGGCTGCACCATACGGACACGAACCCGGACCGCGAAGAGTCCCGGGCGGGCAGTCTTCTGACGCAAAGTCCCTACCCTACGCTAAACCCGACATCCGTCGCCCGGTTGCGCGTTTTGTTGGACGCTTTCAAGGCCGAGGGGATCTACATCAACCTGAATCTGCACATCGGCTACGAATTCCGTCCCGAGGTCGACCGGGTACCGCCGGTTCCCGGAGGCGGCCGGCTGCCCACTCATTCGAAGCCGCTGCACATTTTCTACCCCCGCATGGTCGAGCTTCAGACACAGTACGCCGAGCAGGTGATTAGCGCGTTGAAGCTCAGGAACGATCCGGTTCTGGCGATGGTCGAGATCAACAACGAGACTTCGCTCAGCGACGCCTGGCAAAAGGGGCAGATCGACACGCTGGTCAGCGGCGAATACCGGGTCGAACTGGAGCGGCAATGGAAACAATTCTCCATCGGCCGCGACGCCGGCCCGCTGGTCGGGCCCAAGGATAACCTGCCGGCCGAGCAGGTCAACCGGTTCCTGATGTTCATCATCGACCGCGACCGGCAGTACCTGGCGGCCATGCGCGACGCCGTGCGGCGGGCCGCCGGCACGCTGGTTCCCATCGCCGGCACGCAAATGGATTTCGGCGGCCTGCTGAACCTGGACTCGCACGACGTTCTGGACTACGCCGACGCTCACTTCTACATCGACCACTACAACTTCCCGCACCAGCGCTGGGATTCGCGCGACTGGCGCATCCGCGACTCGTCGTCGGTGGGCACGGGCCTGACCACGTTTCTCAACGAGGCGGCTTCGCGGCAGGCCGGCCGACCCTACACGCTCAGCGAGTACAACCAGGCTTTTCCGAACAGTTACGGCAACGAGATCGACGCCACGCTGGCGGCGTTCGCTTCCTTCCAGGACTGGGACGGGCTGATGCATTTCGCCTACGCGCACGGGCGCAATTGGGACGACCAGACGCCCAGCGGCTTCAACCTGGCCAGCGACACGGCCAAGCTGCCGCTGTTCGGGCAATCGGCGTGGCTGTTCCGTACGGCGGCGGTGAAGCCGGGCCAGCCGCTGGATATCCCTGTGTCGCAGGAACTCCGGCTGCGGGCGGCGCGCGAGCGCATGGGGCGGCAGGTGGCGCCGTTCCTCGAGAAGGTGGGCGGCTACCAGCCTGCCGTGGCGCTTTCCCGCGCGGTGCGGTTGGTGAAGGACGGGGTGGGCGAGATCCCGGCCGTGACGCCGGGATCAGCCGGCGAAATTCGCTACGACCCCGCTGCCCGCCTGTTCCTGATCCAAGCGCCGAAGGCTGCCGGCGTGTTCGGCTTCCTCGGTAAGAACAAGGTCACCGCCGGCGCAATCGACCTCGAGTTGGCGCCCGAGACCGGCGAGTTCGTGACCCTGATGGTGACCGCTCTCGACGACAAGCCGATCGCGAAGTCGAAGCGGCTGCTGGTTTCCGTGCCGGGCAAGGTCCTGCGCTCGCGCGCCGGGACCGAGGAACCGCTCAAGCTGGCGAACTATCCCGGCACAACCGACTGGTGGACGCTGCCCAAGGAGGACCCCAACCAGGAGAAGCCGTCGGCGCCGTCGGCCGGCGGCTCGGGGCCGCTGTGGATGGAGCGCATGGAATCCACGCTCACGCTGCGGACGGCGGCGAAGACGATCGCGGTGTACCCGCTCGACGGGGCGGGCGCGCGGATGAAGGCGCTGGCCGCGGCTGGCGTCCAAAAGGCGCCCGGGGGATTTCGCATTCACTTGCAGGGCGACGGGCAGGAGCTGTCGCCGTGGTTCGAGATTGTGAGCCGGTGAATGACAGTTGACGACTACAAGACGATCCTCTACCGGCAGGACGACGGCTCCTGGGTCGCCGAGATCCCGGCCATCTCGGGCTGCTATGCCCTAATGCCCACGCGCGAAGCCGCACTGGCGGAGTTGGACCGGGTATTCGCGATGATCGCCGAGGAATACCGCGAGTGATCGATGGATCCGCCGGCGCGTGGCGGAAGGTGCTGGCCGCGGCCGACGTCCGGGAAGCGCGCAGCGGCTTTCGGATTCAATTGCGAGCCGCCGGCCGGCGCCGTTGTGTGCAGGCAATGCTGTCATTGTATATAATGACAGCAGGGGGTGGCGCGATGGCGCAACTGACGGTCCGGAACGTTCCCGACAACCTGGCTCGCGCCCTGAGGGTGAGGGCTGCGCGTCACGGCAGGTCCGCCGAATCCGAACATCGCCTGATTCTTGCGCAGGCGCTGGAGAGCGAAGAGGCCGATTTTTGGGGCCGGGCCGACGCGTTCCGAAGCCGAACCAGGGCTCAGAAGTCGGACAGCGCGCAATTGCTGCGGGAAATGCGAGACGCGCGGTGATCGATTCCGCGGTGGTGGATGCGAGTGTCGCCGTCAAGTGGGTGGTACGCGAACAGCACAGCGGCGAGGCGCGGTTGCTCGCGGGCGCGAGGCTGGAGGCGCCCGACCTGTTGCTGGTCGAGTGCGCCAACATTATCTGGAAGAAAGTCCGATTGGGCGATCTTGCACCGCGGGATGCCGCCGGACGGTTGGGCCTGTTGCTCCGTGCGCCCGTGGTAATTACCGCAAGCCGGGAACTCCTCGATTCGGCGCTTCAATTATCGCTTGAATTGAAGCACCCGGTATACGATTGCGTCTACCTTGCCTTAGCCCAGCGCCGAGAGATCCCGCTGGTAACCGCCGATCGGAGACTGGTGAGTGCGGTGAGCAAGCGGAGTGCTCTCGGCATCCGCGTCGAGTTTCTTTCCGACCTCGGCCGGCAGGCAATCTGACATTGCTCCCGTTGAAAGCGCTGGCCTCCGAACCTGTCAAGCGGCTACAATTGTGGCTGGAAGGAGTGCAGGCTGTGGCACACGAAAGCGACAATACGGCTAGGCTGGTTTGGTTTATCGCGGGAGCTGCCATCGGGGCCTCGATTGCGCTGCTGTATGCGCCCGCCTCCGGCGTCGATACCCGGCGCAAGCTGAAGAAGAGCGCCGAGGAAGGCCGCGCGAAGCTGGTCGACAGCAGCAAGGAGATGCTGGACCGCGGGCGCGACATTTACGAAAAGGGCAAGAAGATCGCGGATGAAGCCGCCGACCTTTTCGAACGCGGCCGCGAGGTGGTGCAGAAGGCATCGTCGGCGATCGGCGAGTAGGCCCTCGGCGGTGTTTCAAAACGAACCCTACGCCGATTTTTCGCAGCCCGGGAATCGCTCCGCCATGCGGGAGGCGCTGGCGGCGGTGCGCGCCGAGTTCGGCCGCGAATATGAATTGCGAATCGCCGGCGCGCGGCTGAAGACCGCGGAGAAATTGCGGAGCCTGAACCCGTCGTGGCCGGGCGAGGTGGTGGGCGTCCATCAGAAGGCCACGGCCAGCGAGGCGGGCCGGGCGGTGGAAGCGGCTGCGGCGTTCTTCCCGGAGTGGAGCCGCACTTCGGCCGAACGGCGCGCGGAGTTGCTCTTCAATGCGGCCCGGATCCTGCGCCGGCGCAAGCTCGAGTTCGACGCGTGGCTGGTTTTCGAAGCCGGCAAGACGTGGCCGGAAGCAGAGGCCGAAACCTGCGAGGCGATCGACTTCTGCGATTACTACGCGCGCCAGATGCTGCGCTTGGCCTCGCTGCCGGAGCTTGTGCAACTGCCGGGTGAACGCGACCGCATGGTGTACCTGCCGCTTGGCGCCGTGGTGGTGATTGCGCCCTGGAATTTCCCGCTGGCCATTCTGGCCGGAATGACAACCGCCGCGTTGGTGGCCGGCAACACGGTGGTCATAAAGCCTTCCAGCGACACGCCAACCGTGGCCGCGAAATTCGTCGAGGTCCTGCTCGAGGCCGGTTTTCCGGAACCGAGTTTCGCGCTGGTGAGCGGCAGCGGCGCCGCCGTGGGCGACGCGCTGGTGGAACACCCGCTGACGCGGTTGATTTCATTCACCGGTTCGCGCGCGATCGGTCTGCGGATCAACGAACTGGCGGCCAGGCCGCGGCCCGGCCAGATGTGGATCAAGCGCGTGATTGTCGAAATGGGCGGCAAGAACGCGATCATTGTGGATGAGGAGGCCGACCTGGACGCGGCCGTGCAAGGAGTTCTGGTGTCCGCCTTCGGGTACCAGGGTCAGAAGTGCTCGGCTTGCTCGCGCGCCATCGTGAGCGAGAAAGTGTACGACGAATTTCTTTCCAGGCTTGTGTCGAAGGTGGCTGCGATCAAGGTGGGACCGGCGGAGGATCCGGACAACTACATGGGGCCGGTGATCAGCGAGCGCGCGCGGCAGGCGATCCTGGAGTACATCGAAATCGGCAAACGGGAAGGACGCCTGGTGGCAGGCGGCGCGCCGCAGGAGGCCCCAGGTTTCTTCGTTCAGCCGACCGTGATTGCCGACGTCGGGCGGAAAGCGCGGATTTTCCAGGAAGAGATTTTCGGTCCGGTCCTGGCCGTGACCAAGGCGCGGGACTTCGAGCACGCGCTGGAGCTGGCGAACGATTCCGACTACGGCCTCACCGGCGCGTTGTACACGAGCAACCGCGGGAAGATAGAGAAGGCCTGCGAGGGGTTCTTCGCCGGAAACCTGTACATCAACCGCAAGTGCACGGGCGCGATGGTGGGAGCGCACCCGTTCGGCGGCTTCAACATGTCGGGTACGGACTCGAAGGCGGGCGGCCCGGACTACTTGTTGCAGTTCCTGCAAGCCAAGTCGATCGCGGAGCGGCTTTGACCGGCCGCGTCGTTGTTTTACCGGCGCGACGAATCCTGTTGGCGTGACGGCTGGAGATGGCGCCGCGTCACTCGGCCGGGGACTTGTGAACCGACGCGGCGAGACACAGATCAGTCCGTGGAAGCGTAGGTAGTGAGTCAGTTTGGCGCCCTGGCCTCTCGGATGCGAGCTTTCGCTTTTTCAACAACCCATTCAGACTTCTGGAAGAGCGGTTGCCATTTGGGATTGTTCGCGATCAGCCACTCGACCGTCCAGGTCAATTTGCCAGCCTTAACAAGCCGCCGAAATCCAGACGTAGGCCCAGCCTCTCCGAACATCAAATGGCGCACCGTGCCGACTGGCCCCTTGTAGAACCGCAGATTTGAAGTGGTCAGCATTCTCTTGAAGTACGTGGGGCGGTAACCTATGGCACTGCACTTTTCGTAGATGGCCAACAATTCAGTTTCCAATTCCTTTTCTAGTGGCGACATGGCAGAATCGTATCATACCTACCCGCTCAAGCAAAGGCAAAGAACTCGACTTCGCCGTAAACGCCCGGCGTGTAGTCGAGCGGGCCATCGGGGAGCAACTTGAAGGCACGCCACTGGAAAAGCCGGACGAGGGCAAGAACCCGCACGCTGTGGCCTTGGGGCGGATCGGAGGGTAGAAGGGTGGGAAAGCACGGGCCGAGAAACTGTCGGTCCGCAAGCGATCTGAGATTGAGACGAAGGCCGCCAGGGCGCGCTTGTATACGGTTCCGGGCATCACCGCAGAAGATGAAGATAGTGTACGCCGCAGTCAAGTGTCGGCAAATTCGGTTTCGTGGTAGCATTGCGGCAGTCGTCTCCGGTGCGCGTGGAGCCTTCCCTTGCCGTCAGACGCGAATCAGGTGAGAAGCACCTGTATAACGAGCGGCGGGATGATCCCCGTACATGCGGGAAGGAAAGGTGGATGCAGCTATGGCACGACAGTTGTTGTTCGTCCTCTTGCTGGCCGGGGCAAGTTCCGCCCAATTTCAGCCTGAGGGCACGAGTGTGTACTTGTACTTTCCGCAGCTCGCCGACGGAGGTTCGAATGCTGCCGACCGGTGGCAAACCGTCCTGACGTTCACGAACCCGTCCATTTTGGGCGATGTGGCATCGCAGGTCGTAGTGGATTTCTTCAACGATTCTGGTCAGCCACTCAGCCTCGACTTCGGCTACGGGCTATCTCCGCGAGTAACACTGACGGTGCCGCCCAATGGGATTCGAGTGCTGCGCAGTCGCATGTCTTCTAGTGCAACCGTGATTGGCTGGGCGACGGCACGGGCGTCTTATCCTGTCCAAGGTATGGTTTCGTTCCGGCAATTGGCGCAGGGCAAAGTACGGGCTGATGTTGCCGTGCCGGCCACATTGCCGACGGGCAACTTCTGGTCATCAGCAACTGGCTCCACTGGGGTGGCGATAGCCAATGTTTATCCGAACATGACAATCTCAGTGAGCGTGATTCTGCGCGACGCAAATGGCCTCTCTCTGGGGGAGCGGACAGTTGTGCTCGCTCCGCTGGGGCATCGGGCATTCAACGTCTCGTCACTGTTTGCAGGCCTCGGTTCTGGTTTCGTCGGTACAATGCTGCTTAGAGCTAGTCCCCCAACGCAATTTGTAGCTTTGACGTTATCGGGGGAGGACGATGTGCTCGCGAGTTTGCCGTCGGGGCGGTTCGTGTGGCCGGTCGCTCATCATGAGCGGATATGGAACGCATATTCGAGGCTTCTGGCAACAGCGACTAAGGCGTTTCCGACAGTCTTCGCGCGTACTGTGACGCTTCGGATAAGTACGGAGAATCAAGTCAACGCCTACGCCTCCCCGGATGGGAATGTGGTGCAGATCAATGCTGCGATGTCGCAGCTCATTGGCGATTCCGACGCCGAGATGGCCTTCGTGATTGCGCATGAGCTTGCTCATATTTGGCAGATCAGGACCGGGAATCGCCTCTCCGAGCCTGACGCCGATGTCATCGGTATGGCGCTGCTTATCCCCACTGGGTACGACCCTTATGCGACGGCAGGTGTAATGGGGAAGCTACAGATGGCAGCCGGGGCACCGGGGTTGATTGGAGAATTGGTACGCGATTTCGTGGATCCTCACCGTTCATTTAGTACACGGATCGACAACGTGCTAAGCTCACTTTCGGTCGTGTGCTCGCAGAACGCGGAGATGAGGGATCTGTGCGCTTCATACAAGCGAGCCTTTCACCCGAACTTCCCGCCAATCTTGCCGCTTGCTCATGCCCCCGAAGGAGCTAGATACTGACAAAAATCCTCTCGGTGCGGTGGATTTTTTTGTGTTTCGAGTGTAGCCCTTCTGCTCAATTGGGCGGCTCATACCTCCAAGCCGATTCCTTCGGTTCTGGATGGGTCAAGGAGGTCCCGGTTGAATTTCGCGAAGATTGAGGTTTTGGCGGCAGTTGCTCGAGACCCCGGGATGGTATTCCGGAGGCCGAGGGCGACGACCTGCTCGGAGGGGGCCAGTCGTGGCCGGACGGTTCGGATCCGGGAGTCGAAGAATCGCCAGACCAGCCTGAGGGGCGTGGCCGAGAGAATCTGGAGCAGGCCCTGGCCATGCGGGTTGCGGAACTTAAGGCAACCCGATAGGCTGGAATTCGGTACTGTCAAGTTCGGGTCATGAAGTGGATATTCATCAGCGATGACCTCCAGGTCCGGCTGGAGGGCGGAAGGCCGCGCTGGTCCCGGCCAGGAGTCTCGCTGAAGCAAGCGATTGAGATGGTTGGCTTCTGGCTGAGGACCCATGAAAACGCCGTGGCTGATATTTGGCTTGAAATGGCCGGAGACGAGTTGGACTTGCAGAGGCGAACGGCAGAGATTCTCAAACGGGACCAGGCGGTGGAGGCGGCGGTGGAGGCGTTGGACCGGCTGATTGGAGGCGAGCCGTCGGAACCTACAAGTGCAAGCGCCGCAAGGGCACTCGCCATCAGTGTGAGGGAGGAGGAACGGGGCACTCAGAGGAAGTTCATACAAGGTGAAGAAGCTTTTGTGCTGCGCGACTACGACGGGGCGCTGGCGCACCTGGGTCCATTGGCTGATAGGGGCCATCCCTCGGCATGTTTCTACATGGGCCGACTGTATTCAGAGGCGGCGGGCGTTCCGCAGGACTACGTCAAGGCCTACATGTGGTTCCACCTCGCCGCAGAGTTCGGGTCCCAACACCCCGCCAACGAAGCCAAGCGGAGAATCGCAAAGCTGATGTCCGCCGAGGAACTGAAAGAGGCAAGAAAGATCACGAGTTCGGACTGAGGACGCTGACACCTGGTCGATGCACATCGGCGGGGCCGGGTTGAGGCCGGCTGCGCGATGAACCATTTGCGGACCCCGACAAATATGGGGTAAGACAAAAAGTTTAGGATGAACATGAACCGACGACTATTTCTGGAAACGGCGGGCGGCCCCGCATTGGCCACGATCCTGGCCGGCCGCTCTCGCGCTGCCTCGGCGTCCGGGCGGCCGAACCTGCTGATCGTCATGACCGACCAGCAGTTCTCGGATGCCATGAGTTGCCGGATCGGCGACCGCTACATACGGACTCCGAACATGGACAGCCTGGCCGCCAACGGGATGACGTTCACCCGCGCCTACTGCGCCAACCCGCTGTGCGTGCCGTCGCGAACGTCGATGTTCACCGGGCGGTACCCGGCCGAGACAGGCGTCCAGACCAATGACACGACGCCGATCGACGCGCGGCGGTTCCCACACATGGGAACGCTGTTCCAGCGCGCCGGCTACGCCACGGGGTATTTCGGCAAGTGGCATCTGCCGTATCGGGAAGCCGACGCCGGAGTGCACGGTTTCACTGCCATGAAGCGCGAGAAGGCGAAGGGCGATGTCGGCACGGCCGCGGCTGCCGCCGATTTCATCCGGACCAAGCGCGACGCGCCGTTCCTGATGGTGGCCTCTTTCCTGAACCCTCACAACATTTGTCAGTGGGCGCGCGGCGAAGAGTTGCCGGATGGCTCGGTTGGCACTCCGCCGGCGCTGGAACAATGTCCGCCGCTGCGCCCGAACCTGGAGGTCCCGAAGAACGAGACCGACACGATCGCGCTGATGCGGCGGTCCTACCAGAGTCACTACAAGTTTCCGGTCTCGAAGTTCGACGAGAAGAAGTGGCGGGAATACATTTGGGGCTACTACCGGATGATCGAGAAGGTGGACGCCCTGATCGGCCAGGTGCTGCGGCCGTTGCGGGAGGGCGGGCTCGAGGAACGCACGCTGATCGTGTTTCTGGCCGATCACGGCGATTGCCAGGGCGCGCACCGGTGGAATCAGAAGACCGTGTTTTATGACGAAGCCGCCCGGGTTCCGTTGATTATCAGTTACAAGGGCGTGACCAAAGCGGGCACTTCCCGCCGGCTGGCGCACACCGGCGTGGATTTGATTCCGACACTGTGCGGCTACGCCGGCATTCCGGTCCCGGCCGGGCTGCCCGGAATGAGTTTGAAGGACACGGCCGACGGGAAGAGCGACAAGGACCCGCGCGAATACCTGGTGGTGTGCAACAAGATGGCCGAAGGGGCGCCGGTGGACGGACGCCTGCCGACGCCGGACGGACGCATGGTGCGCAGCCAGCGTTACAAGTACTCGGTCTACAGCGAGGGCCAGCGGCGGGAATCGCTGGTGGACATGGGAAAGGACCCCGGCGAGATGGTGAACGTCGCCGAAGACCCCCGGTACCGTAAGACTCTGGAGCAGCATAGAGGCATGCTCGCGGAGTGGCGGCGAGCGACGGGCGACGGGTTTTCCGCGCCGAGCGCGTCTCGCCGGCCTGGAGAGGAGCGCAATTCATGACTCGACGCGACTTTGTTCGAATGGGCGCGGCGGGGGGCGCATGCGCCGGCCCGATGATCGCCGGTGCGGCGGCGGCTCAGCGGCCCAACATCATCGTCATGCTGGCCGACGATATCGGCTACGGCGATCTTGGCTGCTATGGGGCGACTCGGGCGAAGACGCCGAACCTGGACCGGCTGGCGGCGCGGGGCGTGCGCTTTACCGATGCCCACTCATCTTCGGCCACCTGCACGCCGACGCGCTACTCGCTGATGACCGGGGAGTACGCCTTTCGCAAGAAGGGCACGGGCGTCCTTCCCGGGGACGCGGCGCTGATCGTGGACCCGGCGCGGCCGACGGTGGCGTCCATCCTACAGCAGGCCGGTTACGCGACCGGCTGCGTGGGCAAGTGGCACCTGGGCCTGGGCAGCGGCAATGTCGACTGGAACGGCGAGATCGCGCCGGGCCCGCGCGAGGTTGGCTTCGACTATTCCTTCATCGTCCCGGCCACCGGCGACCGGGTGCCCTGCGTTTACGTGGAGAACCGCCGGGTTGCCGGACTCGATCCCAAGGATCCTATTCAAGTCAGCTACAAGGAAAAGATCGGGAACGAACCGACGGGCCGCGAGCGTCCGGACCTGCTCAAGATGAAACTGAGCCAGGGCCACGACGGAACCATCGTCAACGGGATCAGCCGCATCGGCTTCATGAGCGGCGGCAAGTCGGCGCGCTGGGTGGACGAGGACATGGCGCAGACGCTTACGGGCAAGGCCGCCTCGTTCATCGAAAAGAACAGGGCCAAACCGTTCTTCCTCTACTTCGCCACACACGATATCCACGTGCCGCGCGTGCCGAACGATAAATTTCGGGGCACCAGCCAGTGCGGGTTGCGCTGCGACGCGATCCGGCAGCTTGACTGGTGCGCCGGCCAGTTATTGGCCACGCTCGAGCGGCTCAAGCTGACCGGCAACACGCTGGTGATCTTCACCAGCGACAACGGCCCGGTGGTGGACGACGGATACAACGACGGCTCGGTGGAGGCGCTGGGCAGCCACAAGCCGGCGGGCCCGCTGCGCGGGGGCAAGTACAGCATTTACGAGGGCGGCACGCGCATGCCGTTCCTGGCAAGCTGGCCGGCCCGCATCAAGCCGGGAGTTTCCGACGCTCTGATCAGCCAGGTGGATCTGGCGGCCAGCTTCGCTTCGCTCACGGGGGGCAAACTGGCGGACGATGCCAGCCCGGACAGTCTCAACATGCTGCCAGCGCTGCTGGGCGAATCCAGGCAGGGGCGCGATCACCTGGTGGAGCACGCGCAGGGCATCGCCCTTCGCAAGGGCCCGTGGAAACTGATTCCGGCGAGAGAGGCGCAGGGCAAGAAAGCCGCGTCTTCGCTGGAACTGTTCAACCTGGCCGGCGACATCGGCGAGACCAAGAACGTGGCCGCGGCGAATCCCGAGGTGGTGCGCGAGATGTCGGCGCTGCTGGAGAATATTCGCAAAAGCGGGCGCAGCAGGCCGCTGGTGTAGGCGCGTATTCCGTCAGGTTCCTTCGGCCACCACCGGGTTGCGCAGGTCTCCAATACCCTCGACGCTCACCACCACTTCGTCGCCGGGCTGCAGGTAGCGTGGCGGCTTGCGCGCGAAACCGACGCCGCCGGGGGTTCCGGTGGAGACCACGTCGCCGGGCTCGAGCGTGAAGACGCTGGAGAGGTAAGCGATCAGGTCCGGAATGGGGAAGATGAGGTGGCGCGTGTTGGAATCCTGTAACCGTTCGCCGTTGATGGTAAGCCGGATGTCCAGGTTGTGTGGGTCGGCGATTTCATCCGGGGTGACGACGCACGGGCCCATGGGCGCGAAGGTGTCGAAGCTCTTGCCGATGGTCCATTGGGTGGTGGCCATCTGGTAATCGCGCGCGCTGACGTCGTTCAAGATGGTGTAGCCGAACACGTGCTCGCGCCAGTTCGCCGCCCGGATGTGGCGGCCGCCCGGGCCGATGACGAAGGCGAACTCGGCCTCGTAGTCGGGTTCGGCGGACGAGCGGGGGAGCACGATCGGCTCTCCCGGTCCGATGACCGCGGTGGGGAACTTCGCGAAGATGGTGGGCGTTGCGGGGAGCTTCATCTTGGCTTCGAGCGCGTGGTCGCGATAATTCAGGCCCACGCAGATGAGCTTGGGCGGACGCGGGATGGGCGCAAGCAGGGTCACCGCGGCCAGATCGCGCGACGCGCCGGGCGGGGGCGCGGCGATCCACGCCTGTATCTTCGCGAGAGCAGCGGGGCCGCCCGCGATGACCGACAGCAGATCCGGGAAACCGGCGCCGGCGAGGCCGATCGCCTGGCCGCCGGCGGCGACGCCGGGTTGAACCGCGCCATCGGCGCGAAAAGTCACGAAGCGCATGGGCGGCCTACTCGTTGGTCCATTGGCTCGAGCGGCTCTCTTCCCGAATCGGGTCGTAGACCTTTTCGAACCACTGCTTGCGGGCGTCGCTCTTCTCGTAAGCCTGCTCGGCCTCACGGTTGTCGAACTCGATCACCCAGGCCGCGTCGGGGCGCGGATCGCCCCAAAACTGGGCGCGTGTCTGCTTCATCCAGATGTTCTTGATACCGGGCGTCAGGGCGGCCATCTTCTCGACGCCATCGATGGCGGCCTTCTTCTGCGCGTCGGTGGCGCCGGCCTTCCACTTCACCTGAACCAGGTGGATGACCGACTTGGGCTTGTTGAACTTGGCGGCGCCGGTGGCGACGCCAGCGCCGAAGGCCAGAAGCGCGCCGCAAGCGGCGAGCGCGAATTTCCAATTCATGAACTTTTTCACGATTAACCTCCCTCTCATTATCGCTGCCGAAATCCGGACCACTCCTCCGAGAACACGATGGAATTGGCTGGATTCCCCGTCAGAAATTTGACCGTCGCCGAGCCGGCCAGCATGGCAGGCGCGGCCGGCAGGCGCTCGAGCAATCCGGAAACGTCCTGCGACGTCGCGTACTGAACGCCGCGCACCGAATACGAATAGTAGAGCACGCCGTCGTGCGCGTCGGTCACCAGGCCGTCGGTCATGCGTCCCTGACGGGTGACGCCGATACGGCGCCGGCGCTCTCTTTCGGCGGGAGACAAGCGGCGACGCCGCCACACCCATACGCCCGCGGCGGCGAGGGCCGCGACAGCTCCGGCCAGATATGGCAGACTCGATCCTGGATTCATGGAAGAACGACGCGGTTCTCGATCGCGCCGACGCCGGTAACCTCGATGCGGATCAGGGCTCCGGGTTGAACCGGTCCGACGCCGGGCGGCGTGCCGGTGGCCACCAGGTCGCCCGGCTCCAGCGTCATAAACTCGGTGACAAACGCGATTATAACACCCACTGAGAAGATCATGTCCGTCGCGGGAGCGTCTTGTTTCACGACGCCGTCGACCAGCGCGCGGACGCGCACGCCGGCGAGCGACACCTCTTCGCGCGGCACAATCCAGGGCCCCACCGCGCAGAAGGTGTCGAACCCCTTGCCGCGGGTAAACTGTCCGTCTTTCTTCTGGAGATCGCGCGCCGTGACGTCGTTGACCGCGGTGTAGCCCAGGACGTATTGGTCCGCATCCTCGGCGCGCACATGCCGAGCGCGACGGCCGATGACCACCCCCAGTTCGGCTTCGTGGTCCACGCGCTGGGAGATGGGCGGATAGACGATGTCGTCGCCGTCGGCGATCAGCGACGAAGGCGGCTTGAGGAAGATCAGCGGTTCCGACGGCGGCTGGTTGCCGAGTTCGCGCGCGTGCTCCAGGTAATTCCGGCCCACGCACACGATCTTCGACGGACAGCACGGCGGCAGCAGCCGCACCTGGGAGCGGGGGAGCGAAGCGCCACGCGGGCCGTTCCAGAAAAAGCCGGACTCCAGAATTACATCCCCGTCGAGCCGGCCGTAGCGCACGTCGGGGGAACTGTCGGGGGCGGTGGGCTCGCAGCGCGGGTTCAGACTGAAACGGACCAGTTTGCTCATATCTTCCACAATAACCCGCGGCACCCCTGTTTCGGGGACAAGCGCTGGCCACGGATGGACACGGATGAACGCCGACGGAAGGATTTCGGCGTTCATCCATGTCCATCCGTGGCCAGCTTCTGTCTCCGAAATGGGGGCGTCGGCCAGCACATTCGCGGGCCGCGTGCTGGCGGTGGACAGCGAGCACATGGCGCACGGCATCTGGAAACCCGCCGCGGCGCTGGTGGGCGCGGGAGTGTTGGGACAGCTTCTGTGGAGCCAGACCAGCCGCCACCGCAATAGCATCGAGCCGCCCTGGGAGTATACCATCGACAAAGTCGGCAGCCGCCCCAAAGTGCCCTACAGCCCCGAGCGGTACTTCCGCTGGCGGCGTTTCTGGGATTACGGCGGCGGCATCACGACCGACCTCTACTACCACCACATCACGCCGCTGATTCACGTTACCGGCCGCGGATTTCCCGTGCGCGCCGTGGCTGGCGGCGGAAACTACGTCCATCCGACGACGGTGCTCGAAGTGCCGATCGTCATTCGCGGCCATCGGGCCAACATCCGCTTCTTCGGCCCCAACCACCTGCGGCCGTCCTATCTGCTGGTGGAGCCGGAAGGTCCTTTCGCCGCGGAGTTCGCCGACAGGATCGCGAAGGCGGGCGTGGAAGGCCGGTGGGTGCAGGCCGAAGGGGCGGCCGGCGGGAGGAACTTCCGCAGGCTGCCGCGCGCGCAGCAGGAGGAGATGATCGGCGGCCTGCTGGGCGAAGCCGACGTGAAGGAGCAGTACGACGCCGATGTCAAGAAGAACCCGGCGCTGGACGGCGAACTCGGCTACCGATCGCAAGTGGCGGTGGTGCTGGGCGTCGAGTCCTGGCGGAAGAATAAAGTCGCCTTCTTCGACCCGAAGCAGGAAAAGATGGTGGACGCTCCCCCGGCGCCTACAGCCCCAGCGACGCCGCCAGCGTGAGCGTCTTGGCCGCCGCGCGGTCTTCGACGATCAGCTTGCCGTTTTCCAGGCGCACGTCGTCCACCTTGCTCATGCCCTCGGGCGTGCGCGCGTAGAAGAGCAGGAATCGCGTCTCGATGGCCGATTTTGCGGGCAGCCAGCGGTAGGTCGGCGCGCCGAACAGGGGGAGCGCGCCGATGGCCTCGCGCCGGGGGACGTCGAAGGGCTGGGTGCTGAACTCCAGGCCTCGCGACATCTTTCCGGTGGGAGGAAAGTTGCCCCAGTACTGGACCCACGGAAACTCCTCGCGCCGGAACACGTAGCCCACGATGAGGCGCTTGCCGGGGTGCAGCGCGGTGGTCCATCCGTACTTGCTCGCTGTGTCGACCAGGGTTGTGGCGTGGTCCAGATAGTGCGGCTGGCGCGGCGTCTGGCGCAGGTCCACGGGCTTTCCGTCCAGCCCGGGGGCCATGGGCCAGGTGAATTCCCGGCCAGACGCCAGGCGGCGTTCGGAAGCACCACCCCTCGCCTTAGGGTAGGGCCGGGTCATCGAGCGCGCACCCGAAACGTCCACCACCGTTGCGCCGGATTCCAGGAACGGCGAACCCACGGTGGCGTGCTCGGCCCAGTTTACGGGACGGTCGAACCCCATCAGGTTCTCGAGCCGGCTTTCGACATAGACCACGGTTTCGCCTTCCACCAGGCGCATTGTGCGCGCGAACTTTTCCTGCACGATCGGCAGCAGGGCTTCAATCGTCAGCACGGCGGCGCGCCCTTCGACGGCGGAGCGCCGCGTTTCATACTTCTGCAAGTGCGCCTCGCCGTGGCCGGGCAACCCGGCGGCCCTTTCCTCGGCCGAGACCGGACCGAAGCCGTCCACGCAGACGAAGTGGCCGGTGCTGCCGCGGAACTCGGCGCGGCCGCCCGACTCGCGCGACATGCGCGCGGGTTCCCACAACGGGTTGAGCGCCTCGGCATCGTCGCGCAGCAGGAGCTTCGCGAACGATGCGCCCAGCAGGGTCACGGTCAATTCCAGTTTGTCGTTGGAGAGCACCACCGCGGGCTGGTTTTCAAACGTCCCTGGTTTCAGAGAGGGCGTCTGGGCCAGCGCGATGCCGCAAAGCAAAAGCGAGATCAGCGAGGTTCGCACCTCAACAGACTATCACTCCCGGAGCGCCTCTGATAAGCTCAACATCGTGGCTCTGAAAATTGGGATCGACAGCTACTGCTATCACCGCTGCTTCGGCGAGGTGTACCCGCAACAGAAGCCGGCGGCCAAGACCATGACGCTGGAGGATTTTCTGAAGCGCGCGCACGAGCTGGGCGTGGACGGCGTGTCGCTGGAATCGTGCTACATCAGCCGCGACACGGGTTACCTGCGCCACATTCGGGAGGTTCTGGACGACTACAAACTGGATCGCGTCTGGGCCTGGGGACACCGGGACGGCCTGGAGGGCGGCGCCAGCGAGGGCGCCTGCCAGGAGATGATCGGCCACTTAGAGTACGCCGGCATCCTCGGCGCACAGGTGATGAGAGTGGTGGGAAGCAGCCGCAAATTCCGCAACCAGCCGCACGGGCCGCAACTGGAGCGGCTGACGCGGATGCTGCGCCGCGCCGTCCCGGCCGCCGAAGGCTGCGGCATCCGGATGGCCATCGAGAACCACATCGACTTCACCTCCGACGAGATCCTGCGGCTGGTCGAGGACGTGGGCTCGCCTTACCTGGGCGTCACTTTCGACACCGGCAACTTCGTGCGCCTGCTCGACGACCCCATCAAAGGCATGGCCAAGCTGGCCCGGTACACCTACGCCACGCACATCAAAGATCTCAACGTGCGGAAAGGCGTCGCGGCGGACGAATGGTATTTCTTTTCTTCCGTTCCGGTTGGGGAGGGCGTCGTCGACAACCCGGCGCTGGTCCGGCTGCTGGCCGCCGCCGGATACACCGGCCTTTTGGCGGTGGAGATCGACTTCCTTCACCCGGACTTCGGGGAGGACGAGGACGCGGCGGTGGCGCGGAGCGTCCAGGCGCTCAGGGGAATCGCGGCTGGGTGAGAGCGGGCGGGCTTTGCGGACACCCTCGATCGCGTTGCCCCGACCTTCTAACTCGATTGAGATCGGGCCCTTGCAGCCGGCTTTCTTCAGCATGGCGAACGCGCGGCCGAGGTCGCAGGAAGCGAGCCTGCCTTGCGCGTCCGCGTCCTTGGTCTTCACGTGCGTCACCCAGTGTGGGGAAGCAGCGGGGCGATTTGAACGCCCAACCCTCTGCGCTCAAGACTACCTCATTCTTGGTTAACCGGCCAGGCGGAACCCCTCAGCCCTGGTTAGATCGAGCCGGTCGCGCAGGAATTTCCTCAACAAATCGCCTGGACCTGAAGCGATGAGAAAATCGGGGAGTGAATTTCGGAGAG
>JAUYBU010000290.1 GCA_030693045.1 Bryobacterales bacterium | reverse complement strand
CCACCTTTCCGTGGACTTTGTCGCGAGGTTCCGGCCCGGCCAGTTTCCCGACCGTTCCGCTCGCCAGCTATCGAATCTAACCATCAACTATTCGAGTGGGTCCTTCCCCCACTGGTAATCTGCCCCTTTGGGGCACACCCTGAAGGCGGTGCTGTTCCAAAAAAAAGAGCCGGGCGTTGGTCGGACGCCCGGCTCGAGACTATCCGCAAACCGCGTGGAGGCCGCGGCTTGTGGTAGTGGAGGAGACTCGGAGATCAGGCCAGCAGCCCGCCATGACCCAGGCAGGCTACCTCTGAAGCGGAAACCCTATAACGCGCCAGCATCGGCGGCAGCACCAGGTCCACAACGTTTGGCTTCGCCGACCGGAAACAACCCGGGGCGCTCACAACCGGCACCTCGTTCGAGTAGCCCAACAAGAGCAGGTTCCCCGGTTCCACGGGTGCCAGAAATCTCTCGATATGGCAGCCTGTCTTGGCCATCGCACGACCCACAATGTCTTCCGGGCCGGCGGGCGCCGTCGTCGACGCAACCAGGACTACCGTCGGCTTGGCGCGCAATAAATGCTGGAACGCCCGCGCCAGGGCGGTTTCTTCTTCCGTCGCCGCCAGGGCGAAACTCGGGGTCACCGAAAAACGTTCCAGCCGCTGTCTCACAATGTTCTCAAAGAGCTGTCGGGCGCGCTCTCCGTTGACCGGGTCGGAGTACAGCACCGCCACCGCCGGCGAACGGACCGGCCGCGCCTGCAATATCGGCCCCCGCTCCTTCAATATCGAAATTAATGCCTCAAGCTGTGTTCGCGCAACCGCAAAAGGAGCGCTTTTTACAGTCGCGATTCGCTGCCCCGCGGTCGCAAAACTGAAATTCACCAGAGTGGCAATGACGATGCTCGATGTGCAGTTGATTTGCCTGAGAAGATCGTCGTCCACCAGCACGCAGCAGTCCTCGGCGGCAAACAGGTTCGCGCGGCCGCCGGCCGCCAGCCGGATCTCCAGACACCCGCAACCCATTTCCGTAGCCATCTGGCTAACGGCTTCGTCTTCACCAACTTCGCCCGCCTCCAGCTCGGTCACCCAAACCTGATTCATGCCTTCGGTTTCAAGCAACCGCACGTCTTCTTCGCTGATCAGGTGCCCCTTGGCCAGAAGCTTCTTCCCGCCCGGCCGGAATATCCCACAACACAGCACCCTTCCGGTGGAATTCTGTATCTCGACGGTCTGCGGTTTCATTCCGGCCTCCAGAGAGTCCTTTGAGAATTATATACCTGTCTAGTACTCTCAGAGGGGTATTATTCTCAATAAATGCAAAAGTATTTTGCGGGTATTGAATTGAAGTCCATCCGGAGACTGGATGATTGTTGATATGTCTTTTAAGATCTTCTACTTAGGGGGAATCACCTACTACTCTCTAGTGCTCGGCTAACCCGATTTGCGTCTATTAAATACCCGCAAATGAGGGTAGTACCTAGTACTAGAACTGCACAGACTGGAGCTTCTTCACCATCGCGGTTTCGTCACAGCACTGGAATTTCGGACAGCGCAAGCAGTCCTTCCACGCTTTCAGCGGCAACTCGCCCCGGTCGACCTCAACGTAGCCGAGCTTGTGGAAGAAGCCCGGCACGTAGGTGAAAGCGAAAATGGACTCCAACCCGAATTCGCAGGCCTCGGCATCCAAGGCCTCGACCAGCAACTTCCCCACGCCGCGGCCTTTCATGCCCTCCCGAACCGCGACCGACCGAACTTCGGCGGCGGTTGGACTGTAAAAGTGTAGCGCGCCACAGGCCACCAGTTCCGGGCCGCCGGTCACGACCGTGAAGTCGCGGATGTTCTCCGACATTTCGAATTCGGTCCGCGGGAGCATGATCCCCTTGGCGGCATAGCCGTTGATCAGGCTCAGCAACCTCGCGACGTCGCACATGCGCGCTTTTCGCGCCGCAAGAGGCGCCCAGGACTCCAGCGGCGCCAGCCCGGAAGCGAGAGTGATGAGACTCGACATGTCTAGTTCCGAACCATGCGGCTGCCAACCGCTTCCCGGTCAAGCAACCGTCCCACAATCCCGGAAGCGCCGCCAGGCGCAATCACGATTTCGCCGACCCCTTTATCGAGCCCGTCGGCGGCCGCGGTCAGCTTTGCTTGCATTCCGCCGGTCGCGACACCTCCGGCGATCAGCCGGCTGGCGTCGGCCGGCGTCAACTCCGGGATGATCTCGCCGTCGGCCCCGCGAACGCCATCGACATCGGTTAGAAAAAACAGCTTGTCGGCGGCAAACGCGGCAGCGCAGGCGGCCGCCATCTGGTCGGCGTTGACGTTGTAGATCCTTCCCTGGCGGTCGCCGGCGACGCAGGCGACCACGGGCAGATAGCCGTTGGCACTCAGCAGCCGGAGCAATCCGCCATCGGCGCGCACGATCCGGCCCACGGCGCCCAGTTCCTCGCTCATCCGCTCGGCTTCGGCCAGGGCGGCATCGATGCCGCTCAAACCGACGGCCCGCGCGCCGGCCGCGACAAAGGCGGCCACCAGTTCGTGATTGACGCTGCCGGCGAACACCTTGAGGACCGCATCCAGGACTTCCGGCGTGGTGACGCGAAGGCCGCCGGCAAAGCGGCTTTCCACGCCCCGCTCGGCCAGGAAGCGGGTCATCTGCTTCCCGCCGCCATGCACCACCACCATCTCGATTCCGCCCGCCTGAACCGCCGCCAGTTCGCGCGCCAGCCGGTTGCGCGATTCGGGCGCATCCAGCAAAGTGCCGCCCAGCTTGACCAGCATCCTCACCCCAGCGCCTCCGTCTCGGCGAAACCCAGCGCGAGGTTCATATTCTGGACCGCCTGGCCCGCCGCCCCTTTCACCAGGTTGTCGATCACGCTCACCACCACCCCACGTCCCGTGGCCGAGTCGAACTGCGCGCCGATGTCGCAGAAATTCGTGTGCGCAACCGAGTGCAGGTCGGGCACACGGCCGGCCTCGTGCAGCCGGACAAACGGCTCGCTTCGGTAACAATTCTCGTAAACCGCAATCAGATCGCCGGCGCTGGCGATCTTGTCCGTGCGGAAGTAGATGGTTTCCAGAATGCCGCGATCGACCGGGATCAGGTGCGCCGCGAAGCTGAACTCCCCATCTTCCAAGCCCGAGTTCATCAACACTTCGGGCACATGCCGGTGATCCAGAATCGAGTAACAGGAGAAGTTTCCGGCGACCTCGCAAAAGCTGGTCTTGAGGCTCGGTTTGCGGCCCGCCCCGCTCATCCCCGACTTGGCGTCGCAGACGATCCCGGCTTTGCGGTCGGCAATCCCGGATTCCACCAACGGCCGGATTGCCAGATTGGCCGCCGTCGGATAACAGCCCGGATTGGCGATCAGCCGGGCGCCGGCAATCCGGTCGCGATAGAATTCCGGAAGCCCATAGACCGCCTCGGCCAGCAGCGCGGGTTGGGTATGCTCTTCCTTGTACCACTGCCGGTGCGCCTCGACGGTCTTCAGGCGGAAAGCGCCGCTCAGGTCGACCACCACCGCCCCGGCTTCCAGCATCGCCGGCGCAAGTTCCATCGAGACCTCGGCCGGGGTGGCCAGGAAGACCGCCCTCAGACCTTCCGAGCGCACCGCTTCCGCCGTGCAGGCCACCCGCGGCGGACCTTTGCGGCCGCGCGGCAGGGGACGTTCTTCCGAGTCCGCCCGATGCTCAAGCAGAACCGGCTCGACGTGCGCGTGCCGTGAGAGGATCTTGACCAGTTCCGCGCCGCTGTAGCCCCGAAACCCGACGATGCCGACCCGTTGCCGCATGTGACTATTTATTCATTCCCCTGAATAAATATAGCACACCGGAGACCCAGGGACCCATGCGGCAGGCGCTTTCGCCTGCCAACGACCTGGGTCGCGGTAGAGATGCCGGTTACCCGGCACCCCCCGCACAGATCCGTGCTGGCGCTACTAACGCACACGGTTCCTACCTTGGATGTTTAGACGCAAAGCGCACCTCTGGATACGGATGCAGGATCTCGACTTCCGGCAGCAGGTTACCGAGGGTCTCCCGGAATTTCTTCCACGTCCAGCGGGTTCGTTGGCTCCGCCGGCGAAGCGGCCACCACCACATGCGCAGCACTTCGTATCGGAAGGCTTTCAGTCGCCCCTCGTTACGGGGTATAGCGTGATACTGGAAATACCCGCGAACCACCGACTGCAGCCACTTCGTCGTGTCCTTGGTCTTCTCATGCAGGCCCTGTCGCAGCTTCTGCCGAATCTGTTTCAGCTTGGCCGCCATGCGCTTGCCGATCGTCTTCCGGTACACCATGAAGTACCCGGTCTTGTGGTTCTTCCCACAGATGTGAGTAAAACCCAGAAAGTCGAGGGTTTCCGGCTTCCCTTCCCCACGCTTCGCCCGCCGTTCAGCGGCATAGCGCCCGAATTCCATCAGGCGCGTCTTCTCCGGATGCAGTTCCAGCCCGAACTTCCGCACTCGTTCCCGCAACTCCCGCAGGAACTTCTCGGCTTCTTCCCGGTGCTGGAAACCCAACACGGCGTCGTCCGCGTACCGCACGACGATCACATCGCCCTGCGCCACCTTCCGCCGCCATGCATTCACCCACAGATCGAGAACATAATGCAGGTAGAGATTGGCAAGCACCGGCGAAATCACCGCTCCTTGCGGAGTCCCTTCCTTCGTCTCGAACCACTGCCCGTCCTCCATTACGCCCGCCTTCATCCACTTCAGAATCAGACGGACCAGCCGTTCATCTCCAATCCGATGCCGTACGAACTTTTCCATATGATCATGCCCGACCTTGTCGAAAAATGATCGAATGTCCAAGTCCAAAACGTAGTTCACCTTCTCGCTGGTGATCCCGACGTAGAGCGCATCTAAAGCGTCATGCTGACTGCGCCCCGGCCGGAACCCGTACGAAAAATCCAGAAAGTCCTCTTCCCAGATCTGGTTGAGAACCTGCACCACCGCGCGCTGTGCGATTTTGTCTTCCAGCGCCGCGATTCCCAATGGCCGTTGCCGTCCATCGGCTTTTGGTATCCAGACTCTCCGTGACGGTTTCGCTCGATAAGCCCCGCGATGGATTCGCCCATGGAGGTCGGCTAACCGCTCCTCCAGGCCGTCTCCATATTCTTGCCACGTCATCCCGTCCGCCCCCGCCGCTGCCTGCCTTTGCAGGTCGTAATAGCTGCTGCGGAGACGTTCGATGTCGACATGGTGCAGCAGGGCGGTGAACCGTAACTTCTTGTCCCCTTTGGCTGCTTGACGTACACGGTCCAGCCCGCTTGACCCGCTCTCCCGGCTCGGTGTCCGGCACGGGTTAGGCTCTTCCGCGTTCTCCTTGGTCGGCGGCCTTCCCTCCACGATCTCCTTCGGCCCTCCCTGGCCTTCGTTCGACCGCTTCGTTGGTAGTATGCCGCTGTACGACTCCCTATCGCCGTGCATGTGGGTCTTATAGCTCATCGCCTTCTCCCACCGATCCGCTCCTTCCTGGCCGCGGATGACAACAGGGCCTCTCGGTTCTCGCACGTGAAGTTTCCATGCATGCTTGGGGTCTACGACTCCGCAGCGCCTGCGGCGCACTCGCGAGGTATCGCGCGCCACAGTATTGCCTTCCGGTTCGCCTGACACCGTCGGCGCCTCTGGTTTTGGCTATTTCGGAGCTCACAAATTCGGGATACCCAGCCTACATGTGCCCCTGTCCAACGCTTCAAGGGCGTCGTCACCGCCGCCCTCACATGGCTCGGGGTCAGGATGGATTCGCTACTCCTTTCCTGTATGACTCTTTCATTCACTACTTCACGCCGGTTTATCCCGAGGCTATCCAGGCCACCTACCTGTACCAGGATGGCCGCGGCGACTCTGAGCAAGCGGTGGGCAATTGGAAAACTCGGCTGACAAAGCTTTTCAAGTTGGCCGAATCCCGGACCGGCGGAGGCCAGTCCTTTGCCTCCAAGTGAATTGATTCACGGCAGAACTCAGCAAGTGGTGCACGGTTCGGACATAATCACGGTCGCTATGGTCAATCCACGCCCCCGGCAGAGACAACTTCAAGCGATCATACAACGTGCTCTCAGCCATCCTCTTCGAGTGCCAGACCTCGAGGCCGGCTGCAGGCGGCATGGGCGAGAAGGATCTCCGTCACGGCTGTGCCGCCGATTTTTCGGCGCCACAAGTCCGCTCTAACCGGTGGCGGACGCGCCGGGCACCCACCCCTGACATCAACTGATGCGGCATGCTGCGGCACTTGGCCGCGTCACGCCCGAACCGTAGAAGTGCCTCACAGCCGGCTCTGGCCGGATGGCATTCGGAAGTTGGCCCGACGGCGTTCTGGGATGTATCCAGGCTGCCGGAGATGCACTTCGTCGTGTGAGATCGGCGTTACTTTAACGCCTGTGGGCCAGGAGGCAGGTCCTACTTTAAAGGCCGCGCAGGAAGAAGTTGCGTTCCTTCTCACGGCCCATGCTGGTCAGCGGGCCGTGGCCCGGGATTACTTCGGTCTCATCCGGCAAGGGGAGCAGTTTCGCGCGGATGGATCTGAGAATCTGCCGCCCGTCGCCGCCCGGCAGATCGGTGCGGCCGATCGAGTCGCGGAACAGCGTGTCGCCCGCCACCAGCTTGTTCTCGGCGGGAATCCACAGGCAGATCGACCCTTGCGTGTGGCCGGGCGTGTGCAGCACGTGGAAATCGGCGCCGCCCAGCACCAGCCGGTCGCCGTCGCGCGCCGGTGTGTCGATGGCGGCGCGCTCGGGGACCGGCATGCCGAGCATGGCGGCTTGGGCGTCGATGTGATCGTAGAGTTCCTGGTCGCTAGCGTTCATCCAGACCGGCGCGCCGGTGGCCGCCTTGAGCTTCTGCGCTCCGCCGATGTGGTCGATGTGAGCGTGGGTGATGACAATGGCCGTGACGCGCAGGCCATGTTCGGCGAGAACCCCGCGGATCTCGGCGATGTCGTCGCCGGGATCGACGACGATCGCCTCGCGGCTGGTCTCGTCGCCGAAGATGGAGCAATTGCACGCCAGCATCCCGACCGGCAGGATCTCGTGGATCATTCCTCGATTGTAACTGGTGCGGCCTCGTATACTCGGAAGTATGCGAGGCTACGAAGCGCTGCGGGAAAAGGCCGCGTGGATCGACCTGTCGGCGCGCGGCAAGATTGTCGCGCGGGGCGCGGACCGCGCGCGGTTGCTGCACGCCATGACCACCAACCACGTCGAGCAGCTCAAGCCGGGCGGCGGCTGCTATGCTTTCTTTCTCAACGCGCAGGGGCGCATATTGGGCGACGTCAACCTGTTGTGCCGCGACCAGGACTTCCTCCTCGATACCGAGCCCGAGACGCACGCCGCGCTGCTGGCGCATCTGGACCGCTACATCATCGCCGACGATGTGACGCTCGAAGACCTCACTCCGCAAATGGCCACCATCGCGGTGGAAGGGCCGCGCGCGGCGGAAGCGGCGTCGGCGCTGGGACTGGTTCTGCCGGAGACGCCCGGCGCATTCGGCGGCGTGGGCGGCGTCATGACGGCGAACCTGTCGCACACCGGCGCGCCGGGGTTCTGGCTGATCGCTCCGGGGGAAGCGAAAGAAGTTCTGATCGGCGAAGTCGAAGCGGCGGGTGCGATGGAAGCGGACGCCGAGGCCGTGCGCGTCGTTCGTATCGAACACGGCCAGCCGCGCTACGGCGAGGACATCACCGATGTGCAGCTTCCACAGGAAACGCAGGCGCTCCAGGCCTTGCACTTCAACAAGGGCTGCTACATCGGCCAGGAGATTGTCGAGCGGGTGCGCTCGCGAGGGCATGTGAACCGCCTGCTGGTGCGGCTGACCATTGACAGCGTAACGGCGCCCGCGCGCGGCGCGATCATCGAAGCCGGCGGCAAGTTGGTAGGTGAAATCACGTCGGCCGCGTTTTCACCGGCCTTGGGCACGACGGTCGCGCTGGGTTATGTGCGCGCCGCGTGCGCGCGCCCGGATCTGGCGCTGGTGGTGGACGGCGCGCCGGCGCGAGTGGTTCGTTAGAGGCGGGCGGCGCGCTCCCGCATGCGGTCCAGAGCCGCGCGCGGCACGGCCAGGTTCCCGTTGCGCCCGGTGCCCAATTGCACCCCCGCTTTCGCCTCACCGTGAAAATCCGAGCCGCCGGTCACCGCCAGGTCGAACTGCCGCGCCAGCGCCAGGAAACGATCGGCGTCGGCGGGAGAGTGGTCGGAATGCCAGGCTTCGAGCCCACCCAGTCCGGCGTCGCAAAACGCCGCGATCATCTCGCGCTCGCGCTGCGGGTTCCCCTCGGCAAGCCGGAACGGGTGGGCCACCACCGGCAGAGCGCCGCCCTCGCGCAGGTGCGCGATGGCATCCGCGGCAAGCGGTTCGACTTTTGGGACGTACGCTTTGGCGGACTCGTTCAGATACAGGCTGAAGGCGTCCTCCACCGTGGCAGCGTAGCCTTTCCCCACCAGCACGCGCGCGAAGTGCGGCCTTCCCGTGAGCCGGCGCCCCAGCGCCTCCACCTCTTCCAGGCGGACATCCAGCCCCAGTTCCCGAAGCCGCGCGGCCAGCCGGCTGTTACGATCGCGCCGCGCGGCTTGAATTCCAGCCAGCCACTCCAGAAGAATCGGAGACGGAGCCCGAGTGAGGAAATAGCCCAGCACGTGGACGCTCTGGCCGCGGGGTTTGCCCGGTTCCGGATGGCGCGTGCCGATCTCGATCGCGCGGATCAGTTCCAGACCCGCGCCGCGGGCCCGCTCGAGCGCCCCATCATAGCCCGCCAGCGTGTCGTGATCGCTGATGGCGAGCGCCTCCAAACCGATGGCGCAGGCCCGATCGACCAACTCGGCCGGCGACAGGCTCCCGTCGGATTCCGTCGTGTGCGTGTGCAGATCGATCATCTGGTTTCAGCCCCACATCTGCAACTCGATCACGTTGCCCTCCGGGTCCGTCACGTAGCACCACGTCACGCGGCTGCCCGCCGAGGTTGTGAGCGAGACCACCTCTCCAACCGCCTGGCCTCCATTAGCCAGCACCTCGGCCCTGGCTTCACCCACGTCGCCGGTCTCGAACGCGATGTGGCCGAACCCCGGACGATTCACCGCCACGGGAGGCTTCTCCAGCAGTGCGTCGTAGGAAAAGATCTCGATCGTCGGGCCGCTCTCCCCGCAACCGGGCAAACGGAGGTGAACCCCGGTGAGATGGGCGCCGGCGAGGCCCGTGCCGGCGTCCAGCGCCGGGCCGCGATAGTCGCGCTCCGGCGGCACGAGGCGGCATCCGAAGACACGCTGATAGAAGGCGGCCAACGCGCGCCAGTCGCGGGCGACCAGGTTGGTGTGAACGTAGCGGGCATTCATGGAAGTTCCATTCCCGAGCGTACACCGGGGGCTGTGACAGGCGCTCGCCCCGGGGTGCGCGACATAGAAGTGGAACTCAAGCCCGGCGAGCCTCCCAGTAATCCTCGAAGCGACCGTTGAACTGGCAGCAGCGTAAAGCCAGGATGGCGTTCGCCCCGCGCACCGTCCAGAACATGCCCGACTGCTTGTAGCGGGAACCGATTACGGTTTTGCAGCCGGCTTCGATGACCCCGGAGCCCACAAACAGGTGCTGGCGGCGGAACTCGGGGTAGCGCATACGCTTGGCGTTTCTCTCAAAGTAATCCGCCTCGGTGCGAATCTTTTCGGTCAACTCCGGACTGGATGAATCGATAGAACGGAGGGTGTGTACAA
>JAUYBU010000100.1 GCA_030693045.1 Bryobacterales bacterium | reverse complement strand
CCGCCCTGGCTTTGTACCCGCCGCAGGCAGCCACCGACTGCGTTCGAAGCGCTAAACTGGACCCTGAGTTGCTAGAGAACTTCGGCGAGGTGCTGAACATCTGCGCGCGATTGTTCGACGGCGCTACGGGTCAGCACGTTTCGCTCCGCTCGGTGTATTTGGGCTTGAAGCAGATGCCTCCGAACGAGATGGCGCTATTCAATTCCGTCCCCCCCAACTCCAAGAGCAGCTTCGATGTCTCCATTGCCGGGTACGCTGGAGGGCGTCTGTCGCTGCTGGTCGCCGCAAAGTAGGAGCGCACCCGGCAACCAGGGCGCATAGAGCGCCCGTCCCATTTTCCGGTAGCGCCATCCAACCTGCGATTACAGTTTCGCCTGTCGCAAGCGGAATGCCGGTCAACCCGCGCACCCCTTCGATGCGGGCCAAATGCGGCTGCCGGGCCGCTTTCGCTACAATCAAATGGTTGTGCCTGACCGGCGAGCCAGCCTTGTCGCAATCTATCCGGGATCGTTCGACCCGATTACGAACGGCCACCTGGACATGATCGAGCGCGGCTCGCGCCTGGCCGATCGTCTCATCGTCGCCATCCTCGGCAACCCGCGCAAGCAACCGCTGTTCAGCGTCGGGGAGCGCACGGAGATGCTGCGCGAGGTCGTGGCGCCGTACCCGAACGTGGAAATCGACGCCTTCCGCGGCCTGCTGGTGGACTACGCGGCCCAGAAGCGCGCCACTTACATTCTGCGCGGCATCCGCGCCATCTCGGATTACGAGTACGAGTTGCAGATGGCGCTCATGAACCGGCGTCTGCGGCCGGAGATCGAAACCGTCTTCATGATGTCCGGCGAAGCCTATTCGTTCATCAGTTCCATGATGGTGAAGGAGATCATCCGCCTGGGAGGCGACGTCTCCGGCCTGGTTCCGCCGACGGTCGAGGCGCGCCTGAAGCGTCGAATCCTTGGGGAACGGGCCCAATAGGGCGGGGATGGGGTCACCGTTGCAGCTTGCCGACAGAGTCTCTCTCATCAGCGTCTCGTCGACCATGAAGGTCGCCTCCGAGGCCGAGCGCCTGAGGCGGGAAGGCGTCGACGTGGTCGATTTCGGCGCGGGCGAACCGGACTTTACGACGCCCGACAACATTAAGCAAGCGGCCGTCCGCGCGCTGGAGCAAAATTTCACCAGGTACACCAACGCCGGCGGCACGCTGGAGTTGAAACAGGCGGTTTGCGACCGGCATGCCTCCGACTACGGCACCTCCTACACGCCCGCCGGGTGCATGATCACGGTGGGAGGCAAGCACAGCGTCTTCAACCTGGTCCAGGTGCTGGTGAATCCGGGGGACCAGGTGATTATTCCGGTGCCGTACTGGGTCACCTACAAGGACGTGGTGAATTATGCCGGCGGCGTGTGCGTGTTCGCCGAGACCGACCCCGACGACGGTTTCCGGCTGACGGCCGGGATGCTCGAGGCGCTTATAACGCCGCGGACCAGGGGGCTGATCATCAACTCGCCGGCCAACCCCAGCGGGGCGGTGATCGGGCCCGAGGAGTTCGAACGCATTCTCCACCTGGCTCGAAAGCGAGGGATCTGGATTCTCGCCGACGAGTGCTACTGCCGCCTGGTCTACGACGGCGAGCCGTTTTCGGCCGCCTCTCTGCCAAACGCCAAAGACACCGTTTTCGTCGCGGGGTCCCTATCCAAGACCTACGCCATGACGGGGTGGCGCATCGGCTTCACCCTGGCGCCGGCGGCGGTGATCGAGGCGGTCACCAAGCTGCAAAGCCACACCACGTCGAACCCCACTTCGATCGCGCAGAAGGCGGCGGTGGAAGCCCTGCGCGGCCCCCAGGATTCGGTCGCGGCGATGCTCGCCGAATACCGCCGGCGCCGCGATTTCGTGATTCACCGCCTGCGGGAAATCCCCGGCGTGATGGCGGCCGAGCCCCAGGGCGCCTTCTATGCCTATCCCGACATCCGCGTGGCGCTGGGCCGACAGGGCATCGGCAACGGCATCCTGTTCGCCGCCCGGCTGCTGGAGACCGAGCACGTCGCGGTGGTCCCGGGCGAGGCGTTTGGCACGCACACCCATATCCGCATTTCCTACGCGACGTCGATGGGAGAACTGGCCCGGGGACTGGACCGGATACATCGGTTCATGGAGCGGCTGGCCCGATGATCCGGCTGGCGCGCTCGTTCCATCCCAAGGTCTGGGGCACTCACTCGCTCGAGCCCTGGTTCGAGGACCGCCCGGAGAAGATCGGCGAGGTGTGGTTCACCCACGCGCCCGCGCCTCCGCTTCTGGTCAAGTTCATCTTCACGGCCGAACGGCTGTCGGTCCAGGTTCACCCGGACGATGCCTACGCCGCGGCGCACGAGAACTCCGCGGGCAAGACCGAGATGTGGCACGTGTTGCGCGCGGCGCCGGGCGCGACCGTCGCGGCCGGGTTCCGCGAAACCATCACCCCCGAACGCGCCCGTGAGGCGGCGTTGTCGGGCGAAATTGAGCATCTTCTCGCCTGGCTGCCGGTCGAAGCGGGCGACACCATCCTGATTCCCGCCGGCACGGTTCACGCCATCGGCGCGGGGTTGGCGCTGTGCGAGATTCAACAGCACTCCGACGTCACCTACCGCCTGTACGATTATGGCCGGCCGCGCCAGTTGCACCTGGAACGAGCGCTGGAGGTGGCCGGTCTTACTCCGCACCCGGGCAAAGCCGTGCCGCGCACCGCCCCGGACGGCGCGCTGATTCTGGCCGAATGCCCTTATTTCGCGACCGAACTGGTGACCTTGCCGCGCGGCGGCCACCGGCTCGCGGCGCGCGGGGCCCAGATCCTGATCGCGATCGAAGGTGCGGGCGCGTTGAACGGCGAGCGTTTCACGGCGGCGGAGGCCTGGCTGGTTCCCAAAGGTTGCGCGGCGGTGTCGATTCAAGCGGACCGCACCATCCGGCTGCTCCGGACCTGGGCGCCGGGACCCTATTGAATCCGGCGCCCCCGGATTGGACACGAACGCAATGGCGAATTACTTTGGGAGAGCGTCGTCGATGATCTTCCGGCTCAGCGCCCCGGCGTCCACGGTGTACCTGCCCGCCTCGATTTCGGCCGACAGCTTCTCCAGGTATGCCGCCCGCTCGGGAGTGTCCGAACTCAGCGATCGGAGGCGGCCGGCCAGATCGGACAATTGAATCTGTTCCTCGCGAGCCGGGCCGGCGGGCCCAGCGGGCGCCCCGGCCGTTGGCGTCCGGCCGAGTTGTGAGGCGGAAATCCCAGCCGGATTCCGATTGTCAATCCTCATCTTGTCTTGAAGTGTATCATCGGCAAATCCGCGGCCGGGGTTTAGGGAAAATTACCGGGCTTCGGCACGCGCGGCCAGATCGATCGTGTCGATCACCCGGCCATCCAGCGCGAACGCCTGAACCTTCGCCGTTTTTCCATTCACCTGGATGCCGACGTAATGCTCGGTGCTCTCCACTTTCTGGGTTATGCCGGCCAGCGGCGCGTCCACCGGATACAGGGGCGCGCCGCCCCCTCCCGTAACGATGTAACGCACGCCGCCTTTCAGGTGGTGTTGGTAGTTGTGGTCGTGTCCGCTGAACACGGCGCTGATCTTGAACTTCTCCATGACCGGAACGACCTGACTCACTTCCTTGTCTTCGCCCTGCCGCCGCCTTACGGCCGTAAACGGCGGGTGGTGGAACACGACAAATACGAAGTCGGCCTTGCGGCTCTTGGCCAGGTCCTCGTCCAGCCAGCGCAACTCCTCTTTCCAGTAAGCGTCCCGGCTTACGAGGCTGCCCGCCACATTGCCCAGGTCGGTGTTCAGAACCACGATGTGCGCATTTGCCCAGTCGAACGAGTAGTAAGGCAGTTGCACATCGAAGAACTCGTAGTACTGCGGGTTGTTCCGCTCGTGGTTGCCAAGGCAAGGGAAAAAGGCCGTCTTGCGCAGGAGTTCCCGCTCGATCGAGAAGAACACCGGCCATTGCGCGGTGTCGGAGCCGTCGGCCACCAGGTCGCCGGTGTGAATCACGAAGTCCGGCTCGCCTGCCTTGACCATCGCCCGGATCACCCTCGCGTGGACGTCGTGGCGCGAGCGGGTATCGCCGTAAACCAGGAACTGGAACGGAACCGCGCCCGCGGGCGGGGTCTTGAAATACCCCTTGCCGCCCTCGCCGAAAGAGTCATAGTGGTGGGTGGTGCCCGCCTCCAGGCCGGTGAAGGAGACCTTCTGCACTCGCAGAACCGGCGCCGTCCTGCTCAGCTCGCCCGGGTCGGTTCCCAGGCGAGCTTCCGAGGTCTGGACCACCCAGGCCACGGTGGCCGACCTGGGACCGACGTTCACCGTATACGGGCCGCCCACCACCTTGTCGGCCGCCTGCGCGATAAAGCCGCAGGCCAACAGCGCCACACCCAGAGATCTTCTTGTCATGACTTACTTTCCACCATTGAGAAGTTGTACCCTCATACCGTTTGAAACAGCGAGATTGCGGCGATGCCGGCGGCGCCTGCCGCCATACAGTCGGCCGCGTTGCGATCCGTGATTCCTCCCAGTGCGTAGACCGGAATCCCGGCCGAGGCGGCCGCTTCGCGCAGCCGTTCGAGGCCCAGCGGGGGTCCGTAGGCGGCTTTTGACGGCGTGAAGAAGACTGGGCCGAAGAGTGCGAAGTCCGCCCCTTCCCGCTCCGCCTGGCGGACATCGGCGAGGCTGTGGCAGGAGACGCCGAACAGGAACGGAGCCGGAAACGCCGTGCGCCATCGCGCCGGCGCAATCGAGGCGGACGGAAGCTGAACGCCGTGCGCCCTGCCCGCCAGAGCGAGGTCCGGACGGCCGTTCACCAGAATCCTGGTTCCGTGCGGCGCGGCGATCTTCACCGCGCGCCGAACCAGCGCCAGCAAATCGCGCGCCGAAAGATCCTTCTCGCGGATCTGAATCATCTCGACGCCGGAGGCGGCCACGCGCGCGAGGTTCTCGATCAGCGGCTCGACGCCGCCGATGGCGCTGCGGTCGGTGATGTAGCAGCGGCGCATCAGAGCGGCTCGTAGTAGCGCTCTCCGGCGCAGGCGCGGCACAGCGTGCGGCCGTCTTCAACCACCTCGCGCCGGAAGTTGATCCCCTCGCCGCAGGCTTGGCACAAGACGCGCGGAGCCTTGAAGCCGGGCAGATCCTCGGCCGCGATGCGCACGCGGACCCATTGGTGGTCGAACAGGTCTTGGTCCGTCATGTCACGGTAGGCGCGCATCTGCTGCTGGTTCCTGTCGTCGATCTCGGGATAAAGCTCCCGGGCCCGATCCTTAGAGGACTCGCGCGCGACGACGCGCACGGCGCGGTTTTCCCCGAGGTCGCAGAATGTGGCCGCCACCTTGCCGAAGTCGCGGAACTTGAGGGAGCGCTTCCCGACCCGGCACCCGGTCACCAGGGTGAGGGCGTCGGTGGCGCAGCGGTCGATTTCGACGAACGTCACCAGGCGCTTGCGGTCCTTGCCCGCCGGGTCGTCCAGGCCCAGCAACCGCACGCCGTACAGAGCCATGCGCAGTCCCAGGATCTGACCCGCGCAAATGTGCCCGTGAGCCTGCTCGGCCTGGGCCACGTATTCGTCGAACGGTTTCATTGCCTTGTTACTGCCTGGCGGGTTCGGGCGCCGGCGCGGCGGGCGTCTGCTTCCGCACCTCGTCGAAATACTGCTGCACATACTGCTGATAGATCAGCGGAATCTCATCCCGGTGAATTTCGCCGCCGGCTTCGGCGTGCGCCGCGCCGCGTTCGGAATACTGGGTCCGGAGTCCCTGCGGCTTGCTGGCGGAGACCTCCACCAGCACCTCGCCGGTCAGGTTGGCCTGCCGCTTACCGAACTGCTCGACGATCTTCCCCATGGCGGCCAATTGCGCGGCGTCGCGGATGTCCTTGTCGCCGTCGGACTTGCCGGCGCCGCTCTTCTCGCCGTCGGCCGGGTTGCGTTCCGGGTTGCGTTCGTTGCCCTGGGCGCCCTGGGCGTTTTCGCCTCCGGCGGCCATCTGGTCGCCCTGCTCATCCGCCCGCGGCTCGCCTTTTCCCGGCGCCCGGTCCTTCGAAGGCTCCCCTTTCTCGCCGCTCTGCTTTTGCGTGCCGCCCGGCTTGCCGGTTTTGGAGGCGCTTTGCACGCTCTCAGCGGTCTTGGTCTCGATCTTGAGCTTGGTCAGCATGTTCTGGAACGCGTCCCGCATCTTGTCGAGCAGGCTCGAGTTTTCGCCCGGCTGCTCGGGGTTCTTCTTGGCGTTCGGCTGACCTTTCTGGCCGGGTTGGTTGGCGCCGTCGCGATCATCGCCCTGCTTGCCGTCTCCGGCCGAAGCGCGCTCGCCGTCCGAGTCCTCGTCCGAGGCGCCGATCGGCTCGTCGTCGGGCTGCGCCGGAACGTCCCTGCGCTCGGCGCGGATCGGATCTCCGGGGGTGAAGGCGTTCTCGTCGATTGCGGTCTGCTCGGCGAGTTTCTCCTGGTCCAGCGACAGTCCCTGTTGCGGAGGCAATTTCGCGGCGCGCTGGGCGGCCGCCTTGCGGGCCTGGGCTCCCAATCCGGCCGGCCGGAAGAAGTCGATCACGGATTGCATCAGCGGCGGCCGCAGGTCCAGACTGCCCCGGACGCCGTAGCGAATGCCGAACATCAGGCAGGCCACCAGGGCCAGCGCGGCGGTCCGGTACACATAGCGGGGAGCGCGCGCCGGGACTGCGCTCTCGGGCGGGATGGTTCGACAAAGCTCGGCGGCGCGCACGGCCACCAACTCGCGCAACTCGGCCGAGCCCTGCCCGTTCGAGCCGTTCCCGGCGAAATAGTAGCCCGTCGAGAGGCAGTCGTGTAGCCCCAAACGCAAGTCCACCTGCTGCGCCAGGCGGTATTCGGAGGGAATCCGGCGCAGGGTGCGGTACAGGCCGAAGACCAGGCTGCCGGCGGCCAGCAGTACCAGCCAATACCAGTCCAGGATCTGCGTGCCCAGAAATAACAGCAGGATCGATCCGGCCATCGCCGTGCCCAGAGCGGCCACCGCCTGATCGAACAACACCGCTCGAACCGTGCGCCGCCGCGCGCGCCGGAGGAATTCACGAAGTATGCTCAGATTCTTTGCCAAACCGGAACCAGCCCTGGGGGAGAGAGCGCCCTTCCATTTTCATTATCCCGCGTTCGTAGGGGGCGGGTAAAGCGGCTGGGTCGTGTCCTCGATGTGCGCTGAGGCGACTTTTTTCTTCGGGGCACAATCAACCACTTGTGCCGTTTGGCCTCGAACACACTAGACTGCGCGGAAACGGCTGACCTTATGGGCCAGCACGAATTCGCGAACCCTGTTCTTTGTGAAGGCTGAAGCGGAAAATCCATCCAGGACCAGCTTGAGGAGTTCTTCGGTGGCGCGCACGTGCATCTTGGCGGTACCGCAATGCTCGACCCCGAGTCGGAGCCATCGCCTCCCTGCCTTCCTCCATGTCTGACAACAGATTTTTTCGGACATCGTGGGAAAAGGGCAAGAGACTGATCTCGACAGTGTGGCGAGAACCTGATAGCATCAGATTGAATGCAGATTTAGTGCAGGAGATTCTATGCTGGACATCGGCAGAGACATCCACTCGCTCAGCGACTTCAAGCGCAACACCAGCGAGTTCCTGGAACAGATGCGCGGAACCGGGCACCCGGTGGTTCTCACCATCAACGGCAAAGCCGAGCTCGTGGTTCAGGATGCGGTCTCCTACCAGAAGCTGCTGGATCGGGTGGACGAACTGGAAGCGTTAGAAGGAATCAAGCGCGGACTCGCGGACGTTGAAGCCGGTCGCGTGATTCCACTGAGGCGATTTGAATCGGAGTTCCGAGAGAAGCGTGGCCTACCAAGTCGTTCTCGCTGACGCGGCGAAGGCCGACGCAAACCGGGTCTACGATTGGGTGGTTGAGCGAGCGCCAATCCGGGGACCAGAATGGTTCGACGATCTCATCGATTCTCTCTACTCCCTGGAGCAGCTTCCCTATCGTTGCCCGCTTGCCCGCGAGGCGAAGGAAGCACAGCGGGAAATCCGCTGCCTCCTGTTCGGAAAGCGCCAACACGTGTACCGGATTCTCTATGAGGTCGATGAACCGCGCCAAACCGTTTGGATCTTGCATATTCGACATGGTGCTCTTCACGACCTCACTTCCGAGGAGTTAAGCCAGAGGCGCCCGGATTGAACAAGGCGCGCTGTGGTCTATGCCAGCAATTCCGGCAGTTCCCACAGCGGCTGCGGGCGGGGCGGCGGAGATCGGAGGCTTGGCGAAATCCGGTATGCTTCGCGTGACGATCGGCGTGGCGCCACCAAGCGGAAGACGGACCCCTGGCGGGACGGCATCCGCCCGGGGCCGAGGTTCCTGGACCTGGTGCGACGCGCCGGGGTTGCGGAGTAAACACTGAAACTTCGGCGCTGGGCCGGTCATCTGTATCATTGTGAAGTTATTTGCTCGCGGCGGTTGTGTGTTCCTGCTACTGGTTTCGGTTCACGCGCTGGCGCAGACGGGCGGCACGCTTCGGGGCACGGTGACGCTGGATGCCACCGGCGATCCGTTGCAGCGCGCCACGGTCCGCCTGGTTCAGCTTGCCCGGAACGTGCAGACCGGCCCGGAGGGCGAATTCGAATTCCGGGATGTTCCGCCGGGCCGCTACGACGTCGCGGTGCACATGCATCCGCTCAGCGACGAGCGTCAGCAGGTGGACCTGCCCGCCGGCGGCACGGCGGTGGTCGAGTTCCACCTGAAGCTGGCGCCGATGCACGAGCACATCACGGTGACCGCCTCGGGCAAGGAAGAGACGACGCTGGAGACGTTCCAGTCGGTGGCGGCGCTGGAGACGCTCGACCTTGCGCCCAAGTCCTCCACCTCGCTCGGCGAAGCGCTGGAAAATGAAACCGGCGTGGCCAAGCGCAGTTTCGGACCGGGAACCAGCCGTCCGGTGGTGCGGGGCTTTGACGGCGACCGGGTGGCGATCCTGCAGGACGGCATGAGCACCGGGACGCTTTCCTCGCAGTCGGGCGATCACGGGGAGCCTGTCGACGTGGCCAGCGTCGAGCGCGTCGAGGTGGTGCGCGGTCCGGCGACGCTGCTTTATGGCACCAACGCGCTGGGCGGCGTGGTGAATATTATTTCCGGTCACCACGATGTCCATCCGCACGCGCACCCGGGCGTGCGCGGCGCGCTGTCCGGGACCGGCGGCACGAACAACGCGCAGGGCGGCGGCAACGGCAACTTCGAAATCGGCGCCGGCAACTGGTTACTGATCGGCTCGGGCGGCGGCATGCGGACCGGCGACTACCGGACGCCGCTCGGCAAGGTCGAGAACTCGCAAACCGAAATGGTTCACTCGAGAGCGAGCATCGGACGCTTCACCGACAAGAACTACTTCCGCTTCACCTACGGCGTCTACGACGGCCGGTACGGGATTCCGACGGCGCCGGCGCACGGCCCGGATGCCCATGAACATTCGGATGCCCACGAACATGAAGAGGGGCCGGTGGACTTGAAATGGCGCCGGCAAAACGCGCGGCTTACCGGTGGGTTGCGGGACCTCGGGGCGCTCCTCGACCAGTTCACGCTGCATCTGGATTACAGCGACTGGAACCACAAGGAGATGGTCGAGGACCACACCCATACGCAGTTCTTCAACAAGGTTTTCAGCTACCGCGGCGTCTTCGACCAGAACAAGCGCGGCGCGCTTTCGGGCAGCTTCGGATTCCAGGGCCAGAGGCGCGACTACAAGGCCCTGGGCGAGGAGGCGCTGACGCCGCCCGTTGCGCAGAACTCCCTGGCGGCATTCGCGCTCGAGCAGTTCAGTTGGGAGCGCGTGCGATTGCAGTTCGGCGGAAGGGTCGAGACGAACCGCTACAACCCGGCAGGGCTAACAAGCCGCGCCTTCACGGGCTTTTCGGGCTCGGCCGGCCTGAGCCTGCCGCTATGGAAGGACGGGGCGTTTGTCACCAGCTTCAGCCACTCCTATCGCGCTCCGGCCATGGAGGAGCTTTATATCCTCGGTCCCCATCCGGGCAACATGGCCTATGAAGTGGGGAACCCGAATCTCAAGCGCGAGCGCGCCGAGGGCTTCGAGATGGCCGTGCGGCAGGCGTCCGGGCCGGTGCGGGGCGAGGTGAACCTGTTCTACTACTTCCTCAAGGACTATGTTTACCTCGCGCCGACCGGCGTATACCTCCAAGGGTTCGTGAAGGCGAACTACACGCAGGGCGACAGCCGCTACATGGGCGCCGAGGCGCGAATGGACGTCGCCCTGCGGCGCGACCTGTGGCTGAAGCTGGGCTTCGACTCGGTGGACGCGCAATTGCGCCAGGATCGCACCCCGCTGCCGCGCATCCCGCCCATCCGCGGGCGCGTGGGGCTGGATGCGCATCTCGGCGGGCTCAGCCTGCGCCCGGAGCTGCTGATCGCCAACGCGCAGCACCAGCTTTACCTGAACGAAACGCGCACGGCGGGCTATGCGACCGGCAATTTCGTGGCGTCCTACACGGTCGCGACCCGAAAAGCGCTCCATTCTTTCGGCGTGAACTTCTTCAACATGACCGATCGCCTCTACCGCAACCACGTGTCGATCATCAAGGGTTTCGCGCCGGAAATCGGCCGCGGCGTGCGCTTCAACTACACGATCCGGTGGTTCTGACCCGCTTATGTGGCGGCTGGCCTCAATTTCCACCGAGCAGGCGGACCGACTCACAGGACGGCCGCGTCTTCGCGGCGAACTTCTCGTCGGCAGTGGTCAGCGTGGCGCCAAGACGTTCCGCAAGGGCCAGGTAGAGGCAGTCCTGCAACGGATGTTTCAGCGCCAGGGCCAGTTTCACCGCGCGCGGCAGATCCGCCTCGTCAGGAACCAGCGTGATCACGCCGTCGGCGATGGCCCGCAACCACAGATCCACCGCCGTTTCGGCGTCCCGTGATTCGATTTCGCCGAAACGGCTTTTTCGGGTGATCGCGGCGGCCACTTCGACGCGAATCAGCGCCGGCCCAAACAATCTCTCGCCACTGCTGAGTAGACTCCGCGCCGCGACATCACCAGCCTCCGGGAGCAGCCACTTGACCGCCACACTGGCGTCGACTACAGTCATCCGCGCGCCTCGCGGTCGGCGCGGATCCCGTCGGTACTGTCGGAGAGCGGTCCGTACTTGCGGCGAAGCATCTTGCGAAAAGCTTCCATCTCGGCGGCGCGTTCCTGCCTCGGCCGGGATGCGGTGTCCGTGAGCAGAACCCTCAGTTCTTCCTCGAGGCTACGGCCGGAACATTCCGCCCTGGTTCGGAAGGCGGCAACGACCCAGTCCGGGAGTTTGCGAATCTTGACGTCAGCCATCGATCCCATTATGACCCCATGGGGTCATGGGGTCAAGGCTCTCACGGGTGCGAGAACTGACGGGCGCGCGGGATCAGCTCCATGTAGACGCTGGCGGGGAGGTTGGTGTGCCAGTAGCCGGCCCACTGTGCGCCGGCGACGACGCCGAAGAACAGAATCGCAATGCCGGCGGCCATGGCCCAGGCGGGCAGAACGCGCTGGCGCGGCAGCGAGACGAACAGCGCACCCTGGGCGGGGCAGGCGGCGACGCATTCCAGGCAGCCGGTGCATTCGGCCGAGCCGATAGTGATCAGCTTGTCCACCGCCATATGCGACGGGCAGGCCTTGGCGCACTTGGCGCAGTCGATGCACGGCTCCGGCGCGCGGCGGATGCGGGCAGGGCTGAGCTTCGCCACCAGCCCCAGCATTGCGCCGTAAGGGCACAGGTAGCGGCACCAGAAGTTCTGAATCAGGACCGAAGCCAGAACCAGCGCGCCCAGCACCAGGGCTCCCGTCACGCCCAGATAGCGGAAAAAGTTGAGCATCTTGACGTCGGAGATGACACCGTAGGGGCCTTCCAGAAAGTCCTGAATCGCTGCCACAGGCATGCTGCCGACGGCGTAAAGGAACACTCCGAGGAGGATGTATTTGAGGCTTCGCAGGCCGATGTCGGCCCACCGCGGCGGAAAAAAGGTCCGCCGGAACGCGCGGCGTCCGAGCTTCCAAAGCCATTCCGAGATCGTGCCCACCGGGCAGAGCCAGCTACAGAATGCCTTGCGGAAGACCAGCGAGATCGCCAGGAAGGAAATCAGCAGGAACATTCCGGCCGGGTGCAGCCGCGGCAGGTCTCCGGTCAGAAGGAAGACCTTCAGGTTCATCAACGAGGCGATCGGCAGCCAGCCCTCCACGCCCGGCGGCCGCTGGACCCAGACCGAGCGGCCGCCGGTTTCGTAGTGCCGGACAAACAGGAAGAATTGGATTCCAATCCAAACATTCAGGGCCAGGAACAGGACCTGCACCCATCGGCGGAGGAGCTGCGAGTTGTCGCGCCCTTGACGGCGGACCAGTTTCTTCTTTCCGGATGGTTCCAAACTCCAGGATAGGGTGGAGTGGGCCGTGAGCGCAGTGACCGTGGTCACGAAGTCAACGCCCGGCGGTTTCCGGCGATAAGCAGGGTACGCGGATAGAATCGTCAGCCCTGGCTATGGCCGCGGCGCACGTGTCGGTCGATTCGGTCGCGGTCGAGGAGCGGCTGGAGGTTCGCGCGGCCCCCGCGGCGCAGGCGAGGCCAAAGGCCGCTCCGTCACAGGATTCGGTCGAGATCATGGATCGGAATCTGCTGCTGATCCAATGGCTGTACGCATTTTTCACCGGCCGAAAGATGCCCATGGCTCGATCCGTCAACCCGCAGCCGGCCGCGGCGGCCGCAGCGCCATCCCCCGCCGGCCCTGCCTGGGGCGTTTCCTATACCCGACGGGAGGTCCACCAGGAAATCGAAGCCACGACCTTCGCCGCCCAGGGCAGCGTCAGGCTCGAATCCGGCGCGACGATCGACTTCTCGCTGCAGTTGGAGATGAATCGCCAACTGACGGAGATCAACGGCGTGGCCTTCCAGGCCGGGAACATGAGCGACCCGATCGTGGTGAACCTGGACGGCGCCGGCGTCCGCCTCTCCGGGGAACGGCAAGCCTTCGATCTCAACGGAGACGGTGCGGACGAGATGATCGCGGCGCTGGCGGCGGGCAGCGCGTGGCTGGCCCGGGATGGAAACGGCAACCGGCAGGTGGACAGCGGCGGCGAATTATTCGGCCCAAACAGCGGGGACGGATTCCGGGAACTGGCGGCGCTGGACCAGGACCGCAACGGCTGGATCGACGAAGGCGACGCCGCCTACAACAGCATGGGCGCGTGGAGCGGCGGCGCGTTCACGTCCCTGCGCGAGGCGGGCATCGGCGCGCTGGCGGTGGCCGCCGTTTCCACCCCGTTTGCTTTGAAAGTGGGCTCGGAACTGCTGGGGCAGGTGCGGCAGAGCGGCGTCTACCTGCGCGAGGACGGGACGCCGGGAGCGCTCCAGCAGGTCGACCTCAGAAAAGGGGACAGTAACAAATAACCCCTTTTCCGGAAAAGGGGTTATTTGTTACTG
>JAUYBU010000064.1 GCA_030693045.1 Bryobacterales bacterium | reverse complement strand
TCACCCGCGACACGCCCCAACCCGACAACGGCAAGATCATCATGGACGCGCGCGGCGAGCCCACCGGATTGATCCTGGGCTCGACCCACATCCTGGGCCCGCTGCGCCGCAGCCGCCCGCAGACCTACGACGACGTCCTGTGGGCCATCCGCTCGATGAACAAGGCCTACAACGCGGTCGGCATCACCAGCACCTTCGACCGCGGCCAAGGCGCCGAAGGCGTGCGCGCCTACCAGCAACTGCGCAACCAGGACCAGCTCAGCGTGCGCACCAACATCTCCTACCGGATCGACGCGCGCGGCACGCCCAAGGACGTGCGCGAGGAGATGACGCGCATCCCGCTGATCACCGGCGCCGGCGACGAGTGGGTGCGTATCGGACCGATCAAAACCGTTGTCGATGGCGGCATCCTGCTGGGCACCGCCTACATGCGCGAACCCTGGGGCGACAAGACGCAGATTTACGGCTACGTCGATTCGGACTATCGCGGCGTGCTCGGCGTCCCCAAGGAGAACCTGGTCGAGATGGCGCGCACCGCCAACCAGCTCGGCTGGCAGATGACCGCGCACACGGCCGGCGGCGGCGCGATCGACGTGCTGCTGGACGCCTACGAAGCCGCCGACCGCGACCACTCGATCCGCGATCGCCGCTTCACCATCACGCACGGCAACTTCGCCAACGCCGCCTCCATCGAGCGGTCCAAGCGCCTGGGCGTGCTTTGGGATTGCCAGATCGCCTGGCACTACCTGGACGGGCCGGCGCTGAAAGAGGCTTTCGGCCCCGAGCGCATGAAACAGTTCCTGCCTTTCCGTACCATGATGGACGCCGGGCTGCTCATCGCCGGCGGCTCGGATCACATGATCCGTTTCGACTCGCGCAACGCCATCAATCCGTACCATCCGTTCTACGGCATGTGGATGAGCATCACGCGCAAGGGCGTCGACGGCCCGCCGCTAACCCCGGCCGAGCGCATCTCGCGCATGGAGGCGCTCAAAATGTGGACCACCAACGGCGCCTACATGGGCTTCGAGGAAAAGCTGAAAGGCTCGATCGAACCCGGCAAACTGGCCGACTTCGCCGTCATCACCAAGGACTACCTGAACTGCGCGGAGGACGACATCAAGGACATCGAGGCGGTGGCGACCGTGGTGGACGGAAAGCTGGTGTACGGAAAGCTGGAATGAGAGGTGGATTTCGGGGACAGGCTACGTAACCTCGGAATTCCACCGCGACGAAGTCGAATCCGCGTGCGGCCGGAGTTTCGAGGTTACGTAGCCTGTCCCCGAAATAGGGCCAAGTAGAGTGCTAGAATCCGGGATGTCACGAAAGCTGAAGACCGCAGCCTGATGGGAAACCTATTCGTGCTTGCCTTTTTGGCCGCCGGCGCGGCGGTGGTAACTCGGCCGGTGGCCAATATGCACTCGGCGCCCAGCGAAGATACCGACGTGGTTTCGCAGGCTATCCTTTCGACCAATGTTCAGATCCTGGAGGAGAAGGACGGCTGGGCCAGGATCCGCACGCCGGACGACTACACCGGCTGGACGCCGCTTTCGGCGCTGAAGGCGTCCGGCAAACCCTATGCCGCTTCCGGCCGCGTGGCGCAGGTGGAGAGCCTGTTCGCGAACCTGTACCGCACCGCCAGCGTCACGAAATTCGCGCCGCTGATGACCGCGCCGTACGAGGTGCGCTTGGAAGTGGTGAGCGAGCCGGATGAGGGAACGGGCCGCTGGATTCAAGTGCGGTTGCCCGACGACCGCGCGGGGTGGGTGCAGCGCGGCGACGTCATCTTCGAACCGAAGAGCATGACCATCCCCGAGATGATCGCGCACGCCCGGCGGTTCCTGGGCCTGCCTTACACCTGGGGCGGGACGTCCAGTTTCGGCTACGACTGTTCGGGGTTCATGCAGATGCTATGCCGTCGGCGCGGCGTCCTGCTTCCGCGCGACGCCGACCCGCAGGCGCGCTGGGACGGCGTGCGGCCGGTCGAGAAGGAAGACCTCCAGCCGGGCGACCTGCTCTATTTCGGCTCGGCCAAGAAGATCACGCACACCGGCATGTACATCGGCGGCGGCGAGTTCATCAACTTCACGACGCATGAAAAACCGATGGGCCGGATCGACCGCTTGAATGAAGATTATTGGACCCGGATTTTCGTCTGCGCACGGAGGCTCAAATGAATCGTCGCGACTGTCTCAAGTTGACTGCGCTGCCGCTGGTGGCGCAGCGGCAGGAGAACGCCGTCGAAACCGAGATCGTGCGCCTCAACCTGCGCCACACCTGGACCACGACCATGTCGTCGAGCGAGTTCCGCGAGACGCTGCACCTCGGCTTCCGCTCGCAGGGCACGACCGGCCGCGGCGAGGGCGCGCCCATCGTGCGCTACAAGGAATCGGCGCAAACGGCTCAGAAGGCGGTCCAGTCGGTGGCCGGGTATCTGAAGACCGCCGACCCGTGGAAGTTCTCGAAGGTGCTGGGCGAGGTGTTCCGGCGCATCGACGGCGAGTGGGCCGCCAAGGCCGCCATCGACATCGCGCTGATGGATTGGGTCGGGCAGAAGCTGGACGTGCCGCTGTACCGGTACTTCGGGCTGGACCCGCGCGACGCGCCGGTGACCACGTTTTCCATCGGCATGGACAAGCCGGATGTGGTGCGGCAGAAGATCCGGGAAGCGGAGCAGTTTCCGGTGCTCAAGATCAAGGTAGGTCTGGATTCCGACGAAGAGATGCTGGCCAGCGTGCGCGCCGCGACGAAGAAGCCGTTGCGCGTGGACGCCAACGAGGGCTGGAAGTCGCGGGAAGAGGCGGTCCGCAAGATCAACTGGCTCGAATCGCAGGGCGTCGAGTTCATCGAGCAGCCGATGCCGGCGTCGATGATCGGAGACATCCGCTGGGTGCGGAGCAAAGTGCACATCCCGATCATCGCCGACGAAGCCTGCCTGCACCCGCGCGACATTCCGGAACTCGCCACCGCCTACGACGGCGTCAACGTCAAGATCGACAAGTGCGGCGGCATGCTCGAGGCATTTCGCATGATTCAGATCGCGCGCTCGCTGGGGCTGAAGGTGATGCTGGGCTGCATGGTGTCGAGTTCGGTCGCCGTGACCGCGGCCGCGCACTTGTCGCCGCTGGCCGATTATGCCGACCTCGACGGCAACCTGCTCATCTCGAACGACCCTCACACGGGCGTGCTGGTCGAAAAGGGCAAGCTGATTCTACCCAACCGCCCGGGGCTCGGGCTGCTGCCCGCAAAGGGAGGGGTCTGACGTGCGGTTGGTTGCCGTCATCGTGCTGGCGCTTCTGGCGGGGTGTTCCGGCGCGCCGGACCTGGTCGACATTCGGAAGGTGAGTCCGCGTATAGTTCTGGACATCCGTTACGCCACCCCGAACAACTTCACTATGCAGAAGATGTACGACGAGGCAGCCTGCTTCCTTCGCCCGGCCACCGCAGCGAGGTTGAGCCGCGCCCAGGCGGAACTCGAACGCGAGGGGCTGGGCCTCAAGGTGTACGACTGCTACCGGCCGCTGGCGGTGCAGCGCCGCTTCTGGGCGCTGGTGCCGGACGAGCGCTTCGTCGCCAACCCGGCGCAGGGCTCCAATCACAACCGGGGCGCGGCGGTCGACCTCACGCTGGTGGATGCCAAGGGCAACGAAGTTCCGATGCCGACGGGGTTCGACGACTTCACCGAGCTGGCGCACAGCTCCTACAGCTACCTGCCCGAGAATATCGTCCAGAACCGCGAGCGGCTGTTGCGCGCGATGCTGAATCAGGGATTCCTGCCTCTGCCGACCGAGTGGTGGCACTTCGACGACCCGGAGTGCGCGCGCTATTCGATCCTGGACCTGCCCTTCTCGCAACTGAGGTGAGAAGGCCGCGCCACGCTGCCGGCGTCGGCGGCGACCAGCGCGTCGATCAACTGAAACAGCTCCTGGGCGTGGATCGGTTTTGAAACATAGCCGTCCATGCCCGCGGCCATGCACCTTTCCTGGTCGCCCTTCATGGCGTGCGCCGTCAGAGCGACGATCGGCTGGTGGACGCCCGCGCCTTTCTCTTTCTCCCGGATCAAGCCGGCGGCCTCCAGACCGTCCATCTCCGGCATTTGCACGTCCATCAGCACGATGTCGAAAGTCTCCTTCTCGAGCGCCGCCAGGGCTTCCCGGCCGGTGCTGGCGACCAGCACCGTATCGCCGCGTTTTTCGAGCAGCCGGACAGCCAGTCTCTGGTTGACGACATTGTCCTCCGCCAGAAGAATCCGCAGACTTCGCCGTCCCTCGCGCAACGAATGGCGCGTGACCAGCTCGGGCGTTTCGAGGTCCTGGGACGCTTGGCCCAGCACTCTCAGAATGGCTTCCAGCAACTCGGTTTGCCGGATCGGTTTCGTCAGGTAGGCTGCCACCCCCAGTTGTTGGCAGCGCGCCGCATCCCCTCGTTGCCCCGCCGAGGTGAGCATCACGATCGCGGTCCCATCCAGTTCCGGGCGTTCCTTGATCCGTTCGGCCAACGCAAAGCCATTCATAACGGGCAAGTCGGCGTCGGCAATGATCAGCGGGAAGGGGTTTCCGGCATCGCCGGCCAGTCTCAACTGAGTGAGCGCCGCCGCGCCGCCGCCAACCGAAGCGGGCTGCATCCGCCAGCTTCGGAGCGTCTCTTCCAGTATCCGCCGGTGGGTGGCGCTGTCATCCACCACCAGTACGGGGATCCCGGCCAGCCGGGCCTGCCCGGCGACCCGGGACGCCGCCGCGGCATTCGCCACGCCGAACCGGGCCGTGAAGTGAAACCTGCTGCCCTGGCCGGTTTCGCTCTCCACCCAGATGCGGCCGCCCATGATCTCAACCAGGCGAGCGGAAATCGTCAACCCCAGTCCCGTACCCCCGTATCTGCGCGTCGTGGAGCTGTCGGCCTGCTCGAAGGCCCGGAATATGAGATCCCGCTTCTCCGGCGAGATGCCGACCCCGGTGTCGCGAACCGTGAAGTGCAACCGAACGCCGTCCTGCGCCTCCGGCTCGGCCCGGACCTCCACAGCCACCTCGCCCCGCTCGGTAAACTTGACCGCGTTGCCCAGGAGATTGGTGACGATTTGCCGCAGCCGGGTGGGATCGCCCTGGACCCGCGCCGGAACTTCCGGGCGGACCTCGCAGACCAGCGCAAGCCCCTTCTCTTGCGCGGACATCGCGAACGTCTTGATGGTCGCTTCCAGGTTGTCGCGGAGATTGAAGTCAACACACTCCAGGTCCAGCTTCCCCGCCTCGATCTTCGAGAAATCGAGAATGTCGTTGACCACCGTCAGCAGGGAATCCGCCGACGTCTTGACCATGCCCAGGTACTCGCGCTGCTCGGGACTGAGTTCGGTGTCCAGGGCGAGTTCGGTCATGCCCAGGATGCCGTTCATGGGGGTTCGGACTTCGTGGCTCATGTTGGCCAGGAATTCGCTTTTGGAGCGGCTGGCGGCCTCGGCCGTTTCCTTGGCTTCATTCAGTTGCGCGATGAACCGCTCGCGATTGCGATGATAGAAGCCAACCAGCCCGAGGATAACGATCGCTCCCGCGGCGATGATGAAGAGGAAGCCCGCATGCTTGTACCACGGCGTCAAAACGGAGAAGGCGAAAACGGCGGGTGCGGGGCCGGCATTTCCGTTTCGGTCCATGGCCCGGACCTCGAAGCGGTGTTTGCCGGTGGGGAGCCGCTGGAACGAGGCGAAGTTGGCTGGCGTGAAAGGCGTCCAGCTTCCACCGTCCATGCGGTAGGAGAACAGGAGACGGTAAGAAGGAGTGTACTTCCACTTGTCGACGCCTGAAAAAACCAGCCTGACTTCACCGCCCGGAGGCGCCTCCTCAATGTTCCGCTCACCGGAGATGGTCGCCTTCGGGGGATCCACATCCGCCTCGGGATGATACAGACTGATGCCCCGCGTTGTGCCTGCCCACATCCGCCCGCCGCTGTCCTGGAAAACCGCGAAGGCAATCGAAGAGGGCAGCCCTTCCTCGACCGCGTTGGTGATCCAGCCGCCATTTTGATACCGGTGTATGCCCGTGCCCGAGGCCACCCAGAGCGTGCCATCCCGGCTGGTGGTGACGGTCCGCACCGAGTCCAGCCCGTCCGCGATTCGAACCCAGGAACGTCCGTCCAACCGGAAGAGCTGCCCTCTTCCACCCGCCACAATGGCGCCGCCGGCAGCCTCGGCGACAGCAAGAGCGCCACCGTCGGTGTAGCCCTCCCCGGCCCCGATGGGCCGGTATCGCCCGCTCCTGTAGAGGCCGAACGTCCTGAGGCCGCCGAGCCAGAGGTCTCCGTTTGCGGTCTCCCGGACCTGCCGGAGAGAGCTGATGTAGATTGCGGCGCCCAAATCGATGCCCGCTCGAAACGCAGTTCCATCGTAGATCTCCAGGCGGGAGTGGTTGAGATCGGCGCTGGCGATATGCACCCAGATCGTCCCGTCTTTGCGGGGATAAATCAGCCGGATTCCCAATCCCGAGGGATGCCTGACCTTCTCGAATGTCTCCCGTTCAGGGTCGAACACCAGCAGGTGCGGCTGGTTGTAGCTTTCCACCGCAATGCGTCCGTCGGGCAACGGGCAGACCGCCTGCGTGTGAAAGTAGTCCGAGGTCTCCTCATCCGGAAAGGGATAGATCTTCCACCGATCGTTCTCCAGACGCACCAGCGAGTTGGTGCATGCGAACCACAGGCGGCGCTTCCGGTCCTCGGCGATGGCGTGCACCAGGCTGTCAATCCCGGCGACCGCCGCCGGAGTTCTCCAAAGAGGAGGCGCGTTGCGCACGACTCCCTGCGAAGTCGCCAGCCAGAAAGCGCCGTCCGGCTCGGGGAGAACGTCATAGATAGAACCCGACAGGACCTCCACGCGGTCCACGGGTTCTCTCCGCCCTCGGTTGAGGCGGAACAGGAGATTGCCCTCCTGTACCCAGACCATATCGTCCGCCCCGCGCCATCCCCTCAAAGCGTCCTTCGTGTTTGCGGTGTGCAGGATCTGCCACCGCAGCCCGTCGAAACGGACCAGAGCCTTTTGCCCGGTCGCTGCCACCAGGCCGGCCGCAAACCACTCCCCGTTGTCTCCCTCGAGCAACTCGCGGAGGTCGCCCAGGCCGAGACTCCGGATGGGATAGGTACCCGCCAAACGGTATTCCGCGGACCCGGGCGTCGGAACCAGTTTGGCGATGCCTCTTTCCGCCGCCATCCAGATGCTGCCATCCCGCGCCTGGGTCACCTGATTCAGCCACCCCAAACCCACCTCGCCAGCCGCCTTGACGGTCCTGGCGCCGTGGGTGGCGGCATCGTATTCGATCAGACGGTCCGGCAGGAGAACCAGGACTCGGTCCGAATCCGCCGGGACAAAGGAGGTCCCCCGTTCCGTCTGGGCCATTTCCGCGATTTCTTTAACCGGATGCAGAATCCAACTGCCATTCAGATATTGCCTCAGCCCCTTGGGATCGAGGGTCCATATCTGGCCGGTCTTTGTCTCATAGATCGGACTCTGCGCCGCCATTTTGTCGGGCGAGCGAAAATTGGGGATTCCGCGCACCGTGTAGCCGTCCAGGGAAGAGATGAGCGGCACATCGCCATGCCTGGCCCAAACCACCCCGCCAGGACCCGACGTGATGGTGGTGGTGTAGGACTCCGCCATGCCGTCCGTGCCCTTCCAAACTCGCCAGAGCGGGGCGTTCTGGGCCCGCGCGCCTTGCGCCAGAAGCAGGAGCAACGCCGGCATGAGAACCGACAGACGGCGGGTCAACGCGCCGGGGCGCTCGCCGACGGCGTCTTCAGGACGATCCCGCGGCCCGGGGCCTGGGCCGCCGTGACCATCGGTTCGGGAGGCATGACTTTGGCGTTCGATGTTCTCACCGCTATTGTTACAGATCGGCGTTTCACCGCCAACCTTACAAAAAATGTGGGACAGGGGGGCGCCCTGGGCCCGGCCTGTCCCGGGTGCGCCGAAAACGGGATGCTATACTACAGACTTTGGTGCACAACCCTCACTGGGGTGAGACATGGCCGCTGTGAAGCCCATCCTTTTGTCCAACCACGCCGCGCCGGGCGAGGCGTCCGACGCCGAGGCCGGCCTTGCGCGCCAGTTTCATCGCTACATGTACCTGATGCGGGAGGTCGAAGACCGCCTGGAACGGAAGCTCTATCGCCAGGGCAAGGTCGTCGGCGGCATCTATGCGGGCCGGGGGCAGGAGGCCATCTGCGTCGGGGCCGGCATGGTGGCCGGGATCGACGACATGCTGTTCCCCTGTCACCGGGACCTGGGGCTGTATTTGCTTCGCGGCATCGAACCGCGCCAGATCTTTGCGCAGTACATGGGACGCATCGGCGGCCTGACCCGCGGCAAGGACGGCAACATGCACATGGGCGACCTGAAGCTGAAGATCGTCGCCATCATCAGCGCGATGGCGGCTTCGGTGCCGGTTGCCGCCGGCGCCGCCATGGGGATGCAGTACCGGGGACTGCCCGACGTCGTGTTCGTCTTCTTCGGCGACGGCGCAACCAGCCGCGGCGACTGGCACGAGGGCGTCAACCTGGCCGCGGTGCGCAAGGCCCCGCTGGTGCTCGTCTGCAACAACAACGGGTACGCTTACTCGACCCCGGTCGCCAAACAGATGGCCTGCGCCAACGTGGCCGACCGCGGTTCGGCCTACGGCATCCACGCCGAAACCGTCGATGGCAACGACGTGTTCGCGGTCTACCGGGCCAGCCAGCGCGCCGCGCGCCACGCCCGCCAGGGCCAGGGCCCGTATCTGATCGAATGCAAGACC
>JAUYBU010000044.1 GCA_030693045.1 Bryobacterales bacterium | reverse complement strand
GCAAAGCCCGGGGCACTCACCCGCGATGTAAATACGCGGCTGAGTACGGCGGAAACGGATCCCCAGACAAAGCCTGCCTTCATTCGCTTCGCGAATGAGGACTGCAAAGCCCGGGGCCCCTGCCGCCGCCCCGGCCGCCGTCGAGGATCAGGAGAACCTGAAGGCCTCGAGCCTGGGCCGCCTTCAGATAATCATCGTACGCCGCCGGAAATCTGAAAACGCCCTTCTCTTTTTCGATTTCCGACCAATAAACCTCGTATCGAAATTCCGAACCGCTGTTCCCTCCTCGGCAATAGGGTTGAGAATCTCCCCGCAATCCCTCGTCATCTCTCATTGAGGTTCTATTGACAACCCTCGAAAATTGAGCTAGTGTTTACATTGCAAACATCGTAAACAATCGAGGGGATGTCCATGGGCAAACACATGACGAAAACCATTTCCGCGCGGCTGCCGCTCAAAATGATCTCCTCGATCGAAGAGGTCGCCGCCGAACGCAAGCGAAAACGGGGCGATATCGTTCGGGACGCCCTGGAGATCTATCTGGACACCTGGGCGGACTATCAGATCGCCATGGAGCGGCTGAAAGACGCCCAAGACGAGATCCTGAGCGAGAAGGAATTCCTTGGCGAGCTCGGCTGGGATATTTGATGGCCTATCGGCTGTTCTTCAAAAAAAGCGTCAAGAAAGATCTCAAACGACTCGGCCAAGAGATCGCCCGGCGCATCCTCAAAGAGGTCCGCGAAAAGCTTCTTCCCGATCCCCGCGCGGGGAAACCTCTTAAAGGCAAAGACGGCGTTCTTTGGAGTTTCAGAGCAGGAGATTACCGGGTTATCTACACGTTCTCAGATAAGGACCTGATCGTCCTGGTCATCCGCATCGGTCATCGTCGAGAAATCTACCGCTAAATAAAACACTTCCCAAGTGGTACACTAAATGGGGGTAGGTAAAGATGGATGCCGTCATTCTGCGCTGTCTCGAGAAAGATCCGGACACGAGAATTCAGACTGTTCAGGAGATCATCCCTGCTCCCTGGAAAAACAGAATCCTGACTTAAGCTCCATTCAATCCTGACCCGGCCGGATATAATCTAAAGAATCGATGCCGTTTGCGAGGCAACCCATGGGATTAGCCCTTTGGTTCCGGCCGCCCCGTCGCACCCTGGCGGTCTTTCTCTGCCTCATGCTTGTCCTTGGCGGCGCCCTGGGCTGGCTCGGCTGGCAATTGCTGAAACAGGATCGCGCGCTCGAAGGACAACGCCTGCAGGAACGCCTGGAACTGGCGGCGGACCACATGGCCGCCGCGCTTCAGCAAAACCTCACGGACCTTGAAAGCTATCTGAGCTTCGTCCCAATCCCTGGCGCGAAAGAACCGCCGGACGGCGTGTTGGTCCTGCAGGTGACGAAACGCACCGTCAACGCTTACCCGCCCGGCTGCCTGCTCTACTATCCCGTGATTCCGGACGGCGAAGAACCGCCGGCTGCGACCTTCGTCGCCGGCGAGACCCTGGAGTACCAGCGCAACGATCCGGCCCAAGCAGCCGAGGTCTTCCGGGAGCTTGCGCGATCACCGGATCCCGGGGTACGCGCCGGCGCTTTGCTGCGTCTGGGGCGGAACCTCCGCAAAACCGGCCGCCATGAGGAGGCCCTCCAAGTCTACGGCGAACTCGCCCAACTTGGCCGAACGACCGTCCTGGGACTGCCGGCGGAACTGATGGCGTGCGAAGCGCGCGGCACCGTGCTGGAAGCGATCGGAAAGCGCGAAGAACTGCGGAAGGAAGCGTCGCTCCTGCATGCGGCCCTTTGGAGCGGACGCTGGAGCTTGCTCCGGCCCGCCTGGGAGTTTCATGTGGAAGAGGCGCAGCGCTGGTCGGGGGCCACTCCCTTGACGGAGCGTGAGCAGAACGCGCTCGCGCTCTCGATCGCCGCGGAATCGATGTACGGCCAGTGGATTGCCGAGCTGGAATCGAAAGGGCGCCGGATTCTGAAAATTGAAGGCCGGCCGGTGCTGATCTCCTGGGTAGGGACTTTGGATCGGCTGGCCGCTGTGTTGGCGGGGCCCGGTTACCTTGGTTCGAAGTGGACAGAGGCTTTGCAAGGCCGGCGTGTCCAGGGCGCCTTGATCGACGCGGACGGGCAGGTGATGATCGGCTCGGTCAACGAGAGCGGACCGCAAGCCGTACGAACGGCGCCTGCCACCAGACTCCCCGGGACTCTGCAAGCAACCAGTACCGATCCCGGCGCCGACGAGGCAGGCGTTGCCGGGCGTCGCCGCCTGCTGCTTTCGGGTTTCGCGGTGCTGGCCCTGGTGCTTCTGGCCGGCTCCTACTTCATCATGCGCTCCATCGACCGCGAGCGTGCCGTAGCCAGGCTTCAGTCCGAGTTCGTGTCGGCGGTGTCGCATGAATTCCGGACCCCGCTCACATCGCTGCGCCAGCTTTCGGAGATGCTGTCCAAAGGGAGGGTTCCCACGGAAGACCTGCGGCAGAAATCCTATGACATTCTGTCCCGCGAAAGCGAGCGGCTGCAGAGGCTCGTCGAGTCGCTGCTGGACTTCGGCCGCATCGAGGCGCGCGCGTTCCTCTATCACTATGAGCATCTCGATCCCGTAACGTTGGTGGGTGACCTGGTGGCCGAATTCCAGGAGCAGGCCGCTGCCCAGGGCTACCGCGTCGAACTGGAGCTCGCCGGGGAGTATCCACTCATCCACGCCGATCGCGAAGCGCTCGGCCTGGCGCTGAGGAACCTACTCGACAACGCGGTCAAGTATTCGCCGGACTGCCGCACCATCTGGGTCGAGCTGGCGCGCGAACGAGGCCGCCTGGCCATCCGTGTCCGGGACCAGGGCATGGGAATTCCGGCTTCGGAGCAAAAGGAGATCTTCAAGAGATTCGTCCGTGGGACCGGCTCCAGGGCAGCCCATATCCAAGGGACCGGCATCGGCCTGGCTATGGCGCGCCACATCATCGAAGCCCATGACGGCGAGATCCGCCTGGAGAGCGAACCTGGCAGGGGCAGCATGTTTACTATCCTGCTGCCGTTGGAGAAGATGACATGAAACGCATTCTAGTGGTGGAAGACGAACCCGCAATCGCGTTTGGTCTGGAACTGGACCTGAAGAGCGAGGGATACGACGTGGTGATAGAATCGGACGGAGAAAGCGCCCTGCGGCGGGCGCGGAAAGAAGCCTTCGACCTGATATTGCTCGATGTCATGCTGCCGCGAAAGGACGGTTTTGAGGTCTGCCGCGAACTGCGCCGGGGCGGATCGAAAACGCCTGTCATCATGCTGACCGCCAAGGCCCAGGAGGCGGAGAAAGTGCTGGGGCTGGAGATCGGCGCCGACGACTACGTGACTAAGCCCTTCAGCCCGCGTGAACTCCGGGCCCGGGTCAAGGCGGCGCTCCGCCGCACTGCGGAAGACGATTTGCCGATATACCGGTTCGGCGACGCGGAAGTGGATTTTGGGCGTTGTGAGCTGCGGCGCGCCGGCCAACCGGTGGAGCTGACGGCCCTCGAGTTCAAGCTGCTCGCCGCCTTTGTCCGCAACGGCGGCAAAGTGCTGAGCCGGGCTCGACTCCTGGATCTCGTCTGGGGGCACGGCACGTTCGTCACCGATCGCGTGGTCGACAACCACGTTGTCACCCTGCGAAAAAAGGTTGAGCCGGAACCTTCAGAGCCGCGTTACATCGTGAGCGTCCGCGGCCTGGGATATCGTTTCGATGGCTGAATAAAACCCAATCCTGACAATAGCGCGGATACTCTCCTGACAATGGAGCCGTAACATGATGGGCAGGAGGAAATCACAATGAAACCAACAAAGTTAGTTCTTTTGACCGGGCTTCTTTGCGCGGCCCTGTCCGCCGGGTACCTGGCGAGCCAGGCGAAGGACAATAAGGCGGAGGTGGCGCTCCAGGCCGCCATTAAAACAGAAACCGTGGATGGAAACCTGAAAGGGGCGATCGAGCAGTACAAAAAGATCGCCGCGCAGCCCGGCGCCGGCCGCGCCGCGGTCGCGACCGCCCTGCTGCGCATGGGCCAGTGCCACGAGAAGCTAGGCGACGCGGACACGCGAGAAGCGCGCAAGGCGTACGAGCAGGTGGTGCGCGATTACGCCGATCAGGGTGACGCCGCCGCGCAGGCGCGGGTGAGGCTGGCGGCACTGGGCGGTCCAAGCCCCACGACGCTGACGGCCCGCAGATTGGAGAATCCACCGGCGGATACACCGATGGGAGCGATCTCCCCGGACGGCCGGTATTTCTCCTTTTGCGGCTGGAGCACGGGCGATCTTGCCATGCGGGATCTCCAGACCGGCAAGGACCGTCGGCTTACGAGCGAGGGCACTGAAGGAAACGAAGGCTCCACCGTATCCCAGTACGGTGGGGAGTCGACCTGGTCATCCGACGGCAAACGGATCGCTTATGCTTGGTACGTTGCGTCGGATGCCGTGCGAATTGAGTTGAGAGTCGTCGGGCTCGACGGCGGCAAGCCTCAAGTTCTCACTCATTACGACGGGGTAAGGGAGATCGGGAGGTTCGCCTGGTCTCCGGACGGAAAGCACATTGTGGCATCTGTTTCTCCGAGAACTGGGCCGCCCCAGATCGTATTGATTTCCACGATGGATGGCTCCACGCGGGCGCTCACCGACTTGAAGCGCGATATTTATCCCACAACCATGCGCTTCTCACCTGACGGCCGCTACATCGCCTTCGATCGCCTGCCCGATGACACGTCCCCGGAGCGAGACATCGTCCTGATGTCCATCGACACCGGGCAGGAGACGCCGTTGATCCAACACCCCGCCGATGACTACCTGCTTGGTTGGTCTCGTGATGGCAAATGGATCATCTTCGCCAGTGACCGCACAGGCGCCCTCGGCTTGTGGGTTGTTGGCATGTCCGGCTCCAGGACTCAGGGAGAGCCGCAACTGGTAAAACCTGGCATCGACCGCATCCTGCCCGTCGGCCTCACGCGCCAGGGCGCCCTCTACTATGGCGTGGTCAGAGCGACGGAGGACGTCTATACCGTCGGCCTCGATCCCGCGACCGGAACCGTCACCTCTTCTCCCAGGAAGGCGATAGAGCAATATGAAGGCGGGAACTTCTCGCCCTCCTACTCACCCGATGGAAAATCCCTGGCCTACGTGTCCAGGCGGGGCAACTCTCCATATCCGACAAACGTCGGCAATGCCCTCTGCATTCGATCACTCGACACAGGGCAGGAGCGAGTGTTCTACAGGGAGATCTGGCGGCTGGGGCTCCGAATGATTCCGGGGGGGCCCCATTGGGCTCCAGACGGCAGATCTGTTGTCTTCGCCGGGCCGGGGGTGAACTCAGAAATCGAATTCCATCGTATCGACCTGGAGACGGGCCAGATCACCCGCGTCATGCACCTCGGTCCCGGTGAAAGGATTTCGGGATTCGTCTACGGTCCTGATGGGAAGCACTTCTTCGCGCGAGGAAACACCAAGACCGGTTTGTCGCAGATCGTGGTTCGCGACCTCAAGTCCGGCGAAGAACGGGAATTGTATCGGTTCCCCACGCCTGAAAGGGGCATCGGTCTGGCGCTTTCTCCAGATAGCCGGCGGTTGTCGTTTGTCAACTCCGGCTGGGGCACGGTGCGATCCCTGAAGATCATGCCGGCCTCGGGTGGAGATGCGAGCGAAGTGTGGAGCTTCGGAGAAACGAAGCAGGGGGTACCTGGTGTCGATCATGCGTGGACCCCGGATGGGCGTTACATCCTGTTTAGTGCGCCGGATCCGTCGGACTTGCCGGTCTGGAATCTGTGGCGGGTGTCCCTCGAGGGCGGCAAGCCCGAGAAGATGGGACTGCAAAGAAGGTGGGGCATTTGGGACCTGACGGTTCGTCCTGACGGGCGGCAGCTTACCTTCGCCGGCAGAGAAGGTGCCTCCACGGATTCCGAATTATGGGTGCTGGAGAACTTCCTGCCGCCGCTGAAAGTCGCCAAGTAGCCGGTAGAAGTAAAAAAGGGGACGGTTCTATTTTTCAAGAAAATAGAACCGTCCCCTTTTCTTCCTTTTCTTGGTTCTTAGAATTCCACCGTCAAAGCCGGCTTATCCCCGGCTTTAAGCACGACCTGTTGGCCCTGTCAATCGCCGCAAAAAGCCAATTAAACTTGAAAAGGCCTGGCACTGCGGGGCCAGGCCGGGTCAAATTTGTCAAATGTTAGAGGTTGTCCGGAAGTTACGTGATGGCGATTGCCGGGAAAAGAAAAAAGGGCTACAACCTACCATGATATCTCCTACAACATCAGGAGGCGTAGCCCAATGGACGACCTCGAAATCAAGATCGCCATCGTCTACAAGG
>JAUYBU010000150.1 GCA_030693045.1 Bryobacterales bacterium | reverse complement strand
GAATGCCGCGGTTTCTGCCCGCACGGCACGCCGTGGTATTTCCCGGACCGCAACAACTTCGATCCGCGCATCGGCATCGCCTGGTCCATCGGCAAGACGGTCATTCGCACCGGCGCCGGGATCTATCATGGCCCCGGTCAGATCGACGACCAGAACTCCGCGATAGACAACATGTCCGACAGATTCTCGCTGACCGCGTCGGAGGCGCCGGGCCTCTCCTTCCCGGTAGCGCCGTTCCTGGCCCTGGCCAGGGAGGTCGGCGCCTCGCCGCGCTCGTTGCAGCGCGACCGCCGCGACCTGTACAGCGCACAGTGGGGCTTGTCGATCCAGCGGCAATTGCCAGCTTCGTTCATTACCCAGATCGGCTACGTGGGCAGCTCGGGCAGCAAGGTTACCACGCGTAAATACATCAACAACCTCGACCCGGTCACTAAAGTGCGGCCGCTTCCGACCTTCGGCCGCTTGGACGAGAAGAACAACGACGGCAACAGCAACTTCAACGCCCTGCAGTTTTCCCTGCACCGGCGCGTGGCGCGCGGCCTGACCTGGGGCACCGAGTACATGTGGTCGCACTCGATCAACGACAATAGTACCGGCGGCGGCGAAGGATCGCAGCCGCAGAACAATTTCTGCCGGGCTTGCGACCGCGGCAACAGCAACACCGACGTCCGTCACACCATCACCAGCAGTTGGATGTACCAGCTTCCGTTCGGCCCCGGCCAGCGCTTCCTGCAAACCGGGCCGGCTTCGAAAATACTCGGCGGCTGGGGAGCGAGTGGAATCTGGACGGCGCGGACGGGGCGAATGATGACCATCGGCATCTCGCGCAGCTCGAGCGCCGTTCCCGACGGCAACACCTCGGCGCAGCGCCCCAACATCGTCCCCGGCGTTTCTATCTACCCGGCCGGCGGCAGCACGTACGCGCAGTGGCTGAACCCGGCGGCCTTCGCCATCCCGGCCAACGGAACCTGGGGCAATGCCGGCCGCGCCATCGCGGTTGGCCCCGGTCTGGTGCAGATCGACTTCTCCCTTCAGAAGAACATCCGCCTGGCCGAGCGCAAAGCGCTGGTCTTCCGCATCGAGAGCTACAACCTGCCCAACAGCATTCAGCCGGGCAATCCCGGCACGACGCTCACATCGCCGGCGAGCTTCGGCCTGATCAACAGCGGGCTGAACCGCACCATCGGCACGGGCACGTCGCGGCAGTTGCAGCTCGCGCTGCGTTTCGTCTATTGAGCGGTACACCGCCAGGCACCGGGACTTTCCGTCCCGGTGTCCTGGCGGTCAATGCAAAACCCATGTCTCACACACTACGTACTCTTCCGGAAGGGTGTGTCCTTCTGGTGCTGTTGGCATGTTCGGCCTGTTCCCGGCCCTCGCATCCTTCGGTGGACATTCGCGCGGCCGTGTCCACCGCCGCGGTCACCGACGACGCCGACGATCCGGCCGTGTGGGTGCATCCTTCCGACCCGGCGCGGAGTCTGATTATCGGCACCAACAAAGTGGCCGCGCCGGCGGGCGCGCTGGTGGTATTCGACCTGGACGGCAAAATCCGCCAGACCATCGCGGGGCTCGACCGGCCCAATAACGTCGATGTCGAGTACGGCCTGGCGGTGGGAGGGCAGCCCACCGACGTCGCGGTGACGACCGAGCGGCTGAAGCACCGGCTGCTGATCTTCAGGATTCCGCGCGATGGCGGGCCCCTGACCGACATTTCCTCGGGCGGCGGCGCGCCGGTGCTGGCGGGTGAAACCGGCGAGCGGGCCGAGCCCATGGGCGTCGCGCTGTATCGCCGCCCCCGCGACGGCGTCGTGTTCGCCATCGTCAGCCCGAAGACCGGGCCGCCGCAGGGCTACCTGGCGCAGTATCGCCTGGAGGACGACGGGGCGGGCGGCGTCAAGACCACCCTGGTGCGCCGGTTCGGCGCTTTCGCCGGCGGCAAAGAGATCGAGGCCATCGCCGTGGACGACGCTCTGGGCTATGTCTATTACGCCGACGAGCGCAACGGCATTCACAAGTGGCACGCCGATCCCGACCATCCCGATGCCGGCCGCGAACTGGCGCACTTCGGCCGGACGGAATTCGCTGGCGACCACGAAGGCATCGCCATCTACACGCGCGCCGACGGCACCGGCTACATACTGTGCACCGACCAGATCGGCGGCAACAGCCACTATCACGTCTATCGCCGGGAAGGCGGGCCGGGCGGGCCGCACGACCATGCGCAGATGCTGAAATGCGTGCGCGGCGGCGCGGATGGCACCGACGGCATCGAAATCACTTCAGCGTCTCTCGGCCCCCGGTTTCCCAAGGGGCTGCTGGTGGTGATGAATAGCGGTCCGAAGAACTTCCTGATTTATCGCTGGGAAGACATCGCGAATCAAATTCCATGAAACCAATCATCGCTCTCACACTTCTATTTTCGGTCGCTCCTCTGGCGGCCGAACGCAAAGCCAAGAACGTGGTCCTGTTCATCGCGGACGCCGCGGGCATGCCCGTGGTGAGTCTGGCGGGCATTCATGCCGGCAAGCCGCAAGGACTGTTCATACAACGCATGCCGAATATCGGGTTGATGGAAACGTCGACGGCGTCAAACTGGGTAACCGACTCGGCCGCCGCCATGACGGCCATCATGACCGGCGCCAAGACACAGAACGGGGTCATCTCGCAGTCGGAGGCGGCCGTGCGCGGCAAGACCGACGGCCCGCCGCTCAAGACCCTGCTCGAGTACGCCGAGGAACGCGGCCTGATGACCGGCGTCATGACTAACGACGCCGTGACGGGCGCCACGGCGGCCGCCTGCTATTCGCATTCGAACGACCGCTCGAAGGCGGTTGAGATTTTCGCGCAGGTCCTAAAACCCAGCTTCGGCGACGGCGTCGATGTGCTGGTGGGCTCCGGGCGCAAGAAGCTGCTGACCGGGGACATGGAAAGCGGGCTGCGCGCGAAGAACTACGGCGTGTTCGACTCGGCCGAGAAGATTCCGCAGGACGCCAGGCGCGCCGTGGTGCTGTACGACTCGGGCGATTTCGACCTGGGCGCCGCCGTCAGCCGCACCATCGACGTCCTTTCGAAGAGCCGCAAGGGGTTCTTCCTGATGGTGGAGTCCGATTGTCACACCGACAATCTGAAGCGCGGCCTGGACCGGCTGGTGGCCTTCGACAAGATCATCGAAGCGACTGCGGCGCGGCTCGGTAAAGACACGCTGATCATCTTCGGAGCGGACCACTCCTTCGACACCCGCCTGCGCGGCGGAAAGAAGGGCGAGCCGTTGCCGATGGTCACCCCCACGCCTCCCAAGTCCGCCATCCGCGTTGACGACGGCCACACCGGCGAGGAAGTCCTGATTTCCGCGCAGGGACCGGGCGCCAGCCGCGTGCGCGGCCTCTTCAAGAACACCGACCTGTTCCAGTTCATGATGGCGGCCTACGGCTGGAAGTAAACGTGGGGACAGGCGCGACGTTCCCCACGTTCCGGCGGCGGGTTAAACCGGGGAACGTCCCGTCTGTCCCCACGTTCCCGGAATTCCCAGCCCGGCGGCCACACGGCGCAGGCGCGAGTCCAACGTCCAGAGAGCGCAAGGGGTCAGCAGCGCGCTCGCCGCCAGGTGCGCGTCGATCCAGCCGATGCCCCGCCCCCACAGCTTGCGCGACTCGATCCAGCCGCGGAGATCCAGGTCGGTCGCGGCCGCGGCTTTCGGAAGCCTGTCCAGCAAAGCCAAGGTCCGCTCGCGGCTTCGGAAAACGCCCAGGGAAAGCTCTCCGATCACCAGCTCGTGAGTCAGCACTTCGCCGGCCTCCAGCAGCGCCGACAGCCGCTTGTTCCCCGACCGGAAATGGTCGCTCCAGACCGAGGTGTCCACCAGCGTCATCACGGGCGGAGCGTCCGCCGTCGCGGAACGGCCGTCAACCGCGGCTCGGTGCCGCCGAGGGCAGCCAGCCGCCGGGCGCTCTCTCGCGCGATGAGAGCCTCGATCCCGGCGTGCACGATGGCCGTCTTCTCGCGAATGCCGGTCAGCGCGCGGGCCTTTTCCAGCAGTGCGTCGTCCAGGATGAGTGTGGTCCGCATATGCATATCATAGCATAAGTTTGATATGCATCAGCGGTGCCGTCCGCGGGCACCGTCTCCCCGCGTTTCCGCGGCGTCCGAACTTCAGGAATCCTCGCGAAGTTCGTAGCCGCGATCGGCGATCTGGGCCCACAGGATTTCGGCCCGATGCCCGTGCAGCGCGAAGATCTGGCGCACCAGGTCGCAGACCTGCTCGTGGCCGCGCTCATAGAACACCAGGATGGACGGGCCCGCGCCGCTGAGCGCGCAGCCCAGCAGCCCGGGGGCGCGAAGCCGGAGGATCTCTTCCATTCCCGGGATCAGCGGCATGCGATAGGGCTGATGCAGCCGGTCTTCCAGGGCGATGGGGAAAGCCAGCGTCGAGCCGGTGGCCAGCGCCGCCACCAGCAGCGCCGCGCGCTGGACGTTGAAGACGGCGTCGGCGCGCGAAACCGTCTCGGGCAGCACGGCGCGGGCCATCGAGGTCGGCAACTGAAAATCCGGCACCACGACGGCCAGGTTCATCTTCGCCGGCAGGTCGATGCGCACGGCGCGGGTCTCGCCGTGCGTGTCGGTGGCGCTGGCCACGATGGAGCCGAGCACGCACGCGGCCACGTTGTCCGGATGGCCCTCGATGCGCGCGGCCTCGTCCAGAATGCGGTGCGGCTTCCATCCCAGGCCCAGCAACCGGTCGGCGATCACGACGCCGGCCGTCAGCGCCGCGGCGCTCGAGCCGAGGCCTTTGCCGAGCGGGATGTCGTTGTGGATCTCCAATTCGACGGGCGGCAGCCGCTCGCACGTATCGCGCGCCACGGCCAGCGCGGTCTGCCAGATGAGATTGTCCTCGGTGGCGGGGATTTCCGCCGCGTCCCGCCCGGCGACGCGGATGGTCAGCGCCTCGGCCGGGCGGAAACGGCATTCCAGATAAATGCTGAGGGCCAGCCCCAAGGCGTCGAAACCCGGACCCAGGTTCGCGCTCGAGGCCGGCACCCGCAGGATCATCCGAGCACGACTTTCTGGCCTTCCCGGCAGGACTTGTACACGCTCAGAACGAATTCGATCGCGCGAACTCCGTCCTCGCCCGTGATTAACGGCTTGCGGCCGCTCTTGCAGGCCTCGCCGAAGTCCAGGAACTGGCGCTCGAAGGGAGTGAGCGAAATCGCCATCGGGTCGGATGCGCCCGACATGGCTTCACGCTCGACCGGGGCCGGGGGACCCTGATCGTTCTCGACATCCCAGGCGGTGAGCTTGTCGCCGGTGAAGATGGCCGTGCCCTTGGTTCCGTGGATCTCGATGCGCTCGCTGTAGCCCGGCCAGAAGGCCGTCGAAGCCTGGATGACGCCGGTGGCGCCGTTGGCGTAGCGCATCATCGCGCAAACCACGTCCTCGGACTGAATCTTGTGCAGCGCGCCCAGTTGCCAGTAGCCATAGACCTCCGTCACCGGCCCGATCAGCCACAGCAGCACGTCCACCTGGTGCACCGCCTGGTTGATGAGCGCGCCGCCGCCTTCCACGTCCCAGCTTCCCTTGATGGGGCGCGAATAGTAAGCCGGCGAACGATACCACTTGACGTAAGCGTCGGCCTGCAAAATCTTGCCCAGCCGGCCGTCCTGGATCGCCTTGGAGACGAAGATGCTCGAATCGTCGAAGCGGTGCTGGCTGACCACGCCCAGCGTGATGCCCGCCTTCGCGGCTACGGCCACCATCTCGCGCGCCGTCTCGACATTGGTCGCGATCGGTTTCTGCACCTGGATGTGCTTGCCCGTTTCGGCGCAGATTTTGAGCGGTTCGAGCCGAAAATCCGGGAACGTGCACAGATCGACGTAGTCCACGTTGGGATGCCGGCACAGCTCCTCGTAAGTCGGGACGAATTCCGCGCCCCACTCGGCCGCGAACTTGCGGCCCGACTCCGGGTTGATGTCGGTGCACACGGTTACCCGGTAGCCGATGTTCTTATACGCCTGCGCGTGTTTGTATGAAATCGCGCCGGTTCCGATAAGTCCTACTCGCATGTTAGTTTCTCCTTGCACAGGCTAAAGCCTGTGCCACTTGAATTCTCGTCTTGTCCAGGTGGCACGGCCTTCAGGCCGTGTGCCGTCTAAAGTCCGTTGTTAGTACCGCAAACAAATACTTCCAGGCCCATTTCGCGGAACATGGCCGCCTTCGCCGCCAGCGCCTGGTTCGCCTCTTCGGCGCCGGGCGCGTAAGCCACCTGAATGTGATTGGCCTTGTGCTGGGCCATGAACTGGTCGCGCGTAACGCCGTAGGTGACCGCGTGCATCATGGGCCATTGCGGGGTGGTGATTCGCCAGCGGCGCTGGTTCTCTTCCTCCGGAAGCTCGACTACCTTGCCGCGGCCGACGTCGGCCTTCAACACGCCGTTGTCGACATACACGCGGCTCCAGACGATCTCGCCGGGCTTTGAGACGCCCTTGACGGTGCCGCCGCCGGCGGGGAAGTACATCGCGGGCTGCCGTTCGCTCACTGTACCCGCATAGCCGCCGATCAGGTGCGCGGGAGGAACCGCGCCCGAAATCTCGAACACCCAGACGAACTCCTCCCGGCCATTGCTTTGGAACGACTCGCCGTAGCGCACATCGTGCAGCGTGGTCTCCGGGCCGTAGCCCAGCCTGGTCCAGACACGGTTGGTCACCAGCGCGTCCAGGCCCGCGCACTCGTCCACTTCGTTGAAGTGCGGCAGCGCCCGGCCCTGGTAAAGCACACGGCCGGTCTTGGGGTCCGTGACCGGCGGGCGGTCGACGTTGTTGAGCAGGCCCTCGGCCAGATCGGAGGCCGGCGCCAGATCCTTCAATCCCTGCTGGTATTGGATACCAATGACATCGCAGCCGAAATCGGCGGCGATGCGCACGGCGGCGATGTACATGCGGCACTGGTCCAGGATCTGGTCGTCGGTCAGGTCGGTCTCCGGATTCGGGCCGGTGAGAAACTTCATGCCCTTGGCGTCGAGCCAGGAGCGGACCGCGTGGGCTTGTTCGGAAGTGACGTGCCGCATGGCGGCGTAGAGCGCCGACTGGCTCAGCCGCTCCTTGAAAACGCCCGTCGCGTGGAGCAGTTCGTCCGGGATGATGGCGTTATACATGCCCATGCATCCTTCGTCGAAAATGCCCATGATGGCCTTGTCGCGGCGAAGCTCGGCGGCCAATTCCGCGCCGGTCTTCCCGGCTTCGGCGGGGAGCCTGAGCCGCTTCAACGGGCGCACGTGGCCGGTGTCGTGAATCACTTGTTCACCGGCGAGCCATTTTCTCAGGCCGGCCAGGAAGAACTCGTCGGTGAAGTCGGCGCTCCACAACGTGCTGTAGGGCACGCCGCCCTTGGTCAGGCAGCCGTTGAGGTTGAGCATGCCGACCAGGCCCGGCCATTCGCCGCTCCAGTTGGCGACGGTCAGGATGGGGCCGCGGTGCGAATACAGCCCGGAGAACACATGATGGCTGTACTGCCAGACCGCTTCCACCACCACCAGCGGGGCCTCCGGCGGGATGTCCCGAAACACCTGCATTCCGTACTTCTGGCTGTCGATGAAGCCGTGCTTTTTTTCAGGATCGTACGAATGGCCGCGCCGCACTTCACGGCCCAGTTTCCGGATGGCCGCCGTCACGGCTTCCTCGACGCCCTGCTGCGCCGCCCAGCACACCTGGTTGGCCGATGGGCGCAGGTCTCCGCTGGCGATCACAATGACTGTTTCGGACATGCAACTATTCTGTCACTGTTGGCCCGCGCGCCGCAGGCGCACTACCGCACAAACAGCCCCAGTATCCCCCGCGCCACGGTCCAGCTCGCCGCCGACATCCAGTGGCCCAGGCTGGTCGAGGTCATGGCCACCAGGATCAACAGGAATCCGAAACGCGCGAGTTCCTCGTAGAGCCTCACGGGCAGCCGCGCGGCGAGCAGGAGTTTCGAGCCGTCCAGCGGCGGAACCGGCAACAGGTTGAACAACGCCAGGAAGATGCTCAGCCACAACGCGCGCGCCGCCAGCGCGGCCACCGCCGGCCAGGCCGCCGACGTCAGCGCCACCGCCGCGGCCAGCACGAAGGCGAAAACGATGTTGCTCGCCGGGCCGGCCAGCGCCACCAGCGCCAGCCCGCTCAAGCCCCCGCGCAGCTTCCACGGGCTGGTGTTTACCGCGCGTCCCCAGCCCAGCAACCCGCCACCGAACAGCGATATGACCGCCGGCACGAGCACCGTCCCGATCCAGTCGACGTGCGCCAGCGGGTTCAGCGTGAGCCGGCCCTCGTTTCGCGGCGTGTCGTCGCCCAGCCGGTCGGCGGCCCAGGCGTGCGCGAACTCGTGCGGCACGGTGAGCATCCAAAGAAGGAATACGTTGGTGATGGCGTCTTCGATGCGGTGCAAGAGACCACACTAGCACGGAACGGCGGCCTGCACGCCGCCCCGCGTGTTATCCTGATCGAAGAAGGTCTTCAGAAACCACCCCGAGCGCGTAGCTCAATTGGTAGAGCATCGCCCTTTTAAGGCGGGGGTTGTGGGTTCGATCCCCACCGCGCTCACCAGGTAATTCCCCCCGGCCATCTTCGCGACCCGGATGCCTGAGCAGGGTCGGGGGTCCCGAGTCCTCGCCGCCGGGGATCAACCGGGGCCGAACGGCCGCTCAAAACAGATCACGTCCGGGATTCCTTGGCGTTTTGTGATTGCGAATTCACCTGCGGAAGCCGGCTACCGCAGAAGTGAGATCGCCTGGTCTTCGAGGACGGCTTTCACGAAGTTTGACGAGACCAGCGCGTCAATTCCGGCCGGCGTGGTTTCCACGGACAGCGAGCCCAGTGCATCGGCAGCCTCGGCGAGTTTCCGTCCGCCGGTGCGCGCCAGAATGCTGCCGATTTCATTGACCGCGGGGGCTAACGCCTCCCGCACGGCTCGCACCGCCTCTGCGCGATTCTTCCTTCCGGATTGAGTCGAGGCGTTCCAGTTGAGCAGCACAATCGCCCGGACCGTTTCGTCCCGCCGCAGGCGACTGAGGCGGGCTTCAAACTCGTGGCTCACCTTCTCGACCGCCCGTCCATGCTGTCCGCGCGTCATGCCTCAACCGGTTCCCTATGCCAGCGCCTTCAAAGCCTCGATGGGCTGAATCAACCCGTATCCCCAGCGGTTGTCGGGCCGCGAGCTTGCGCCTCCAGGATGCTTCGCGGTCTCCTTCATCACTTTAATTATATCGGTTACCGGCGCATCCGGCTTGGCCGCCGTGAGGAGCGCCGCGACACCCGCCACATGCGGCGTGGCCATCGACGTGCCATCCATGTACGTGTATTCGAAGACTCCGTCCGGCCGTTTCTCGGGAGGAATGGAGGAGTAGACCTGAACGCCGGGGGCGACTACGTCGGGTTTCGTCACCAGGGCTTCGGCCCCAGCGCCTGGGAATACCAGGCTCGCCCCACTGCTGAAGAAGGCAACCTCGGCTTTCCCGCCCGGCATCCGCTCCACCGCCCCTACCGCAAGCGAATTCGGTGAATTGCCGGGGGAACTGGTGTTGCCGTGGTTTTCATTCCCAATGGCAACCACCGGCAGGATGTCATAGGTGTCGATGAGGACCTGGAACAACTCGGCAAAAAGCGGCTCGTAGTAAGTGAACCCGAGCGACATGCTCAAAATGTCCGCCCCCTTCTCGACTGCCCACGAGATCCCCTCGACCAGCGTCCTAAGAGTGGCGTCGCCGACCAGCACTCCCGCGACCAGCAGGGTGGCTTCGGGAGCTACGCCGATCGAGACACCTTCGGAAGTCTTGCCGCCGGCCACCGTCCCGCAAACGTGCGTGCCATGCTGAGCTGCGTCGAAGGTAGCGCCGGTTGTGATGCGGCGTCCCAGCGGGTCAACTATGACGAAATCCTTGACGCGGCCCTTGAGCGCCGGGTGATCCCCGTAGACGCCTGTGTCCAGGACCGCCACATTGATCCCCGCGCCCTTGGTGGTTTCCCACATCTTCGGGATCTCGAGTTCTCGCAACCCCCAAGTCAGCCCGTTCGTGATCTCCTGCTTGGCCAGCTTCGAGTAATCCACCTCTTTCGGCCGGATCAGGTGAATCCTCTGGTCCGGCAGGACGGCTACGACGTTGGGCTGCGCAGCCAGCGCCTGGAGCGTCTTGCGCGTCACTTCCACGGTTGCCACCGGCAGCGTGTTGGCGCCGATCGGCGCAGAAAACATCTCCTGTTTTCCCGGACCCTGCTTCCCGACCTCCCGCTTGTAGTCCTTGAGCAATTTCTCTTGAACCGGCACTTGCGCCGAGGCCAGCGCTTTCACGTGCGCCAGGCGCTTCTTGAGTTCACGCAGGCGGCCTCGCACCCGCTGTCCCTCGAAGGATGGATGCCTGTAAATCACGATTGCATTCCGCTTGTCGTTGGGGCCGCTCTCGGCCAGAAACGGCTCAAACGCCTGGGAGATTACACCGGCTGCGCTCATTTTGTTGAACTCCTTTTCCGGGTCTTGGTGCGTTTCGGTGAGGGCTTCCGCGCAACCGCGGCCTTCGCCCGAGATTGTTCGGTTGTCGCCTGACTCAGTCTGTCGGCCCATCCGTTCAGAGACGTGCCTGTTCCGTATCCACCCGGATGCTTGTCCTGGGATAGTCGCTGGGCGAGTTTTCGCGCGAGGGAAGCGAACTCCGGCCAGGTACTGCTGTCGTGAGGCAACGGTCCCTTTGCCAGGGTTTCGGTCAGCCTACTCAATGGGTGCGGGAGAGAGATCCCTACGCTAGGTGAGGAGCACACCGCTCGCAAGGCGCGCAGCAAGGCGATGCTGAAAGCGGGACCACGGGCCCTCGCCGCACCGAAGCTCCGGTCGGCGAGGCCTACAATCGCGATTTCCGCCTGTGAATGGTACCCTTCGCGGTCGCTGAAGATTGGCCCAACGGCGGTATACACCCCGCGTTTATCCCACTCCTCGACCAGAACGTCATCGGGGCCGTCCCTGTGCAGAAGGTGGACCATTTCGCCGACCCCTGCGGGCGAATACCGTGAATGCTCGCGGAGACGCGTGACCAGTCCGTTGACGTCCAGCGCCCACGGGTTCTCAAAAAGCCACCGGTAGGCTGAACCGGTACCGATAGAGCCCTGCGTCCTGCCTAACCACTCGTTCGCGACAAGAGCCACCTCATCGGGCGGGAACCTGTTGAGTGTCGGCGGCCAGTGACCGGGGCACACTGCGATCCGCGCCAGGACTTTGTTTCTGAGATTCCGATCCTTAGCCAGTTCGGGCCGCCCGGACAAGTACGCCTCGGCGAGCACCGCCCCAAGCGAGTCGGTGTCGGGTTGCGCCATCAGACGATCCAGAAGGTCCCCCGCCGCTGGCAGCGAGGCCATCGCGGCATAGAGCGCGATCACTTCCTGCCACCGGCCATCATCGTGTTCTCGAACCAATCGCTCGGAATCGATGCCGCCTAGGTTGCCTTCCAGGACTGCCTGCGCCGCAAGGTATTCCTGGAAGGTCAAATGAGCGAACGCGAACCCGCCGGCGCGCCGCTCCAGCAATAATCCCGTCCGGTACCGCACGTGTTCCAACAGCTTCCTGGCTCGGTCAGAATCGTCGAACACCCGAGTGAACACTTGCAGAACCTTTTCGCCCTCGTACTCGGCGCGATCGTCGGCCTGCATGGCTACGGCGACCTCCCGGCAGGCTCTGAGCTTTTCCGCCAGACCGAACTCGGAATGAATCCCCCGGCGCTGGTCCCAATGGTGCAGGAGTCCCTCCACGCAAAGCCGGTAAAGAACAGCGCGGTCCTTCGGCAGTTCTCCTTGTTCGAAGTAGTTGACCAGGCAGATGGCGGAGAGCATCAGCGGGTTGCGGGCCAGATTGCGAATGTAGCCATGCTTCTGGAAGCTCTCAACAATAGCCTTGCCATCGGCGGTGCCCTCGCGGCGCGCCTCCTCTATTGCCTCGTTGCGAGCCAGACGAACCGCGGTGCACCAGTGCTTTGTGTACTCGGCGATCTCGGATTCACCGAAGTCCAGCAGTTCACATTCGGCGAACTTGTGCTCCCGGAGGTACGCCGGCGGATATCCCACCGGTCTCGACGACACGAGCCAGCGGCATGCAGGGTACTTCTGAACCAGCTTCAACAGCCAGGGGATGAGATGCCGGTCCCGCGACTCCGGATCGGTCTCGTCCAGCCCGTCCACCATGAACAGAACGCGACCGGCCGCCATCTGCCGTTCGATCCAGCCCGCCGGCATCAGCGACGCCTGGTCCTTGCTGCCCGTGGCCTGTTCGATCAATGCGGCGCCCCGGGGGAGTTTTTGTGTGTCCAGTTGCCGGACGCGCAAGAGCAGCGGAATGGCCTGTTGGCCCGCCATCACGAACATCTCTTCCGCCGACGCCAGCTTCAACTGGAGCCACTCGAAGAATGTCGATTTCCCGCTTCCGGGCGCACCAACGATCACATTCCGGCTCGAGTGTGTCACCTGTTCAATGGCCGGAACGCCCGCTTTCTCTTTCCCGTCTTGCTTCTGGGGCGACCCGGCATCGCCAAACAGCTTCCGCGCCTCGGCGAGGGCCATGTACGCCGCGGCAGCTTCCGCTCCGGCGGCCCCGGACCTCTCCGTTGAAGGGCGCTCGAGAACCCGGGGCATAACGAACAACTCGCGGAGGTCTATGTCGAGGTTGGTCGTCATCCTCACCGTGCCGGCTTCGATTCTGTGGAAGCGCTGCAACAGGTAGTCGCGATACGTGAGTTCGTACCGATCATCCGCGGCCGCCTCTCCAGCGCGGCCAATCGCACCCATCTGCTGGCTGATCTGGTTCAGCCGATTGACCACCCGCCTGGGTAGCTCGAACGTGGTGGCGAAACCGAGTTTCTGCCACTCCACCATTACCGGGCCCACCAACATCAGAACCTGCGCCGTGGAATGGAGGGCAAGGCCTACCACGGCAGCGTCCGTCGAAACACCATCGCCGTCCCGCCGGGGCAGGACGCCGGCCAGGCCGGCAACAAGCGCCTCCGGGTTGGCGTTTGGGTTCGAGATTTCTTCGAGTTTGAGCGCAGAAAATGCCGCGCGGCAGACCTCGAGTATCTCCCCAACCCGCCGGCTTGTCAGTCGCTGATTCAGGAACAGGCGCGTCAGCGACTGTGAAGCCGCGTCCGCCGACTCCTCGACTTGCCGAAGCACCGCCCGCCGTTTCAGCGGATCGGGGATGGCGGGCCGAAAGGATTCGGAAAAAACGCGCTCAAAAATCCCGGCAAAATAATCGACAACCTGTTCTTCGATATGCCGGCTCACGAATCCGATTATAGACCAGCGCGAGTCGATCCATGTCGTGCGATTTCGCGCGCCTTCACACGCAGGAGGTCCCAGGGCGCGAGTCCTGTCGCGCCCACCATTCACGCGGCCGGCGTTAACAGAAGTGCGGATTCCGCCACCGGAGGAATCCTCTGAGGCTTTACGCAACAAGGGCTTCCGGGTTTCGAGACCGAAACTGGCCGGTCACGAGCCAAAGTCCGGAGACGGGACGTTCCCCGCCTTCTTAAACCGGGGAACGTCCGGTCTGTCCCCGCGTTCCCTTGACTTCGGCCGGGGCCGGAGGGATTCTGAGTCCATGGCTGCAAGCGCAAGTATCCGTAAGGTTGGTAACGTCTCGATCGTCGACCTCAAGGGGCGCATTACGCTCGGCGACGGTTCCGGCGTCATCCGCGAAACGATCAAGGGCCTGGTCGCAAAAGGCGAGCGGAACCTTCTGCTGAACCTCGCCGAAGTAACTTACATCGACAGCGCCGGCCTCGGCGAAATGGTCGGCAGCTACGCGACCCTCACGAGCCAGGGGGGCTCGATGAAGCTGCTGAACGCGCAGACGCGGGTGCAGGACGTGCTTCAGATCACCAAGCTCTACACCGTGTTCGAGGCCTTCACCGACGAGAATGCGGCGGTGGCCAGTTTTGAAAAGGCGACGGCGTAGATCCGGATGAAGATCGGACTCGACGCGACGCCGCTGGCGACTTCCACCGGCGGCATCCGGCGCTATCTCTGCGAACTCACTTCGGCGCTGGCGCACGCGTTCGCCGAGGACGAGCTGATTCTTCTTTCGGATCAACTGGCGCCGCCGGGGTCCCTGTTCACCCGCCGCTGGTGGTCCATGGGCCTGCCGCTGGAACTGGTGCGCCGCCGCGTGGACGTGTTTCACGGCGTCGATTTTGCCGTTCCGTATCTGCCGGTCTGCCCGAGCGTGCTGACGCTGCACGACCTGTCGCCCTGGATGGATCCGTGCTGGCATCACGGAGCGGATCGCGTCCGGCGGCGGACGCCGGCGCTCATCCGGCTTGGCCTTGCCACCATGGTGGTTACGCCCAGCGAGACCGTGCGGCGTCAGGCGATGGATCGGTTCCGGCTGTCCCCGGCGCGCGTCGCCGCAATTCCGTTGGCGGCCTCGCCGCACTTCCGCCCGGTCCAAACATCCCTCAGGCCTCGACCCTATTTTCTCTGGGTGGGCACGCTCGAACCTCGCAAGAACCTCGACACCATCGTCCGAGCCTGGCGCGAGGTGCGACAGCACGCGGATGTCGATCTGATTCTGGCCGGGCGTTGCCGCAAGGACTTCGTCAGGCCTCCCCCGGAGCCGGGCCTGGAACTGCCCGGACCGGCGCCGGAAGCGGATCTGCCGGCGCTCTATTCGGGCGCCGTCGCGTTGCTGTATCCGTCGTACTATGAGGGTTTCGGCCTGCCGGTGCTCGAAGCCATGCAGTGCGGCGCGCCGGTGATCGTCTCGCGCGATCCTGCGATCGGCGAAGTGACGGGCGATGCCGCATTGCGGATCGAGAGCCGGGACACGCGCGCCTGGGTGGAGGCCATGCGCGCGGCGTTGGGGAATCACGAATGGCACGGCGAGCGGCGGCGCAGGTCCATCGAGCGGGCACGCTCGTTCAGTTGGGAGCGCACGGCGCGCATGACTCGGGAGGTTTATGAGCAGGCCCTGCGACGGTTCGGGAGCTAGGCGACGGTCCGCGCTGATCCTGTCGCCGGAGGCGCCGTATCCGGCCGTCGGCGGCGGCGCGTTGCGGACCGCTTCGCTGGTCGAGTACCTGGCGCGCAGGTACACGCTGGACCTGATTATCTTTCACGAGCCCGGCGCGCCGGACCCGCGAGAGGCCTTCCCCCCGGCTCTGGCGAGGCGCATCGATGTCCTCGAATTGCCGCGTCACTCGCGATCGGCCCTGGCGCGGGCCGGCCGCAACCTGGTGAGGTTCGCGCGCGGCGTTCCGCCGCTGAACGACCGTTTCGCGGGTCACCAGCGGGCGCTGGCGCGCCTGGTGGCCGGCCGCGCTTACGATTTCGCCCTCATCGAACATTCTTGGTGCGCCCCTTACGCCGAGCAATTGGGTGCAGTCAGCCGCAGGGTGGGGCTGGATCTGCACAACATCGAATCGGTGCTGGCGGCGCGCACGGCGGAGGCGGAAGGCCCTCTCGCCGCGCTCCTGTTCAGGCGCTTCGCCGAGGCTTCGGCCGCGCTCGAGCGGCGGTGGCTGCCGCGTTTCGCCCTGACGCTGGCCACCAGCGAACAGGACGCCGCGCGCTGTCGCGTATTGGCCCCCACGGCAGACGTCCTGGTCTACCCCAACGCGATCCCCTTACGCCCTCTGCCCGCGCCCCAAAAGGAGGAAGCGATCGTCTTCTCCGGCAACCTCGAGTATCATCCCAATCGCGCGGCCGTGAAGTTCTTCGCGCGCCAGGTCTGGCCGAAGCTGCGCGCGCGCTGGCCGCGGCTCAAATGGCGGCTGATCGGCAAGAACCCGCAATCGGTCCGCGGTTTCCTAGGAGAGGATCCGCGCATCGAGTTGACCGGCCCGGTCGAGGACGCGATCGAAGAGTTGGCGCGGGCGCGCGTGGGTGTGGCGCCGATGCTTTCGGGCAGCGGAACGCGCGTGAAAATCCTGGAGGCCTGGGCCGCGGGCCTGCCGGTGGTCTCGACGGCGATCGGCGCCGAGGGCCTGGATGCCCGCGACGGCGAACACTTGATGCTGGCGGAGACGGCCGATGAGATCCGCGAGGCCGTAAGCGCGCTTCTCGATTCACCCGGCCGGCGCGAGGAAATGGGCGGGGCCGCGCGCCGTCTGTTCGAAAGCAACTACACCTGGGAGGCCGCCTGGAGCAAGCTGGACGAGGCGGGCCTGGGGCCGGGTGTGGTGAAATGATGTCTTATGGATGTTGTCTCAGGCAATATTGGCTGGATCGAAGTGGTCTGCGGCCCGATGTTTTCGGGCAAGAGCGAGGAATTGATACGCCGCCTGCGGCGCGCCCGGATTGCGCGCAAACGGGTCCAGGTCTTCAAGCCGGTATTGGATGACCGCTACTCTAACAGCGAGATCGTGTCGCACGGCGATCAGCGGATGAGGAGCGAAGTGGTCGCGAAGGCGGCGGAAATTCTGGTCCGGCTCGACTGGCGCACGCAGGTGGTTGGCATCGACGAGGCCAATTTCCTCGGCCCGGATCTGGTCGAAGTCGCCAGCCAACTCGCCGACAGCGGCAAGCAAGTCATTGTCGGCGGCTTGGACACCGACTATCTGGGGCGGCCTTTCGCCCCGATTCCGGATCTTCTGGCGCTGGCCGAATCGATCACCAAAACCCTGGCCATCTGCATGCGATGCGGCAACCCGGCCAAGCACACGCAGCGCCTGGTGGAATCCGAGGACCTGATTGTCGTGGGCGCCGCCGGCATGTACGAAGCGCGCTGCCGCCGGTGCTTCGAGCCGGGCGTCCCCAAGCAGGAATTGCTCGAGTTCGCTCGCCCGCCGGCGCGGTCAGATGCTAAAATCGTAGCAGACAAGAAGTTAACAAGCAGTCTTGAGGAGGCTTGAAGCCGTGAGTGACTACACCCCGATGACCCCGGCCCCGCCCCTGCCCGCCCCATCCGGCGGCTCGGGCGTGAAGATTTGGATCCTGTTTGGCGCCGTGATTGCGTTGCTGGTTGCCAACGTCTACCTGTTCATTCAGCTCGACAAGGTCCGCATGGACATGTCGAAGGCGCGCGAGGCGCTGGCAACCGAAATCGCGAACCTGCGCGAGACCTCCTCGGTGACCACGCAGACTTCGCGGCGTAACCTGGACACGCTCAGGGATGAACTGGAAGCCGCGCGGCGGCAGGCCTCGATGGCCGCGGGCCAGGCCAAGGTCGAGGCGCTGAAACACGCCGACGATCTCGCCCGCCGCCTGGAGATCGAGCAGAAGAAGGCGCAGCAGGTTGTGCAAGGCGAAATCAGCCAGGTCCGGGAGACCGCCTCGGCTACCAGCAGCAAACTGGGCGAAGTCTCGACCGAGGTCGGTTCGGTGAAGACCGAGGTCGCCGCCACCAAGGGCGAACTCGAAAAGACCATCGCCGACTTGAAACGCGTCACCGGCGACCTGGGCATGCAAAGCGGCCTGATCGCCACGAACTCCAAGGAGATTGGCGCCCTGAGGGCTCTCGGCGACCGCAACATTTTCGAGTTCAACCTCGGCAAAACCAAGGCGCCTCAGAAGATCGGCGACGTCGCCATGCAGCTCAAGAAGACCGACCCGAAGAAGAACACGTACACCGTCGACCTCATCGCCGACGACAAGAAGGTCGAGAAGAAAGACAAGGGCATCAACGAGCCGGTGCAGTTCATCGTATCCAAGGCGCCGGGCCGTCCCTACGAGATCATCGTCAACACAGTGAAGAAGGACGTGATCGTGGGCTACCTCTCCACTCCCAAGGTAACCTCCACGCGGTAAACGTTCCACGCGGCAAGGACCGCTTGCTGACGCGCGCGGCTCAGTACCAGTTTCCGAGCCGCGACCGTCAGGGAGCGGTTGGACCCTACTCCAGGGTGAGGGCTGAAACGGAGAGTCTCTCCGGGCGTTTCACTTCGATCCTGATCTTCTCGCTCAGCGCCAGGTTCCCGCTCAGCGTCAGCGTGTAGTGCGCGCGAAGGACTTCGAAGATGCGCGGCCCCGGCGCGTCCTGGGAAGCGCGCTTCATGTCGCGCAGTTGGAAGCAGGCGCCGCCGGTCTGGCGCGCCAGCGACTCGAACAGCGAGCGGGCGCCGCCGGCCATATAGACCGGATAGATCGACACCTGGTTGCGCCGGGCCAGGCGGAACACCTCGCGCTCCTCGATCCGGCTGGGCCCCTCCAGTCCGGTGGTCAGCAGCAGAATCACGCGGCGAAAACTGGAGCCCTGAAATCCCCCGTCGATGGCCGCGTACAGGGCGTCGACCACGCGCGGCGCATTGCCGAACTTGACGCCCGCCAGGGCGCGCGCCAGCAGGTCGCGGCTGGAAGTGAAGTCCTGGATCAGGGTGGCCGAGGAGTCGAACGACACCACCGCCATCTGCTCCTTCTCTTTGAGCTGTCCGATCAGGTTCTGGGCCACCGGTTGCACGGCGGGGCCCACCAGGCTGGTGTCGAGCAACAGCATCACGTCGACCGGGTGACTGGAGAACTCGGCCGCCTCGACGCTGCGCGGCGCGCGGTCGTCGAGCACCGTGAAATCGCCCGCCTTGAGATCGGTCACCGGCCTGCCGGACTTCTGCTCGACCACCGTCACCAGCACCCTGGTCGCCGGCCGCGCCGCCAGCGACAGGAGCAGCAACAGGAGGACGGGTCGCATCAGTCCGACTTCTTCCGCTGGCCTTCCTTGCCGCCTTCGGCGCCGGTGGCGATGCGAACCTTCGTGCCGGTGTCCAGGCGCGCCACCTGGGTAATGGCCACCTGCTCGCCTTCCTCGACGCCTTCCAGGATTTCGACATCCTGCTCGAAGCGGTCGCCGAGTTTCACTTCCCGCGCGTCGACTTGACCGTCGCGGACCACATAGGTCTTGTTGGAACCCAGGACGTAGTTGACGGCCCGCACGGGCACCAGGCGGATGCGATCGACCTTCTCGGTTGGCACGCGCGCCTTGGCGTAGGAGCCGGGCTTGAGCGCTCCCCCGGGGTTGTCGATCAGCGCCTCGATCACGAAGGTGCGCTTGGACTGCTCGACGGTGGGCGAGATGCGCCACACCTTGCCGCGGAAGACGCGGTCCCCGTATGCCTCCAGCAAAACCTCGGTCATCTGGCCGTTCTTGATCCACGGCGCCATGCGCTCGGGCACCTCGACGCGCAGCCGGATCGGGTCGATCTTCACCAGCGTCAGCAGCGGCGCGTTGACCCGCACGTATTGGCCCACGGTAGCCTGCCGGTCTTTCACCGCCGCGGCAAACGGGGCGCGCACGGTGGTGTCGCGGAGTTTCTTGCGCTGCAGATCGACGATCGCCTTGAACCGCTCCACCTCCTGGATCAGGTTGCGGGTCTGGTACATGGTGGAGTCGTAGGCCGCCTGCAAGGACTTGAACTTCGCCGAGGCCTGATCCAGGTCCGCCTGGGAGGAGATGCCCTGATCCACCAGGTTCCGCATGCGTTTGTAGCGCTGCTCGGCGTCGAACAGATCGGCTTGAGCGCGGCGCAGATCGGGAGCGTCGCGGATATCCTTGACTTTGTCCTTCTCGTCCTTCAACCCCAGCCGCTCGAGCGACTGGCGCAATTGCGCCTCATTCTGCGCGAGCAGGTAGCGCTGCTCCTCGTCCCAGATGCGCACCATGATCTGCCCCGGGGTCACCTGATCGCCCAGGTCGACGTTCACCTGGTCGACGCGGCCTTCCACCTCGGCGCTGATGATGATCTCCTCGAAGGGGAACAGGGTGCCCACCGACTCGACCACGCGCCGCATCTCGCGCGTAACCACCGGCGCCACGCGCACGGGAATGGGGCCCGTATCCTGTTTTACCAGGACCGGCTGCTGGCGGCTGCATCCAGCCACGACAAATAGGAAACCCGCCAGGGCGAGCCGTTGTTGGACGATGGTCATGAGATCGCTCTTGTTGTAGGGTACTCTGGCGCGGAAGGTTCTCGCAAGGATGGATAAGGCGCGGGCGGGGGCCGGGCGGTTACACGCCCCTACAAAACCAGGAATCCGGTCTCCACGCGGCCGTCCAGGATACGGTTCCACATCACTCGCGCCTGCCCCTCGGAAGCCGGATAGCGAAAGCGCACCTGCTGTCCCGGCTGGAACCGCGGATAGGAGTGATGCGCGCGGAAACCGCTTCGGCTGATGTCCACCAGGCGGCCGCGCACCTCGGCCGGGAGCGGGTCGTCGACGACCAGTGTCAGCTCGGCGTCGGCGGCTACCCGGACCTCCTTGCGTCGCTCGTGATGGCTGAGTTCCATGGTCCGCCCTAAGCCGTGCAACTCGTCCTTTCGGGCTCGGTCCGGTAAAGTCTCAACTTGCGCGTCAGCGTCCGCCGCGAGATGCCCAGCAGGTCCGCGGCGCGCTGCTGATGACCGTCGGTGGAGGCCAGCGTGGTCAGAATCAGCTTCCGCTCCATCCGGTCCAGTCGCGGCCCGGCGGCGGCAGGCTCCTCCTGGCACGGCCTCGGGCGTCCGGCCACGTGCGCCGAAAGATCGGATAGTTCCACAAAACGGCCGGTGGCAAAAATGGCTGCTTTCAGGACCGCGTTGCGCAGCTCGCGCACGTTGCCGGGCCAGTCATAGCTGGCCAGCGCGCTCTCGACGGCCGCCGAAAAGCGCAACTCCGGATTGTTCTGGCGCAGGAAAAACTCCGCCAGCGGAAGAATGTCCTCGGGCCTCTCGCGCAGGGAAGGAACCCGGATGCCGACCTGGCTCAGGCGATGGTACAGGTCGCCGCGGAATGCGCCGCCGGCCACCGCCGCCGCCAGATCGCAATTGGTGGCGGCCACGATTCGAACATCCACCGAGACCTTGCGCGTGCCTCCCAGCCGGTAGTAGGGAACGCCGTCCAGCACCCGCAGCAGCTTCACCTGCAGGCGCGGTTGGAGTTCTCCGATCTCATCCAGGAACAGCGTGCCCGTGTGCGCCATCTCGAACAATCCGGGCTTGGCCGCGTCGGCGCCGCTGAAGGCCCCCTTTTCGTGCCCGAACAGCTCGCTTTCGATCAGGTTCTCCGGAAGCGCCGCGCAACTGACGTCCACCCAGGGCCGGGCGCAGCGCAGCGAATAGTGGTGAATGGCCCGCGCCACCAGTTCCTTGCCGCTGCCGCTGTCACCTTCCACCAGCACCGTGGCCGAGGTCCGCGCCACCCGTTCCGCCCGCTCCATGACCTGGCGGAGCGCGCGGCTGTGAATCAGCGCGGGCATTCCCAGGAAGGTCGTCTGTTCAGTGATCGGGCACATTCTGTCAAAAAGGGGCTTCGTGGTCGGGCATTCCCATTGTCCGGTCAAACCGCAGTACTAATCCCTACGCTGAACCACCGACTCCTTCCACGATTCAACCTTAGCCTGGCTTCCACGGCCGCCCGAGCGCTTGACAAGGACAAAAGGTCGCATCCGGGTCGCAAGCGCAAGTCGTTGAAATGAAAACAATTACCGGCGGATCGAGAACCTCGGGGACATTTTGTCCTTCCCGCGCGTGCTAGCGCGAAAAGCGCCGGACGGTTATAAGCTGTTTACTTTCAATGAGCTATGGTCTTGCCGCGGAACTACCGCGAATTGGAACGCCACCTGCTCTCTCTTCGTTCGAATTCGTACTTTCATGTCGCTCTTTACCAAGGCGTTCATCAGCCTCGTCACCGCCGTTGGCGTCATCGCGATCGGTTACTCGGCTCTCGAATTCCAGTCGAACGATCCGGTCCGGTATCTCACCTATCTCGTGATTGCCCTGCTTGCATCCGGGCTCAAAGTGTCCATGCCCGCGGTGACCGGCACGCTCTCGGTCAGCTTCGTGTTCGTGCTGGTGGGAATCCTTGAGCTGAGCCTGTCGGAAACGATGATTCTGGGGTGCGCGACAACGCTGGTCCAGTGCATCTGGAAACCGGCGAAGCGGCCGGCGCTGGTGCAAGTCGTCTTCAACGTCGCGGTGGTAGCCGCGGCGATCGCCGCGGCCGATGCGGTCTGCCATTCGGCATTTCTCAGTACCAGTCGGATCGAAGAGCCGATCCTGATCCTGATTGTGACCGCCGTATTCTTCCTGGTGAACTCGGCGCCGGTGGCGGTGGTGATCGGCTTGACGGAGCGGCTGCCGGTGTTCCGGGTGTGGAGGGAATGCTACTTCTGGGCGTTCCCCTACTACCTTGCCGGCGCGGGCATCGCCGGCGTTTTCGGCGTCCTGAACCGGCTTATTGGATGGCAAACTTCGACCATGGCGCTGCCGGTTGTGTACCTGATCTACCGCACCTACCGGCTGTATCTGGGCCGGCTGGACGACGAAACGAATCACGCCGAACAGATGGCGTCGCTGCACTTGAGAACGATCGAGGCGTTGGCCCTGGCGATCGAGGCGAAGGATCACCAGACGCACGACCACCTGCAACGCGTGCAGGTCTACGCGGTCGAGATCGGGCGGGATCTGGGCCTGAACCGGAGCGAACTGGAAGCGCTGCAAGCCGCCTCCGTGCTCCACGACATCGGGAAACTGGCGGTGCCCGAGCACATCATCTCGAAACCCGGCCGGCTGACCCCGGAGGAGTTCGAGAAGATGAAGATCCATCCCGTGGTGGGCGCCGAGATTCTGGAACAGGTGCAGTTCCCCTATCCGGTCGCGCCGATCGTGCGCGCGCACCACGAGAAGTGGGATGGGACCGGGTACCCGGCGGGCCTGAAAGGGGAGGAAATTCCGCTCGGCGCGCGCATCCTGGCGGTGGTCGATTGCCTGGACGCGCTCGCAGCGGACCGCCAGTACCGGCGGGCTTTGCCGCTGGAGGAGGCCTTGAAGGTGGTGGTGTCCGATGCGGGCAAGGCGTTCGACCCGAGGGTGGTCGAGGTGCTCCAACGCCGGTTTGTCGAACTGGAGAGGAAAGCGCAGGGGCGCCAGCGCGCGAGGGTCAAGCTCTCAGCCGGCCTGAAGATTGAGCGGGGCGAAGCGCCGGCGGCCGGATTCGAAACCGTCAGGCCGCGCATGGATACGAACAAAACGGAGCCGGTGGACTTCCTCTGTTCCATCGCCGCGGCGCGCCAGGAGGTGCAGATGCTGTATGAACTGGCGCAGGACCTGGGCGCGTCGCTCAGCCTGGATGAGACGCTCTCGGTTCTCGGCGTTCGGCTGAAGCGCATGGTGCCCTACGATGCGATGGCCATCTACGTCCCGCGCGACGGCAAGCTGCATTCCGTCTTTGTAACGGGCGAGAATTTCCGGTTGTTCTCGTCGCTTGAGATTCCTCTGGGCCAGGGCTTGTCGGGCTGGGTGGCGGAGAACCGGAAGCCGATCATCAACGGCAATCCGAGCGTCGAACCCGGGTACTTGAACGACCCGGGCAAGTTCAGCACGCTGCGTTCCGCGCTGGCGGTGCCGCTGGAGGGCATCAGCGGCGTGGTCGGGGTGCTGGCGCTGTACCAGGTGGAAAAGGACGCCTTCGCCCGGGACCACCTGCGGATTCTGCTCGCCATCAGCGGAAAACTGGCGCTGTCGGTCGAGAACGCACTGAAGTTCCGCCAGGCCGAGACCTCCGCCACCACCGACTTCCTGACCGGCCTGCCCAACGCCCGGTCCCTGTTCCTGCACCTGGACAGCGAGCTGTCGCGCTGCCGCCGCCTGGGGCAATCGCTGGCGGTCCTGGTGTGCGACATGGACAACTTCAAGTCGGTGAACGACCGCTTCGGGCACCTGGAGGGCAACCGCATGCTGAAAGCCGTTTCCGGGGTGCTCCGCGGCACTTGCCGCGAGTACGACTACGTCGCGCGCATGGGCGGCGACGAGTTCGTCCTCATCTTTCCCGGGTTGCAGCCGGAGGACCTCCGGGCGAAGACGGATCGCGTGTCGCTGGTCGCCAGAATGGCCGGACAGGACGTCTGCGGCGAGGACCTTTGCAGGCTGAGCATCGGCGCGGCGCGCTACCCGGAAGACGGCACCGACGCCGAGCAACTTCTGGCCGAAGCGGATCGCCGCATGTACAAAGCCAAGCAGAACCACAAGACGGGCGCGAAGCCGCCGCTTCCCGAGTGGGCGATGGACTGGCATCCGGCAACCTTGCAGTAGGAGAACCGGGACAGACCGGTGTCCCTGATGCGGCCCCGCGTCCAGCAGTGTTGCGCGGACAAAGGGTTGTCGTTGCCGCCGGATTACTGGTTCTGCCGGCTGCACAGCACGCCCGAGCCGCGCTATTCCATCGAAACCGGGTATCCCCGTCGCGGCACGCCTCCGGGGTCAGCCTGCGCAAGCGCCTGCACGTCAACGATCTGGTCGCCGAACCCGGCACGGTGGAACTGGACTGGGGCGCCCTGTACTCCCGCACCACAGGCGCGTTCACCGCGCCCGCGGCCCTGAAATTCACGCCCGCCGGCAATTCGCTTTTCCGGGGCCGGACAGAACATAGCGTGGCCTTCGATTCGGTGGCCAACGCGGCTGGCGCGGGCGCCCGATCGACCCGGTTCAGCGACCACCTGACCTTCGCCGCGACGTCCGTGCTTTTCGACACCCCGCATTTCGACATCGCGGTGGGTCCGCAGGTGACGGCCTTTCCGCGCAACGAATCCGGCGCGCGGCTCGGGGCGGCCGCGATTGCCCGCTTCGACGGCGGAGGCAACAGCGTCGGGGCCGCCCTGGGCTGGACGGCGGCCACTTCCGCCAGCGACACGAATCCCGCCGGCGTCTGGGACTTTGGAGCGGGCTACGGCCAGCGCCTGGCTCCCTCGGGCGTCCTCGGGAGATTTACGCCGCATGTGAACGCGGTACCGGAGAGATCGACTGGTTTCGAACGAACCCTGGCCGCGTTTGGCGGCGTCGAGTACAAGATCACCGAGCAGGTGGCAATCGACGCCTCGGGCCAGAGATACGGACTCACGGGCGGCACTCCGGACCGGCAGTTTCTGCTCGGCCTGACCATCAATCTCGGCACAGGGCGGTAGCCTGCCCGGTGGTTTTTTCCAGACGCGCGCGCCGGAGCAGTGCCGGGCCACCGCCTGCCGGGGTCCGGGAAGTTATGGGTCGCTTCGCTCAACTGGCCCGCCACAACTCTTCCTGAATGACGCGCCGCAAAGTGGATTCCAAAGGTTCCCCGGCGTCCTGCACGAAGCGCCGCAACGCGTCGTTGATGAGGGTCTGGTAGTTGCCTCCGCCCGCCTTCTCCACCTGGGTCCTGAACCAACCGACGATGTCGTCGTCAAGCCGGATCGTGATCCGCGTCTTGCCGCGCGGAACGCGAACCACCGGCCCGCGCTTTCCCTTGCTGAAATCGTATTTCTTTCTCATCGGCGTTTCACGCGTCATGGGTACGCTGACCCTCTCGCCCCACGTGTCCAGGGCCTGGTACCGCTCAGCAAACAGTGTAGCGGAATTGGTATATTTCAAACCGATGGTTTGCCCAAAATGCGGTGCAGAGGTAAGGCCCTCCGAACGGAACTGTCCGCTATGCGTGCACGATTGCGGCTACCCCAATGTTCGGACAGCGAATAGACCGGAAGAGATTCGGGCGCTGGAGGATCGGCTCCGTCGGGCGGAGGCCAATGCCGCCCGTCGCGGCTGTGAGACCGTCTTGGCGGACTTCCGTGAGGCAGTGCGCTCATCAGCAGCGGTTCTGTGCCGGCCCCTGAGTATAGCGATGCACCTGTTGTCGAGCGATAACGAGCTGTATGCGTCATTCTACGATCTCGTCGGAATGGGGGCGCGGAGGCCGGAAGACACGATTGTCGAACGACAGCGGTTGCTCACAGACGACATTCTCTTCCCGCACTATCGCGACAAAATCCGATTCGCCGCTCTATCGCTGGACGGCCGAGGCGCCACGCGTTGGGGCGAGTGTTCGCTCATGCTGAGAGAGATGCCAATAGAGGATCGGACCACCGTTTTCGAGGAGAACTCAGTGAACTTCGCTCTGAAGCGGACGCTCGGGGTGGCGAAGCCGACTGTACCTCCGGGCCATCGGGCGGTCTGGGACCGGCGGGACCAACTGGCAGCCTCAAAGCTGGAGCACACTCTCCGAAGCGGCATACGTAGCCTGTCCCCGGAATAGCCCTACAATGTTTATATATGCGCTCTTTCATTTCGGGGGCTCTCACCCTGTTCGCCGCGGCCGCGATGGTTGCCGCCCAGACGCCGCCCGCCGCCGCGCCCAAAAAGACCGCGCTCGATAAGGCCGCCTTCGAGGCCTATGTCCGGCACCTTTTCGTCTGGGGCGCGCCCATCCAGGTGAAGGTCGACGATCCCAAGCCGTCCCAGTTGCCGGGCTTCGTCGAGGTGAAGGTGGCCGCGTCGGCCGGCAATGCGTCGCAGGAGGAGACTTTCTATGTTTCCAAGGACGGCCAGAAGATCGTCCGCGGCGTAGTCTTCGATGTTGCGAACAACCCGTTCAAATCGGATCTCGACAAGCTCAAGACTCAGTTCGAGCCGAGCTTCGGCACGCCCGGCGCGACCGTGGTGGTGGTGGTCTTCAGCGACTTCCAGTGCCCCTATTGCCGCGACGAAGCCAAGATGCTCCGCGAGAATATCCTGAGCGCCTACCCCAAGCAGGTCCGCGTCTACTTCAAGGAATTCCCGCTCGACGCCATCCATCCGTGGGCTCGCATGGCGGCCATCGCCGGCCGCTGCGTGTTCCGCCAGAACGCCGCTTCGTTTTGGGACTATCACGACTGGATCTTCGACAAGCAGGCCGACATCACCCCGGAGACCCTGAAGGCCAAGGTGCTGGAATTCGCCGCTTCCAAAAAGCTCGACACCCTGCAGCTTGGCAGTTGCATGGACACGCGGGCCACTGAAGCCGATGTCAACCGCACCTCGGCCGAAGCGCGCGCGCTGGGCGTGAACTCTCTGCCGACCCTTTTCATCAACGGCCGCAAAATCGCCGCGCAGATCGCCTGGCCCAACCTGCGGCAGATCATCGACTACGAAATCGAGTACCAGAAGACCGCCAAGAACGCCGGCGAAGATTGCGGCTGCGACTTCAAGCTCCCCTCGCCGTTGCCCAACTGACCCTTCCGGATGCCTATCCCTTTTTCAAGCCGCAAACCGGCTCTCTCCCGCCTCCTTGTGAGCGCCGCGCTGCTGGCCGCGCCGGCGGGCTGCTTGTGGCCCGCCGAAATTGATCCGAAACGTTACCTGGAGGACGTCAAGTACCTGTCTTCAGAGCAACTGAAGGGCCGCGGCGCCGGAACGCCGGAACTCGAAATGGCGGCCCAATACCTGGCTCGGGAATTCGGCAAGGCCGGCCTCAAGCCGATTGGAGGCGGCGACTATTTTCAGGCTTTTCGCGTGACCACCAACGCGCGCCTGGGCCAGAAGAATCGTCTCGAGGCGATTGAGAGCGGCCGCCGGCGCACGCTCAACCCCGGCGAGGATTTCCAGCCTGTCAACTTCTCGGCCACCGGGACGGTTTCCGCGGGCCTGGTCTTCGCCGGCTACGGCATCACCGCGCGCGAGTACGGCTACGACGACTACCAGGGGCTGGACGCCAAGGGCAAGTTCGTCGTCATCCTGCGGCACGAACCGCAGGAGAACGACGTGCAGAGCGTCTTCGCGGGCCGCGCCCTCACCGAGCACGCGCAGTTTCACAGCAAGGCCTCCAACGCCAAGGCGCACGGCGCCGCCGGCGTCATTCTGGTGAACGACCTGGCGGCTCACCCGGGCGAAGAGGATGGGTTCGAAAAGTTCGCGCGCCCGGTGGGCCCCGATGACGCGGGCATCCCGATCGTGCAGGTCAAGGCCGGGGCGCTGGAGAACTGGCTCGCCAGCGCGGGTAAGAACGTGAAGGACCTCCAGGCGGCCATCGACCAGGACCTCAGGCCGCAATCGTTCGCCTTTCCCGCAACCCTGGCGGCCGAAATCGAAGTCGACATCCTGCGCGACGTGAAGCGGGTCGACAACGTCGCCGCCTGGCTGGCCGGTCAGACCGGCGAGTACGTCGTCGTCGGAGCCCACTACGACCACCTGGGACTGGGCGAGCAGTTCTCGATGGCCCCGTCGATGGCCGGAACTCCGCACCCCGGGGCCGACGACAACGCCTCCGGCACGGCCGGCGTGCTCGAACTGGCCCGTTACTTCGCTTCCCGGCCGAAGCCCAAACGCGGGATACTGTTCCTATGCTTTGCCGGGGAGGAATTGGGGCTGCTCGGTTCCAGCTTTTACGTAAGCCACCCGCGCCTCCAATTGGATAAGGCCGTGGCGATGATCAATCTCGACATGATCGGCCGCATTCGAGAAGGCAAGATCTGGGTCGGCGGCGTGGGAACCGGCACGACGCTCAAAGCCATTCTCGATGAGGCCGTCTCGAAGAGCACTCTGACGGTGGATTGCTCCGACCAGTCGGGCTACGGCTTCGGGTCCAGCGACCACACCTCGTTCACCACCAGGCAGGTGCCGGCGCTGTTTTTCTTCTCCGGGCTCCACGGCGACTATCACCGGCCCTCCGACACCTGGGAAAAGATCGATGCCGGCGAGGCTTCCAGGCTCCTCGAGTTGGTCGCCGGCGTTACCGCCAGGCTGGCCGGCGATGCCGGGCGGCCACAGTTCGTGCGACCGGCGCCGGCTCGCCCGGCCGGCGGTGTCGGCAGCGTCCCGGATTTCACCGGGCTCCCCAACCGCTTTCGCTTCCCCAGTGTCCGCGAAGGACCGCCGGCGGCCTGGGCGGGACTGAGGGCCGGAGACGTCCCGTTCGAGTTCGACGGTAAGCCGATCCGGAATCTGTACGGCTTCACCTGCGCCTTGCGCGGCCGTGAGCCGGGCCGGGAGGCGACGGTAAAGGTCCGGGCGCGGCGATCGGGTGATCCGGACCAAGCTCCTGCCCGGCGAACGGAATTGAGCGATTTGCTAATCTTTTGCGCTTCATTGGACGATTAGGGGGATAAGAGCATGCAGCCCGCACTGGCCGGAACGGACAAGACCTGGAAGCTACCGCCGTTGATTTTGCACCCGTTCTCCGACTCCAGCGGACCCGGCAAGCTGGTCGAGAGTTCCCGCGCCAGTCTCATGTTGCAGGGCCTGCTGCCGGCCGGCGAATTGTCCGCCGACGAGCTGGACCGCAAGCTGCTGGACGGGCGCTACTGCGAAATCCGCATGCTGTGCTACGTCGGCAGGGATCTGGTCCGGTGGATCGAACAGTGCATGGAACTGGTGGACCGGGATGAGCGGCTGCGCGGCCAGGGCATTCAACTCCAGAGTTTCGCTTCCATGCTGGCCGAAGATCCGCCCCCATCGGTGCGGGAAAAGCTCTGCAAGTGGGGCGTGGCCGACTACCGGCACATCTTTTCGCGGGCGCTTGGGCTGAATGCGATATTCGCCAACCCGCCCTCCAGGGAGGATCTATCGGCCGAATTCATTCGCCACTACTATCGCTTTGCCGACCAGATGTACCGATGCCAGCTCAGCCTGCACATTTTCGCCGAGATCAACTGCCGTAACTTCACGTTTGAGCTCTACGCTTCCGGCGAATACGCGCGAATCCTCGAGCGCGAGTGGGAAGGCGAACCCGGCCCCGGCGCCTGAGCCGCACGGCGCGAAACCACGCCCTGCCAGCCAACCGCCCCCCTCCCGAAAGGCCCGGCGGCTCAACAGGTTTGGCAAGGCCCCCGGCAGCCTGCCCGGTTTATCTGGCAGCCGCCCGCTTGCTATACTTCGGGCATGGATTTGCCCCGTCTTTTGCCGGTTCGCCAGAGTTTCCCGGACCGCGCCATCAAGGACATCCCCGGAACCGTCGCCCGCGAGCTGCGCCAGGCCGGCTTCGCCTCCCGCCTGAAGCCCGGATCGAGCGTCGCCATCGGCGTCGGCAGCCGCGGCATCGCCAACCTCAGCCCGATCGTGCGCGCCGTGGTGGACTACTGGAAGTCCCAAGGCATGCAGCCGTTCCTGTTTCCGTCCATGGGCAGTCACGGAGCGGCCACAGCCGAGGGCCAGGCCCAGGTCCTGGCCGACTACGGCATCCACGAAGCGGCCATGGGCTGCCCGGTGCGCAGTTCGCTGGAAGTCGTCGATCTCGGCAAGACGCCCGAGGGGATTGACACGTTCGTGGACCGCCTGGCTTTTGAAAGCGACGGCATCGTGCTGGTCGCCCGCGTCAAGTGGCACACCGACTTCGACGCCAAGATCGAAAGCGGCCTATACAAAATGATGGCCATCGGCCTGGGCAAGCAAGCCGGCGCGAAACGCTATCACTCTTGCGCTTACACGATGGGCATCGAGACGGTCATCCGTTCCGTCGGAAGAAGGGTTCTTGAGTCCGGGAAGATCCTGGGCGGATTGGCGATTCTGGAAGACGGCAACCACAAAACAGCGCACCTGGCCGCCGTGCCCGTCGAATCGATGGAGCCCAGAGAAGAGGAACTCCTGGCGCTGGCCAAGAGCTGGACCGCCAGGATTCCGCTGGCCGAACTCGACATTCTGATCGTGGACGAAATGGGCAAGAATTTCTCGGGAACCGGGATCGACGCCAAGATCGTCAATCGAAACGCGGTTGGCGCCTGCAACCCCTGGACCTTCGCGCCCCGCATCGGACGTATCTTCGTCCGCGACTTGAGCCCGCACAGCCACGGCAACGCCGTCGGCGTCGGTATGGCCGACATCGTCACCGACCGCCTGGTAAGTCACATCGACTGGACTCAGTCGCTCATGAATGCCCTCACGGCCAACCATCCGGCGACGGTCCGGACGCCCATCCACCTCCCGACCGACCGAGAGTGCCTGGAGGCGATGGCGCCGACGGTGGGGAAGTTGAACCTGATGGATCTGAAGATCGGCTGGATACGAAACACGCTCGAGTTGTCCAGATTGATCCTCAGCGAAACTTTGCGCGATGAGATTGAAGCGAATCCGGACCTTACGATTGTCGGCGGGCCGGTCGAGATTCGCTACGGCGCGGACGGGAACCTCGTGGATGTGGCTTGAAAAAGTTAAGGCGGGCCACTGGGCGGAAAGATCTGCCCAAGTGGCCCGCCTGAAGTTGAGTCTAGCCGCCCTGGCTTGCGGCGGTGACCATCAGGTTCGAAACCTTCTGGAAAACAATGGTGAGGCTGCCGGCGACCGTTGGCATGACAGCGCCCGCGGCAAGCGCCACGAAGCCGGCCATCAAAGCGTACTCAATGAGGTCCTGACCTCGGGTGTCCTTCCAAATCCTCAGCTTCCAAACGGAATTGATCAAACGATTCATTACGTGTCTCCTCTCTCCCTGCGTGAGCAGTGTTTCGATTGCTAAGCAAAGATACCATCCGTGCGACGGCGTTGAAATCCGCATTCCAGCTTAGATTGGCTCTGGGAAACGACTCAGATTGCAGCCTGCTTGCCGCTAGTGCCGCATGAGTTTTCTCCTGTCGCCAATCTCGTGGGCCGCAGTTGCCCGGCGCGCTCAGCCTGTGCCATCGCGTTTATCCCGGTAACCTGTGGCCGACGCCGGCGAGCTGCCGGAGGCGCTGTCGCGAGGGGTAGTCCTGCCGGACCGCAATTGGATTGCTCGCGACACAGTCACGCTGGTGTTGGACAAAGGCTCAGCCGTATTGGCCAACGCACTTGGAATTGGAGAAAGCCGGCCGGGGTTGGATCTTGGCCTGGCCCTGGAATCGCACGCCTGCGGAATTTCGGTCTTTGCCAGCCAATAACTGCACAGTCTCCCGACCACGCTGGCCGGGCTGACACAGACCCCGCGGCGGCTGGCTGCTCACCTATCCATCGAAACAGACTCCGGCTCGGCAAGACCTCGCCGGATCGCTGGGGCTGGCGCCTGGACCGCCAAGACGGCATACCCGGCCGCGGCTCGGTAACGACTCCGAGCCGCGCGCGCCAGCGAGCGGAAGAACCCATTCGCGCGGTCACAGACCTGGAACCGTTCGGTAGTGCCCGACCTGTTCTCGCCGCCCCAACGCACTTCCGGGTAGACTCCCGCTAGCCTCGGGTCGAGGCGTCGAGCATCAGGTTCGAAACTTTCTGGAAGACTGTCTTAATGTTGTCGGCGACCGTGGGCATGACAGCGCCCGCGGCAACCGCAACGAAGCCGGCCATCAAGGTGTACTCGATGGGGTCCCGACCTCGGGTGTCCTGCCAAGTCCTCAGTTTCCAAACCAAGTTGATGATACGATGCATTACGTGGCTCCTCTCCCTGCGTGGGCGGCATTTCAGGCGATGACTGAGAGCGCCAGTTGGCCGGCCGCGCCAGAATCGGCGTTTCAGCCTAAAGCCGGGCTGAAAGCTGCCTCAAATTGTGTTCCGAGGGTCGCCAAGAGCCCAGGGTTTTCTC
>JAUYBU010000001.1 GCA_030693045.1 Bryobacterales bacterium | reverse complement strand
CTCCGGATAGTCGATTGCGATCGCGGCCGGCTGTGGGGGGGCGCTTGCCGCGGCCGCCGCCAGCGTCACGCTCACCACCAGGCGCAACAGCAACCGAACAACCGCTCCCTGACGGTCGCGGCTCAGAAACCGTAACCGAGCCGCGACCGCCAGGGAGCGGTCACTACTTGCAACGCACTGCACTAGATCAAGGTTTATCACACGGGAAGACCAACTGACGGAGCCCCGCCAGACACGCGCACTGCGGATCCGGGGCGGGCGCAGCCGCCAGGCGCGCAAGAGCGCAATTCACGGAAAGGTCGCGCGATCCCAGCGCCTGGGCGGTCCGCAACTTCTGACGGGCCGCGTCTGGCTTCCCGGCGCGTTCCAGTACCAGACCGTGAACCAGGTAGGGGCGGTCCCACTCCGGCCAGCGCGACCCTATCTCGGTCAGCGTCTTCTCCGCGCCGGCAAGTTGGCCCATCAGCGCCAGCGCAATCGCCTTGGTCAGCAGCAGGTCCGCATCGTCCGGCGCGGATTTCAATCCCTTGCCGAGCACCTCCAAAACCTCCGTCTTCCGGTCGCGGCGGAGCAGCAACAAGGCCGCCTGCCGCGCCACCTCCGGCCGCGAGGTCGAGTAGCGGAGGCCTTCCCGAAGCGCTTCGTCCGCCGGGGCCCTTTGTCCGGCGGCATCCAGAATCCAGGCCTTCAGCAGCAGATAGTCTCCGGCATGGTCCCGGCCGGGCGCTTCCCCGAGGGCTGCGAGCGCCGCCCGCGGTCCGTCCGTGAAAAGGACGGCGATCGCCAGATCCAGCCTCGCGGCAGGTCTGGCAGTGGCGGCGCGTTCGAGAAAGTCCTTCGCCAGCGCATACTGCGCTGCGCGAACCAGCGATCTTCCGGCCTGTTCCCAAATCCGGGCATCCGCGTTTCTGGTCAGCAGTTCGCGGAATTCCGTGATCGCCTCGCCGGTTGCGCCGTCCGCCAGTAACAACGATGCCAGAGCCAATTGGAGTTCCGGATCGTTGGGATGATCGCGGGCGTCTTTACGAAGCCGCTCGATCTGGCGCCCGACGCGCTCGCTTTGGGACAAAGTGGCCAGCTCGATCATGCCCGGCTCTTTCCGCGGATCTCGCGTTATCTGGGGCCTGACTTTCCGGAATGCCTCCAGGTAGCTTTGCGCATCCGCTTCGCGCCCCAGCGCCATCAGCGCGCGCCCCAGGTGCATCAACACCTCGGGATCCTGGGGCGAAACCGCGAGCGCCTCCCGCAGCGTCTTCTCCGCCTCGGCGGGCCGGTCCAGCGTGAGATAGGCGAGGCCGAGTTGATCGAGCGCGCGCACGTTGCGCCCGGTGAGCCTGGCCGCGGCCTGATAATCCGGCAAAGCCTCGGATGTGCGCCCCAGCCGGTTGAGCAGCCACGCGCGTCCGAAACGGGCGGCCGCGAATTTCGGATTCAAACGCACCGCGCTCGACAACTGCTCGAGCGCCTTTTCGGGATCGGCATCCCACGAGAACTGAGCCAGGTAGAAGTAGGCGACTGGGTCGTTGGGGCGCCTCTTCAGGTACCCGGCCAGTTCCTTCAGGCCTTCCTCCAGGCGGCTGCCCGTGAGGCCATAGACGCGCGCCCGGTCACGCCGGGCGGTTTCGTCACCCGGTTGCAGCCGCAGGTATTCGTCGTAAGCCAGCGCGGAGTCACCGTAGAAGCCGGCATTTTCGGCGGCTTGCGCCAGGGCCAGCAGGACGTCGGGCCGGCCGGGCGCCCGCTGCCTGGCCTGAGCCAGCACATACACCGCGCGGCTGTAATCCTGGCGTGCCGCATGCACGCGCCCCAGTTCGACGAGCGCGTCCGCATCGCCAGGCCGCACTTTCACGGCCGCCTCCAGCGCGCTCTGGGCGCGGTCGTAGTGCTTGGCCAGCGCCGCCGCCCGGCCCAGGTTGAACAGGACGCTATAATCGCCGGGATGTTTCACCAGCACGGCCTGGAAGGCCGCCTCGGCGCGATCGTAGAGGCCCATGCGGGCGCAGGCAATGCCCATCGTGAAGAGCACGCGCGCATCTCCGTTGGCCGTCTTTTCGAGGCCATCCAATAGCGCCAGGGCCGCGCCGCGCTGGCCGGCCCAGTGAGTGGCTTCGGCCCGCAGGATAAGCACCGGCGGAGTGGAGTCGGTCACCCGCGCCAGGTACTGAAGAGCTTTGACGCCCTGCTTGCGATCGGTGGCGATGCGCGCCAGTTGCAGGTTGGCATTGGGATGGGCCGGGTTGATCCCCACGAGACGTTCGAAATAAGACTGAGCCTTCTCCGGCTGTCCGCATAGAAGATAATGATTGCCGGCATTGTTAAGAACCATCGCCGACGATGGGCTGGCGGCCAGAGCCTGCTGGTAGTACCGCTCGGCTTCCTGGCACCTGCCCTCGGCATCCAGACGGGTAGCCTCACGCAAAGGGTCCTGGCTTGCGGTTAGGAGAACAGCGAAGATGATCTCCGTCACCATGGCGGGTTGGCGTAACCGCTCCCTAACGGTCGCGGCTCAGTATCAGATACCGAGCCGCGACCGTCAGGGAGCGGTCGAATTGAGCGGCTAGAACTGCAGCCGGAGGCCGAGTTGAGCGCGGCGTCCGTAGGTCTGGGTCAACTGATCGTTATTCGCGGACCTGCCGAAATTCGCCGAAGTCACGCTGGTGTCCGGGTTGTTCCAGGTGATGTTGTTCAGGACGTTGAAGACATCCATGCGCAACTCGAACCGGAACCGCTCGATGATTTGGAAGCTCTTCACAAGCGAGGCATCCATGTTGTACTGCTGTGGACCCATCAGGTCGTCGTACTGCCACGGATTGGTGCGAGCCGTGTAGGCCGGGACGATTGAAAACACCGACTTGTCGAACCACCGGGTCTGGTTCGGGTCCGATACGTGCGGGTCGCCGCTCACCACCAGGCTGCCGAAGCGGATGAGGCGGCCCGAGCGCCAGAAGCCCGTGGGCGTGATATTCCAGCCGCCCAAAAGCGCGTCCAACAGGCGCGGCGCGCCGCTCATGTATTGCCGGCCTTTGCCGAAGGGCACTTCCCACGTTGCCGCGAACGTCAACCGGTTTCGCGAGGCGTCGGAGGGGATCTCGGTGTACTGCTGCAAGTACTGCGCGATGTTGTCGAAGAAGCGCTGGTCGCTCTGGCGGTGATAGTTGTAGCCGAACAGCATGGAGTAGCCCTTGCTGAAGTTCTTCTGCACTTTGAACTGGATCGACTGGTAGCGCATGTTCCCGCCCGGCTGCCCTTCCGTCACATTGATGCTGCCGTAGTGCGGATACGGCTTCATCAGGGAGGTGATGCCGACGGTCCGCGGCGAACGCAGCGTGCCCGGGAACTTCTGAACCGGGAGGATATTGTAGAAGGGGTTGGCGACCTGGACGTTCGTCGCTGCCTTGTACTGATACGCGATCCTGGGGTCCACCATGTTCAGATCGCGGCTCAGGTCCCATGCGAAGCTCGACAAATTCAGGAAGTAGGTGACGTCGAGGATCATCCCGGTCGGCAGTTGGCGCTGCCAGGAGACGTTGAAACGGTCGCTGTGCTGCCGGGTCCGGTTTGCGGCCATGTAGGTGACGCTGTCACCCAGTGACGTGTAGCGGCCCAGGGTCTTCTGGTAGGTCGGGACGACCGGGTATTCGGAGGGGAAGGGATTCTTCAGATTCATCACCGGCACGCCTTGCACCGCCGAGTAGGCCCCCGTGTAGTAGCTGAAGGAACCGGGAACCAGGACCTCGAGCAAGTTTGCGCCGGTGCCCCCGGTACTCATGTTCGAATTGGCGTTGGTCCACGGCGTGATATAGCGGCCGTACGCCGCGCGGATCGACGTCTTGTCGTTCATCCGGTACGCCATGCCGATACGCGGCGACCAGGTGCCCTTTCCGGAGTTCCACTCTCCGCGGTGGCCGGACTCGGCGAACTTGTACGCCCCGTTGAAAGTCCAGGGGCCGCTGTAGAACTGCTTCACTTCGGCGGGCATCTTCGGCGCACCCGCTCCCTGGAACTCGGGGATCGGGTCGGTGAGGTCCAGCGGCAGCGTCAATCGGTCCTGCTCCTCCGTGTAAGCCCGCTGGAATTCGTATCGCAAGCCGAGATTCAACGTCAGGTCTCGGCTGATCTTCCAGTCGTCGTTAATGAACGCGCCGTAGGTGCGGGTGGACGAACTCGGGAATGCCAGGATGGGCATCGAGGTCCCATTCGAATCCCAAGCATTGGCCCCGCCCGAGGTGGGAGCCACCGCGCCGATCAGGAACGTGGCATATGCGTCGCCCGAGGTCAAGGTGTTCGGGCTCACATAGGTCGCGTTGGTGGGGTTGGTGTCAAACCCGAACCCGGGGTTGGCTAAGGAAAGGAAGCTTTTCGCCCGGCTGCCGCGCGTGTCGGCGCCGGCCTTCAGGTAATGCGAGCCCCGCTGTTGCGAGATCTTGAAGCTGAACATATCGCCGTTTGGGCGCTGATCCCAGTAGCCGCCGCCAGGCCCCATGTTCAGGAGCCGGGCGTTATCGGTCCCGGAAATCGAGATGCGCGGCAGCAGAATCGGAACGTTGCCCGCGGCGAAGGTCTGCTTGTAAAACTGCGAATTCGGCCAGATCTCCGCCCACTTGCTGGTGTCGGCGAAAGACTTGTCGTACTTCGACGCATCCACGAAGTTGTGGTATTCCCCGCGGAAATTCAGCACCGTGTTGGGAGTCGCCGTCCAGGTAACGTCGCCGGTGTACGACTTGGCGTCGCGCTGGCTGCCCCGGTCCGACTGGAAGTAATCCGATCCGGTCGGGTTGGTGGCGGAAACCGGCGTCACAAACATGCTGTAGCGGCCGGAAACGCGGAGTCTTTCGGTGACCTGGAAGTCCGCGCGGTCGGAAAAGTTCTTGTAGGGGAAACTGATGGGCAGGGGCGCGGCGAAGTTCTGCAAGTGATAGTTGCCCGTGCCCGCCCGGTTGGGCTTCCACAGCTTTGACAGGTAGTGGGTTGCCACCGGATCCTGAGCCGAAGCCGGGATCTTGTTGCCCGGATACGGTGTGCGGGTGATGGTAGCCCCGTCGGCGGAGGTCTTGGTGGTCCAGGGATCGTAGATCGTGCGCAGGCCCCCGGAGCCGTTCAGCGACTGCGAGAAGTCGCCGGTCCGCTCCAGGTCGGTCGGCAGGGTGTTCAGGTGGGTTTGCGGGTCGGTCTTGTTCCACCCTTCGTAGGCCACGAAGTTGAACAGCTTGTTCTTGAGAATCGGGTGGCTGACCGTGCCTCCGTACATATGAGTGCGGCCCAGGTTGATGGTCCGGAAGACCCGGTTCTCATAGGCGTTGGCCCAGGGATACTGCCCCTGGTAGAAGGCGGTGCCATGCAACACGTTGGTGCCCGACTTGAGCGTGAGGCTGATGTTGGAGCCGGAGCTGTTGCCGTATTCGGCGTCCACCGCGTTTTGCTGCACGTTGACTTCCTGCACCATGTCGGGGGAAGGAACGTACCCGGTCTTGTAGCCGATGCCCACCGCGGCGCCGTCCACCTGCAAGTCGTTGCTGTACAGGGCGCCTCCGCCAATGCGCTGGTTGTTGGGACCCCAACTGTGATACGGCTGGAACTCCGTGCCGCCATCGTTCTTTTCGACTGCCGGATCCAGTTGCGCCAGCAGGAACGGCGAGCGGTAGATCTGCGGCAGGTTGTTGACCAGCCTGCTGTCCACCGTGGTGTCGAGTTTGGCGGTGTTGAACTGAACCATGCTGGCTTCGGCCGAGACGGTGACGGTTTCCTTTATGTCGCCCGGCTTCAGCACGGACTGGAGGGCAATGTCACCGCGCTGCTGCAGGATGATACCCTCCTGCGCGGACTTGGAGAAACCGGCGAACTCCACGGTGACCGTGTAAGTGCCGGGGTTCAACAAATCGAAGATGTACGAACCTGTTTCGTTGGTCTGGCGCGTCGCCGAGACGCCCGTGTACACGTTCAACAGGGTCACGGTGGCGCCGACAACGGAGGCTTGGCTCGTGTCCACGACCGTGCCCTGGATTCTGCCCCGGAACTCCTGAGCGTGCAGGCCCGTGGCGAGCACCCCCAGCAGCACGAGCGGAAGAAACCGATTGCATGATTTCCCGGATGTCATCATTTCACTCCTCTATGCGATTCTCTCGACTTCTCAGACCCCTAAACCCCTGGGGCTGGTCCAGCCCTCAAGAGCACTGATTAAACCCAGATAACTTGTATCACAATCGGGAATTGTTTGCCAGTCCGATTTTCGGGCTTGTCGCGCCGCCTGGCGCGGTGCGTCGCAAACCATGACCGCTCCCTGACGGTCGCGGCTCAGAAACGCGAATCTGAGCCGCGACCGGGTGCCCTCTGGGCGAGGAGCGGTCATTACTTGCGACGCACGGCGCTAATGCGGTTCCTCGACCTTAAGAATCCGGCCGGCGGGCACGTCCTTCAGTGTTTGGACGACGCCGCTGGGCCATCGGATCTCGATGGATGCGGCCGATTTCTCGCCGCCCAACCCGAAGTGGACCCGGCGGTCGCTGGAGGACATGAAGCCGACGCTGACCGTCACGTGGTTGTACAACGTCCGCCCCGAGGGTGTGGTGAGCTTGATTTTCGCGCCGATCGCGTCGCGGTTGCTCTTGTGGCCCCTGGCGTCGATCAGCAGCCACTGATTGCCGTTATCCGCGGAGTTGAGCAGGATCCGCGGCCTTTGGTTCAGCGACGTCACCACCACATCCGGAAACCCGTCGTTGTTCAGGTCCGCGATCGCCGAGCCGCGCTGAAAACCCACTCGCAGAAAATCCTTTCCCATCTCCCCGGACACGTCCGTGAACAGCTTGCCTTCCACGTTCTCGAACATCGTGTCGTGTTGCGGCGCCTGGGGAACCAGGTTGTCCACGTCGCCGTTGGCGGAAAACAGGTCCTTCCAGCCGTCGTTGTCGTAGTCCATGAACCCGGCGCTCCAGCCCGAGCGCGGCGCGCTCAGTTGCACCATCCTGGCGGCCGGCGAGACGTAGCGAAAGGACTTCCCGCGCTGGTTCCGGAACAGCCCCCAGATCTGCCCCATCAGGTTGTTGTAGAAGACGTCCACCCACCCGTCGTTGTCGTAATCCTTGACATCGCAGCCCATGGCGGAAACCGTCTTCGCATCGTCGTTGTAGGCCACCCCGTATAGCAGCCCCACTTCATGGAACGTCCCGTCGCCGCGGTTCAGATACAGGAAATTCGGTTCGGTGTCGTTGGCGATGAAGACGTCGGTCCAGCCGTCGCCGTTGAAATCCGCGATTCCGATGCCCATTCCCTTTCCCAGCGCCTTCCCGAACCCGCTCCTCTCGGTCACGTCTTCGAATTTCCCGCCGCCCACATTGTGATAGAGACGGTGCGGCACCGCGGCGTACGTCCTGGGGCTGCAATAAACATCGACGCCGTCCCGCACGCAGCGGCGGTCCGTTGCCGGCGTCCACACGGTGTAATTCGACAGCACCAGGTCGAGCAGGCCGTCGTTGTCGTAGTCGAACCACGCCGCCTGAACGCTCAGGGTATCTTTCGGTTTGAAGCCGAGCCCGGAGTGGCCGGTCACGTCGCTGAACGTTCCATTCCCGTTGTTGCGATACAGGGTGTTCTTGCCGGTGTTGGCAATGAACAGGTCGGTCCAGCCGTCGTTGTCGTAGTCCCCGGCCGCGACCCCATAGCTGAAATCCAGGTTCTCGCCTGAGACGCCGGCCTTCTTCGTGACATCCTCGAATGTGCCGTCGCCCTGGTTTCGAAGCAGGCAGTTGTAAAACGAGGGATTCGTCTTCTTCAGTTCCGGCAGCTTGGCGCCGTTGGTAAAGAAGATGTCCATCCGGCCGTCGCCGTCGTAATCCAAAATGGCGACGCCGCCGCACATCGGCTGCTGGAAGTACTTGCGCTTGCCGTCGAAATCGTTATTGGAAATGTAAGAGACGTTAGAGTCCGGCGCGATGTCGCGAAAGTGGGGCCGCTTGGAAGCGGCCCGGAGCGACAGCCCGGCGACTGCCGCGATCGCCACACCCCGGAGAACCCACCGCCGGGCCATCGGTCAGGCCTTCAGCTCGAACCGCTTGACGCCGATCTTGCTGTCGTCGAATTCACCCAGCCCGAGGATGCCCGCCAGTTCGATGTGTTCCACCTGCGGGAAGGAGAAGCGGTTGAATTTGTTCGCTTTCGATTCGGCGACCGGCGGCAGGCCCATTTCGGCGCGTTTTTGGTCGATCACCTTCCAGCCGGTCTTGTCGAGCGCGACCGGATCGGTGCCGAAGTACATGGTCTTGTGTTCCCAGATGAACTGTGCCCGGCCCCCCGGACCGCCTTCGTAGGAAGCGCGCACTCCGTCAACCACGTTTAGAACCACCTTTTGACGAAACACGGGGAGGTTCAGGACCGCCGGGATGAAAGTGCCCGTGGCGTTGAGGGTGGGCGTCGCATGGCTGCGCTCCACGTTGTTGACGAACCCATGCGAGAGGTTCTTCAAGGCGATCGTCACGCCGGCGGAGTTGTGGTGCTTCAGAACCGGCAGGTTCACGACCTTGTTCACCTGCCGCGCCAACACCCTGGCGACATAGGAGCGGCGGACCTGCTCTTCCCGGATGTCCTGGCCGGGCAGGGCCAGAGCCAGTTCCAGGAAGGTGTCGCGGTCGTAGCCCTCGATGTCGTGCTGAACCAGGTCGTAGGCCTCCGAGGCCCAGGCCAGCCCGACTCCTTTCGGCACCCATTGCGGAATTCCGGCGGCGAACATCTCGCGGCGATAGCGGTTGTAAACGATAATGTCTCCGGGCCGCACGCCGGCCTGCGTCAGGCCGTCGACGACCCGGTTCAAGACCGAGCCGTCCGACGAGATCAGGCGCCCTCCTACCGGACAGACCTTAATCGCCACCACGTCGCCAGGCTCGAAGAAAACCCTCCAGGCGTCCGCCCATCCGGGTGCGCCGGTCAGTTCCATCATCCCCTTGCGCATCATCTCGGCGACGTTCTGGGCCTGGTAGGCGCCCGAGACGATCGAGGCCGGGTGGCTGACGGCCACAACCCTGCCCGGATACAAACCCGGAAGCCCAAGCCTCGGCCTGGTCTGAGCCGAAGCGGTCTGCCGGAAACCCGTTGCGGCCAGCAGCGAGTCGCGCATGAGTTCGCGGCGGGTGTTCATACATACAGTATGCCTGGTGCCTACCGGCTGCGCTCGCAGCGTTGCAACACCTCCACCGCCCGGCCCCAATCCCGGTCACGCAGCGAGATCCGGTGGGCGACCCCCTCCACATCGAGCCCCTCGGACTGCATCCGGACGGCCGTCTGCAGAGCCGGCGTGGTCAGCCGGCGGCCCTCCCCGCCGCCGAACTGCTTCAACCCGGCCGCGTCGTCCGCGCGAGCATCGCCACTGGTGGTGAGCGAGTTTTCCGGATCGCCCTGCCGTCCGGCTCCGCGGCGCTATGCACGGTGGAGCAGGGGGAGTCCGATCCCGCCATTGCGGTTGCCGGTCCGGATGGAAGAACCACCCACGTGGACGGGTTCGAGCGCGGTCCCGAAACGGTTACTATCGCCGCCGCCGAGCCCGGCGAGTTCCAGTTGCTGATTCGCCGGGCCGGCGCCGGGCGCGGCTCGGTGGAGTTCTCCGTGCGGCTGGACGCCGTGCGTGCGCCGACGTCGGAAAATGCGCTGCGATCGTCCGCCGAGCGGGCGGCCACCGAGGCCAAGCGGCTTGCCGCGCCCGCGCGGGAGCAGTCGCGCCGAGAAGCCCTTGACCTCCGGGCCTTCTTGCACTCGCGACGCCGGACCAGGCGGTGTCCAATTTCCGTCCGGCCACTCTTGCCGAGACTATGCGTGAAGCCCTGGATGACGACGTGCTTCTGCTCTGGTTCCTTCCCGGCGAGGATCGCAGCTACCTCTGGGCGGTGACGCGCGACCGCTGGAGCCTGCTCCGTCTCGCCCCCGGCCGCACGCTCGAGCGCGCCGCGCGGCGTCTGCGCGAACTGGCGGGCGCCCGGCCCGGCTCCGGCGGCCGCGATAGTTGCCGGCAAGCGGCGGCGGAACTGAGCCGCCTGTTGCTGGCCCCGGTCGCCCGCCGGATGTGGCGAACCAAGTTGGTGATCGCCGCGGCCGGAGCGTTGCAGACCGTGCCTTTCGGCACGCCGCCGGATCCGGTCACCGGGCGGCCGTTGATCGAGAGCCGCCAGATTTCGCTCACACCGTCCGTCTCAACGCTGCTGGCGGTGCGGCGCTTACGGGTTCGGGCGCAGAAGTCCGAAGGCGTCGCCATTTTCGCCGACCCGGTGTATTCGGCCGACGATCCGCGCCTGAAGCCGATAGAACAGCCTACAGCGCTTTGGTTTGACGCGGTCAATTGGTTGGCGCTGATCCATACACCTTACGCGGCACGGATGCTCGCCCTTTCCGCTTGATCGGCATAGCGCAATGCGGCGGATGTGTCGTTGCGAAATGTTCGAACCAGGGACGAGGACCTCATCGAGAAGGGAAGTTTTTGAAAACCTTTGGTCGGGCCGCCGAGATTTGAACTCGGGACCTCTTGCACCCCAAGCAACTAAAATCAATCACTTACGGACAACGTTTACTGAAGAAAGACTTAGAGGCGATGGATTTGGACTCCAGATGGACGCCAAAACGCGGAGTTGCCGCGGTTTGGACACCGCACAGACTCCACAGTCCCGGCTGGCGGTCCGCATGCTTCGCGCACGCGCGCGGTTGTCGCCTTCTTGCGGCGACATTGAGCGCGGTGACAATCCACGTGCTTCGCGCACGCGCGCAGTTGCCGTCACTTTCAGAAGACCGCTGGAGGAGAAGAAGACAGACGTGCTTCCCGTCAGGACGATGCCCCGGATCGCTGACGTAAGCTCCTAATGTTGCGCCCTTCGCGTGGCTGCACCGGGCCCGGCTATCTTGACAGATATACAGAAATACGTATACTGTTATAGGAGGCAGCGCGCTGAAACCGGTTCGATGGGTCGGATCGTCGAGGAAGGATCTCAAGACTTTCCCCAGCCCTGTGCAACGCGACGTGGGCCAAGCCCTTTATGCAGCGCAGTGTGGCGAAGAATACCCCTCTGTCAAAGCCCTCAAAGGATTCGGCGGGCGCGCCGTGCTTGAGATCGTAGCGCCCCATGAGGGTGACACCTGGCGGACCGTCATACAGTCCGCTTTCAGGACGCCGTTTACGTGCTGCACGCCTTTCAGAAGAAGGCGAAGAGAGGCATCGCCACGCCGCAAAAGGAACTCGAACTCGTCAAACAACGGCTCGCCTCGGCAGAGCGGGATTACAGAGAAAGGCAGAACTGAGATGCGGAAGAATAGCGGAATTCGGGTCAAAGAAGGTAGCGGCAACGTCTTTCGAGACCTGGGCTTTCCCAATCCCGAACGCGAGCGGATAAAGGCACGCCTCACGCTGCAAATCTACCGGCTTATCAAAGACCGCGGACTCACCCAGGCGGCGGCTGGAGAGATCCTTGGCATCAAGCAACCTCACGTTTCGGGTCTGATGCGCGGGCACTCGGGCAACTTCTCCGTCGAGCGTCTCATGGATTTTCTGACTGCCCTCGGCCAGGACGTTGAGATCACTGTAAGGCCGACGCGCAGAAGGCACGGAGAATTGTCCCTCATCCTCGCATGATTTTGGCTGGTCGGGCCGCCGAGATTTGAACTCGGGACCTCTTGCACCCCAAGCAAGCGCGCTAGCCAGGCTGCGCCACGGCCCGAAACCATTATTCTACCGCAGGTCGAGGGTCGTGGTGGCGGGGGGTGCCGGATTCGCCCGGGCGGCCGCGCCGGCGCAACGACTCGCGCAGCAGGTACTCGATCTCCCCGTTGAGGCTGCGCAGCTCGTCGCCGGCCAGCCGCCGCAGCTCATCCAGCAGCTTGGCGTCGATGCGCAACAGAAAACTCTTCCGGCTCTCCATCCCCGCCGCCCGGCTCTAATGATAGATCGTTCCCGCGTTAATCACCGGCTGCGTGCCGCGCTCGCCGCACAGCACCACCAGCAGATTCGACACCATGGCCGCCTTGCGCTCCTCGTCGAGCTCCACCACCTTGTTGCGCGCCAGCCGCTCCAGCGCCATTTCGACCATGCCCACCGCGCCGTCGACAATCTTCTGCCGCGCCGCGACGATCGCCGACGCCTGCTGCCGCTGCAACATCGCCGCCGCGATCTCCGGCGCGTAAGCCAGATGGCTGATGCGCGCCTCGGCTACCTCAACACCGGCCTTCAATAGCCGCTCCTGAATCTCCGTCTTCAGGTGCGCCGCCACCTCGGCCGTGTTGGCGCGCAGCGACATCTGCGCCTCCTCGTGCGAATCGTAGGAGTACGCCGTGGCCAGGTTGCGCAACGCCGCCTCGCTCTGCACGTGCACGTAGTTCTCGTAGTTGTCCACCTGGAAGCACGCTTCCGCCGTATCCACCACCTTCCACACCACCACCGCCGCGATCTCGATCGGATTCCCGTCCAGGTCGTTTACCTTCAGATGCCCGGTCTCGAAGTTCCGCACCCGCAGCGACACGCGCTTCTTCGTATAGAAAGGATTCGCCCACCGCAGCCCGGCCGCCTTGACCGTTCCCGCATACTTTCCGAACAGTTGCAGGACCGCGCCCTGATTGGGCTGCACGGCGAACAACCCGGTGAACGCCAGCACCTCCAGCGTCAGCACCACCAGGAACGTCACCAGGGGTCCGCCCACCTCGGACTTCGGCATGCCGCGAACCGTAGCCACAAACCCAAGGATCGTGGCGGCCACCAATGCCAACAGCAGGACCACCATCAGAATGCCCGACACAGCCGAACGCTCTCTTTCCATAAGCATGATTCAGCCTCCAATATCGAAATGATATCACAATGATATGCCACTGTCAAGCTGTAGAATGGATGGATACCACCACGGCGCGCGCCGCATCCAGTACTGGGGAGCCATCATGAACGAAATACGGGAGTTGTGCCGCCTCGCGGCGCTCGCCTCGCTGGCCGGAACACTTGCGGCGCAGTCTTTCTCGATCACCGGCGCCGTGCGCACGGCGGGCGAAAAGTACCCGGCGGTGCGCGCTTCGCTCGAACAGGTTTCCGTCGCCGCTTCCCAGGTCAACCTGGCGCGGTTGAGCTACCTGCCGCGCGCCGACTTCCTCGCTCAAGTCAACCGCGCCACGCGCAACAACGTCTTCGGAATGCTGCTTCCGCAGCCGGTCCTCCCGTCGATCTCGGGTCCGGTCCTGGGCACCAACGCCCTGACCAACGTGTGGGGCAGCGCCGTGGGAGCGCTAATTTCCTGGGAGCCCTTCGACTTCGGACTGCGCCGGGCGAACGTCGACGCGGCCACCGCCGCGCGCATCCGCGCCGAATCCGCCGTCGCCCTCACGCGCTTCGAAGTGGAAGCCGCCACCGCCGACGCGTTCCTCACCCTCCTGGCGGCCGAGCAGTCCCAACGCACCGGCGCATCCGCGCTCGAACGCGCCCGCGTGCTCGAAGGGACCGTGGGAGCGCTGGTGAAGGCCGAATTGCGCCCCGGCGCCGACGCCTCGCGCGCCCGTGCCGAGGTCGCGCTGGCCGAAACGCAGGTGGCTCAAGCCGAGCAGGCGGTCGCCGTGGCCCGGGCCGCGCTGGCGCAGATGCTGGGCCTGCCGGCGGCATCCGTTCAGGCGCAGGCCGGTCCGCTGCTCTCCCCGCCGCCGGACGCGGCCGAACCGGGCGGCGCGACGGCGGATCATCCCGCGGCGCGCGAGCAAAACACCGCCGTGGAAGAGGCGAAGGCGCGGCTGCAGGCTCTGGATCGCTCTTACTTCCCCCGCTTCAACCTTCAGGCCTCCAGCTACGCGCGCGGCACCGGCGCCCAAACCGACGGCGTCACCGGAGGGGCGCTGACCGGCCTGGGCCCCAACATCCAGAACTGGGCCGTGGGAATGACGGTGACGTTTCCGGTGTCGGAACTCGCTTCCTTGCGCGAGCGCAAGAAGGCCGAAACGCACCGCGAGCTGGCCGAAAAGGCCCGTTACGATCAGGTGGTGCAGGATCTGAACGGCCGCCGGGAAAAGGCCCGTGCGCAATTGGATGGCGCGCGGCGCGTGGCGCGGCTGGTTCCGCTGCAAGGCGACGCCGCTCGCGCCGCGGTCGAGCAGTCCACGGCGCGCTACCGGGCCGGCCTGGCCACCGTCGTCGAAGTGGCCGAGGCGCAGCGGTTGCTGGCGCAGGCCGAAATCGACGACGCCCTGGCGAAGCTCGGCGTATGGCGCGCGCTGCTCGGCGTGGCGGCGGCGGCCGGCGATCTCGAGCCGTTCCTGCGGCAGGCGGGGAGGTAAGACATGCGGCTTGTTATAGCAGCCATGCGCCGGCCCGTCACGGTTGTAGTGGCGGTGCTTGCCCTCGCAATGGCCTCGATTCTGGCACTGCGCCGCATGCCGGTCGACATCTTCCCGAACCTGGGAGCCCCGGCCATCTACGTCGCGCAACCCTACGGCGGCATGGACCCTTCGCAGATGGAAGGGTTTCTCACTTACTACTACGAGTATCACTTCCTCTACATCACCGGCATCGAGCACGTCGAGTCGAAAAGCATCCAGGGCGTGGCGCTGATGAAGCTGGTCTTCCATCCGGGCACCGACATGAACCAGGCCATGGCGCAGACGGTGGCCTATGTGAACCGCTCGCGCTCGTTCATGCCGCCGGGCACGGTGCCTCCGTTCGTCACGCGCTTCGACGCCGGCAGCGTGCCGGTGGGCCAGCTCGTGTTCTCTTCGCCCAATCGCTCGCCCGGCGAGATGCAGGACATCGCCATCAATCGCGTGCGCCCGCTGTTCGCCACGCTGCCGGGCGTTTCCGCGCCGCCGCCGTTCGGCGGAAACCAGCGCACCATCGTGGTCCGTCTGAATCCGGAGCGCCTGCGCGCCTATCGCATCTCTCCCGAAGAGGCCATCGCCGCGGTGAACCGCGCGACCACCGTGATGCCCTCCGGCAACGTGCGCACGGGCGATCTGACGCGCATCGCCTCGACCAACGCGACCATCGGCGGGAACCTGGCGGAACTGCTCGAAGCCCCGGTGCGGCCGGGCGCGACCCCCACCGTCTACCTGCGCGACATCGCCACCGTCGAAAGCGGCACCGACATCGTCACCGGCTACGCGCACGTCAACGGGCGGCGCACGGTCTACATTCCCGTGACCAAGCGCTCGGACGCTTCGACGCTGGCCGTGATCCAGCGCGTCAAGGCCGCGCTGCCGGCCATGCGCAACGCCGCGCCCGAGGACGTGGACATCCGCCTCGAATTCGATCAATCGCGTTACGTGGTTTCGGCCATCCGCAACCTGGTCACGGAAGGCCTGCTGGGAGCCGTGCTGACGGGGCTGATGGTGCTGCTGTTTCTGCGCGACTGGCGCAGCGCCCTGATCGTCATCACCACCATTCCGGCGGCGTTGCTGGCCGCCGTGGTGTGGCTGTGGATTGCCGGGCAGACCATCAACATCATGACCCTGGGCGGCCTGGCGCTGGCCGTGGGCGTGCTAGTGGACGAGGCGACCGTCGAGATCGAGAACATCCACACCCAAATGGCCTCGGGACTCGGCCGCGCGCGCTCGGTGGTGGACGCGGCGCGCAAAACCGCCACCGCGCGCCTGCTCTCGATGCTTTCCATTCTGGCGGTCTTCGTGCCCTCGTTCTTCATGGCCGGCGTGGCCAAGCAGTTGTTCGTGCCGCTGGCGCTGGCGGTGGGCCTGGCCATGGTTTCCTCCTACGTGTTGTCCAGCACGCTGGTGCCGGTGATGGCCACCTGGATCATGCGCCAGGGTAAGGCGGAGGAAGAGGCCGGAGCGCTGCGCCGGCTTTACGGCCGCTATCTGGAAATCGTGTTGCGCTTCCGCTGGCCGCTGGCCGCGGCGTATATCGCGGGCGCGGCGGCCGTGTTGCTGCTGGTGGGGCCGCGCCTGGGAACCGAGATCTTCCCGCTTTCCCAAGCCGGCCAGTTCCAGTTGCGCCTGCGCGCGCCGACGGGAACGCGCATCGAGCGCACCGAATTGATGGCGCTCAAAGCGCTGGAGCTGATCAGGCGCGAAGTCGGCGCGGACAACGTCCAGATCACCACCGGCTTCATCGGAGTGCAGCCGGCCAGCTACCCCATCAACACCATCTATCTCTGGACCAGCGGCCCGCACGAGGCGGTCCTCACGGTGGCTCTCAAGCCGGAAGCCCGGCTTCATGGCGAAGAGTTGAAAGAGCGGCTGCGGGCGGTTTTCCGCAAGGAAATGCCCCAGACCGGCGTGTCGTTTGAAGCCGGCGACATCGTGAGCCAGGTGATGTCGTTCGGCTCCCCGACGCCCATCGAAGTTGCGGTGCAGGGACCCAGCTTGCCATCCAATAGCGCGTTCGCCGGCAAAGTTCGCGCGGAATTGATCAAGATCCCGTCGCTGCGCGACTTGCAGTACGCCCAGCCGATGGACTACCCGACGCTCGAGATCGCGGTGAACCGTGAGCGCGCGGGGCAGTTCGGGCTGACCACTTCCTCGGTGGTGCGATCGCTGGTGGCGGCCACGTCGTCCAGCCGCTTCATCGATCCCAATTACTGGCGCGATCCGGTGAGTGGCAACGCGTTCCAGATCCAGGTCGAGATCCCGCAGTTCAAAATGGCCACGGCGGACGACGTGCGCGAAGTGCCGGTGATGATGAACGGCGCGGCGCGGCCTTTGCTCGGCGACGTCGCCGAAATCAAAACCGGCCTGACCGTGGGCCTGGTCGAGCGCTACAACATGCAGCGCGTGGTGAGCCTGACCGCCAACATCCACGGCGCGCCGCTGGGCCAGGCGGCCGAGGAGATCGGCGCGGCGCTGAAGCGCGCGGGCGCTCCGCCGCGCGGCGTGACGGTGGCCGTGCGCGGGCAGATTCCGGCGCTGGTGGAAACCACCGCCGGATTGCGCACCGGCCTGGCGCTTTCGGTCGCCGTGATCTTTCTTCTGCTGGCCGCCAACTTTCAGTCCGTGCGCCTGGCGCTGGCGGTGATTTCGACGGTGCCGGCGGTGCTCGCCGGCGTGGTACTGATGCTTTGGGCGACCGGCACGACGCTCAACGTGCAGTCCTTCATGGGCGCAATCATGGCGGTGGGCATCGGGG
>JAUYBU010000588.1 GCA_030693045.1 Bryobacterales bacterium | reverse complement strand
CCTGGCGCGGACAAACGTACAGTTCGCGGTTACAGGCCCGCGCAGGCCGATCTTGGTGATGTCGATCTTGTAGGTCTTCCCCTTGCGGGTGGCAGTGCGGGTCTTCATATCTTGGGAAATTCCCAAGATAGCCTTACGCTGTGCCGCTACGGTCTTATGATCGACGCCTACATGCCTAGCGATGTCTGAGTCGCTCATCCCCGCTCCCTTGGGGTGCACCAGCGCCGCCTTCACTGCCCGCTGCTTGTCCTCAGTGGTCCGCCGCAGCCCATGGCCCTGGTTCGCGCTGTAGGAGTACCACTGCGCGTCCTCCTGCGTGCCCTGGCGGATGTCGCAGTCGATCTCCTCCAAATGTTCATGATCGCCACGCCGCCCATCACCATGCAGACGCTCACCACCGCCACCGCCATCGCCGTCGCGGCAATGGCCCCGCTGATGCGGCGCCTGTCCCGTCGTTCGACTGGTTTGCCCTTGTCCGAGGCCCCGGCTATCCCGCCGGCACCGACAAAGCCGCTCTCCGCCGGGTAGTGTTGCAAACTACGTAAACGGGCTGAGATGTTTCAACTGATACCCCGTCTTTTGGATAGGTTACGGGCGCGTGGCATCTGAAGAGTTCGCAAAACTGCGATCTTTGCAACACTACCGGTACTACTACCTTCTCTATAGCGCGAACAGAGGAATCTATCCAAAGCGGTTTTCCACAATAAAAAAGGCCGTTTGTAGCAAAACCACAAACGGCCGAAGAAAAGGTACAAATTGTGGCTCTGTAGCAGAATTCGTGGGTGAGATGGCAGGATAACGGCACAGACTGCGCTCCTACAGGGGCAGCGTGGCGGCCCGGCACCAATCTGGAGGTGCGCGTGAGCCACGCCACGCCCCGCGGGTCTGCGGCCCTCGGGATTCGGCCACCGAGAATGACACCAATTGGCTGACTCGGGCCGCCTTCCCAGCAGGGTCGGAAAGCGTCGTTTCTTGAGTTGGGGACTCAGTCCCCAAGCCCCTGGGATTTGCCGCTTTGTGGCCAGAATCGCCACTGCGGCCACTGGCTGATCTCGGGTCGGCGGTAGTGGCGCGGAACATCAATCCTTCCGACCGTGTTCTCATGGGCCGAATTCCAGGTGACCCCGTATGGCCGGATCGCAGGTGCCCCTCCTGAGGCCTGCGGCAACAGAGAAGCGCCGCGGGAGACGAAAGGAAAGACGACAACGGCCTCCTGTGAAGAGGCGGCTTCACCCCTTCCAATCTACCGTCGGTTCCGCGAAGCCCCACAACGAAGCCCTTAACATGTTAATACATTCCGTAACACATTGATAACAAGACCACTAAGAACCACGGAAGAGAGTCTTCAGTCGCCCTGCAGAACCCCCGCTGACCCACGAATTCTGCTGAGGAGGCCAAATTGTAAAGGTGCAAAAGGTTGAGAGCCAGCAGGAGGCCTTACGGCATCACTCTCAATAGATGAACTTGATCCCGAGCTGGATGCGCCGCGGGTAGCCCTTCTCGCTGGTGATGGCGCCGAAGGCGGTGCTGGTCACGCTGGTGTTCGGATTCGAGAACAGCACGTGGTTGAAGGCGTTGAGGAACTCGGCGCGGAATTGGGCTTTCATGCCTTCCCGGATCCGGGTGTCTTTGATGACCGACAGGTCCCAGTTGTTGATGCCGTCGCCGCGGATGCCGCTGAAGCGGAGAGACATGACGCGCGCGGCGTAGCTGAGCTGCTTGGCGCTGTCGCGCTCAAAGCCGGCGTTGATGTTGAACCACTGCTCCGGGGTGCGCTGGCTCTTTGGCAGCACGATGTCTTTCAGGTTACCCCGGAAGATGACGTTGCCAAAGCCGAACGCTTGGCCAGACTGGGCGGCATAGAGGCCCTGCACCTGCCAGCCGCTCAAAATGGCGGAGGCCACGGGATTCGTCTGCGACAGGAGCTTGCGGCCGCGGCCAAAGGGCAGTTCCCATATCCAGCTCAGCGACAGCCGGTGCGGATAGTCCTGATCGGAAATCACCTTGGCCGGAACAGGGTCGCCGTCATTGAGGAAGCCGGTGGCCTCCATGAACTTCGCCCAGGTATAGGCCACCCCGACGGTATAGCCCGCCGAGAAGCGCTTGTCCACCTTGGTCTGGAAGGAGTGATACCAGGAGTAGCCTTCGTTGGTGGTGGTGCTTAGGCCGCCGAAATGCGGATAGGCGGTGATTAGGGTGCCGCGGGAGATCAGCGTGCCCGCCCGGCCCGTGCCCGGCAGCAGCGGGTAGTACGGGTTGGGAAGGTTGGCGCTGAAGTAGTCGATCACCGGCTGGTCGCGCACGCCCGTGCGGCTCAGGTACTGCACCGGAAAAGCGTTCAGGTTCCGGCCGGTCTCGATCTTGGTGCCACGATTCCCGACGTAGCTGACCTCGGCCACGATACGGTGCGGTAACTCCCGCTGGACGCTGAACTGCCAGCGCTGCATGTAAGGGGCCAAGGGCTTGGTGTTGATAAAGGAGATGCCCTGGCCCACGTAGGTCATGGTTCCCAGCGCCGCGCCCCGCGGTTCCTGGATGCCGCTGGGAAAAGGATTGGCCAACGTGGCCACGAAAGTCAGGCCGCCGTCCAGGGACGGGATCAGGGATGTGGTCTGGCTGAAGCCGGTCTGGATGATGTCGCCTCGGCGGGTCCCGAGGAAGCCGAAGAAGACGCCGTAGCCGCCGCGCACGACGATCTTCGGCGTGGCCGTGTAGGCAAAGCCGATCCGCGGCATGAAGTTGTTGGCGTCGCGCTCCCACAGGGTCCGCGGCAAACCCCCTAAGGCGGCGAAGGTCAGCCCTCCGCGTACCCGGAACTGGTCGGGAGGGACTTCCGGTGTCGGACTCTTGGCGTAGTTGGCTTTCACCTGCGCCTCCAGAGGCAGAGCGGCGTTATAGTCCAGGCCGCGTATACTGCGGTTGAAGCGTTCCGTCAGCGGTCCTTCGATTTCGTAGCGCAACCCCAGGGTCACCGACAGCCGGCGGGTAAGTTTCCAGTCGTCTTGCAAGTACAGCGACCAGGCCGTGGACTGCTCGGCGTAGCTGGCGCGCCGGTCCACAAAGCCCCCGGTGGGCAAGCCCAGCAGCATCGTGGCTAGCCCCTGCCCGATCGGCGCGGCAGGCGAATTGTCCAGCGGCCCGCGCGTCCAGGTAGTCCCAAAATCAAAACTTCCGGTGGAAACGTTATCGTACTCGTACTGATTCTCGCGATAGGCGCGGTACTCCATCCCAAACTTCAGGCTGTGCGTGCCCTGCACCTTGTCGAATGCGCCAGTGAAGCTGTGGGTTTCTGTAGGACGCCAGAGCCAGCCGTTGTAAGTCCCCGAGTAGCCGTCGATGCTGATCACGGGGAAGCGCCGGATCTTTGCATCAATGGCATTGTTGTAAGAGGCGGGCAGGCCCAGGGTGGTCAGGTCAAACCCGCGGCCGGCCGGGTTGCTGTCCGTCACCCGGATGAAGCGGTTGTAGCCATATCGCAGGTTCATCACAAAGGTCGGACTGAAGCTGTAAACGTCGTCGAAAGCGGCGCCGCGAGAGAGGAACTGAAACCACTGGCCAGTGGCCGCGCTCTTGAACCAGTTGTTGTAATCGCTTTCGCGCTTGTAGACATTGACCCGGCTGAAAATCCGGTGCCGCTCGCTGAGGTTGTGATCCAGGCGGAAGGTGTGGGTATAGTAGGTGATCACCTCGGGTTCGTGCGGCATCGGCAGGTTGTTGCGGCCGTCCGCGGTGCCTGGCACGGTGGGCAGTGCGTAGTAACCCAGCATCTTCTTGGCCACGGGACTGATCCGGCCGGCCGGGACGATGTTGCCCGGCAAGGGGTCACTTTGGAACCGCCCCCCGGGCGCCGTGCGGCGCGTGGCCGGGTCGTAGATCTGGTACTGGCTGCCCAACTTGAGCAGGTCCGAGAAGTCGCCCTCCCGCTGCTTTGCGGTGGGCACGGTGAGAGTAGTCCCGCGCGGGCGTTCCTCATGGATGCCTTCGTAGCCGTACATGTAGAACGTCCGGTTGCGTCCGTCCATGAGCTTGGGGAAGATCACCGGGCCGGTGGCCATAGTGCCCCAGCGGTTGTAAGTGAAGTTGCCACGCGGTATCTGGTTGCGGTTGGAGAAAAACAGGTTGGCGGTCAGTTCCGGCGCCATCTTCACGTAGTAGGCGGTGCCGTGAAATGCATTGGTTCCAGACTTTAGACTCACGTTGATCACACCGCCTTCGGTCTGGCCCACGCTGGCGTCAAAGGGAGCAGTTTGTACTTTGAACTCGCTGACTGTGTCGGCGGGCGGCACCCAGGAGGAGATCACCTCATTCCGGGTACCCGTATTCCCAGAGGCGGTATTGGGAACGCCATCCAAGGTCACTTCACTACGATTGGAGCGCGCCCCGTCCATCGTGTAGCCGACGATGTGGGTGGGCTCGAACGGGCGGTCCAGGGTCAGGCTTTGGGCAAAGGCCACACCCGAAGCAAGCTGAATCAAAATGTATGGGTTGCCGTGCGGAACCGGGAGTTCCGCCACGCGCCGGGAATCCACCACCGAGCCCATTGAGGCGGTGGCGGTCTCCAGCAGCGGCGTTTCGGCGACGACCGTGATTTGCTCGGTCACTTCGCCGACCTCCAACGTCAGGTTGATTTCCAGGCGGTCGTTGACGCGCAATTCAATGCCATCGCGGACCACGCGCTTGAAGCCCCTGTGCTCGATGTCGATGCGGTAGAGGCCGGGGATCAGGTACGGGGCGAAGTAGTTGCCCTGTTCGTTGGTCGCGCCCGGCGTGTTCACGCCGGTAGCGGTGTTGGTGATCTTGACCGTGGCGCCGGGAATGACCGCGCCGGACAGGTCGCTGACGCGCCCGAGGATCGAACCGCGGGACTCTTGGCCGAATACCAAGCTACTGCTCAAAAGAACAGCAACCAAAGAATACAACATTTTCATCCGAACTTTTCGGAATGGCATGACTTGCCCCCTTTGGGCTGTTATACGTTGCAGAGTTTCGGTTTTGGAGCACGCCTTCGCAGACATGGTGTCTGTTAGCCTCCGCGGCGACGCGGATGCTCTTGACGGGATTTCCATCTTGAACTCCCGCACGAGTCAAGTATACGTCACGTCCCCCCGTGTCAATCCCGCCACACGGCTTTCGGCGCCGGAGGGCTTCCGCATTGCCGCATGGGTCCATCCTGCCGCTTGCCAGCGCCTTGAGGGGTGAAAACTGCCCCTGCCGCAGGCCACGACTCAGACGCCTGTCCGCCCTCTGTCACGTCGTTCACCCAGTTTTCGCCCATCCGAGGCCCCGGCTATCCCGCCGGCGGCGGCAACGCCGCAATCCGCCGTACCATGGCCCCGAAGAGCCGCCGCGTAAGCCGCCCACCCCAGCGGCCCGCGCCAACAACACAGTGGACGGCGCTCACCAGGAACCGGACACTGGCCCGCAACTTCCTGCAACTGCCGCCGAAACCTCAATCCTCGTGAAATTCATCCGGGACCGGCTGGACCTGTCCAGAGCCGAAGGAACCAGCTTGGTGGCATGAGCCGCCCGCCCTCATATCTCGGCACTCTCAAGGTCTCAACAGGAGGAATGAATATTCTACGTGGACGTCCCGTATTGTCTCACCCTGCCTTTGGGATTGCAATGGCTCGCGCTCAGGAAAGGACCGCTCCCTGACGGTCGCGGCTCGGAAGCTTCTTCTGAGCCGCGGCTCGGAAACTTCTACTGAGCCGCGCGCGTCAGCAAGCGGCAGTTTTTTCCCGACGCGCGCTCAGCGCACGCGTTCCAGTGGCATGCGGCCGCCGCGCAGGACGCCCCGCGGACCCAGAACATCGCCAAACGAAAGCCGGTACCTGCCCGAGCGGTCGGCGAAAATCAGCTCGCCGTCGCGGCGTTCGAGAAAACGGAAATCGCCGCCGGAGAAAGCGAACGCATTCAACGGGGGGCGGGCCGCGACGGCGAGCATTCCGTCCGCCAGCCGCGCTTCGCCTTCCAGCCAGTAGATGCGTCCCTGGCGTCCCTCGAAACGCACCGCGCGGCGGGCCCGATCGAGTGAAGGCCGGGAGACCACGGCCGGGTCGAAGACCCACTCGGATTCGATAGCGCCGCGCGCGCCGCCGTAGAGCACCACCGCCGAGGCCGGCGTAAAGGCGTAGAGCGTCCACAGGGTCCCGCGCCGCTCGGCGATAACGGCGTCCCCCAGCAGCACGGCTTCGTCGGTGTCCATGGCCGCCGTGTCGATGCCGTCCGCCCGGGTTGTCGAGTGCGCGCCGTCGGTGTGCAGCAGAATCGGATATTCCCGGCCCAGCGCGAAGGTCTGAAGGCCGCGCAGCGGCGAGTAGTACCCCTCCTTATGCCGCCCCCGAAACACCACGCCGGTCTGATAGCCGCGGCTGATCAGCGCGTACTGCACCTCCGTGCGGTCGTACATGCGGACGTGGTTCACGTACCAGTCCGGAAGCGGGAAGGTATTGGCTGGCCGGCCATTTTCCAGCATGGCCCAGATGAGCGGGGAAATCATGTGGCCGCCAAACTCCGGCAGGTACTTCTCTTTCTTCTCGAGCACGTTCTCGGCGAGCCGGGCCCAGAACGGATCTTCGTGAGAGAAGCGCTCGAGCGAGGGCGCCAGGTCCTGCAGGTTCCCCGGGTTGGCTTGTCTCATGCGCACCGAAGCTCCGGTTACCAGCGGAAAAGCGCGGAAGGAATTGTAGACCGCGAACCAGCGCATGGCGTTGCGCAGCTTCGGGTCGAGTTCGTCGCGGCCCGAGAACAGCCGGTACAGGTAGACGTAGGCCCATCCGGTGTAGCTGTAATTGGAATCCGGACCGCCGCCGCCGTACTGCGCCGTGTGCTCGCCGGCTTCGCCATCGGCCCACAGCACGCCGTCCAGGATGGGTCCCGCATACTTTTCCACCACGCGAAGATAGTCGGGCCGCTCGAAGTAGATGCCGCACAGCGTGGTGATGGCGCACCACACCGCGCCGCGGTTGTTGTTCTGGTTATAGGGGTGGGTGGAGAGCCAATCCGCCGAGCGCCCCAGGGCCGCCGCGATCACCTCGCGGTCGGCGGCCGGAAATTCGCCGCCTACCCAGATGAAGCCGATCAGCAGCGGCTCCAGCCGCCAGGCCTGCTCGTGGGCTTCATAGAAGTACGCCTTGTCCCCCGGCCATTTCATGAATCCATCCGGCCCGATGTGCCGTGCCGCGGCCAGATACCCCTGCCGTAGCGCATCGAGCAGCCGCGGATCGCGGTAGTATCGCAATCCCGGCGTGCGATAACAGAAAGCCAGCCGTCCCAGAATGTTGGTCTGGGCGCGGGAGAGGTCGGCGCCCCCATGCTCCAGAAAATTCAGGTCCAGTCCGAGCCGTTTATCGTCCAGGCGCCGCTCAATGAAGGCGAGGTAGCGCACATTGCGCGCGCCTTGCGCCACCGGTTGGCGGACGTAGTTTTCCAGCCACGTCCGGCTGCGAGGCTCGCCCGCGTGGGCATCCACGGCCGCGAAGATGAGCCATGCCAGGCACAGCACAATCATTGGGGCAGGTGCACGTACGTGCCTCCGGCGCCGATGACCTTCGCCGCCTTCGCCAAATCGTTGCCGCTGAGCGCCACCTCCGCCTCCGGCGTTCCACTCAATCCGATGAACCAGGGCACACCGGCTTCGGTTCGCGATTGTGTAACAAATGCGCGGCGGACCCGCTCCATCCCGATGGCGGCCAGTTTCGAACCGGCCGGCGCGCCGCTGAAGCCCGAGACGGTGAGGTCCTCCACGCCGGCGGCGTAGATGGCATGGCGGTCGGGCGGCGCGCCGGGCGCATCCCAAATCACCCGCACGTCGCGCAGACTGAGGCCCCGAACGTTGGCGAAAATGAGCGCCGCCGGCGCGGTGCTGTAATCCGTGTCGCGGGTGGCCGCGCGGATTTTGGCCACACCGCGGGGCTTGCGCTGCTTTTCCACCGCTTCAAAGCCGGTCACGCGCATGGTGATATTTCGCAAACTCACATTCTCCAGCGGCTGCGTGGACATGCCGCCCACCAGGACGCGCCCCTCGCTCCGGATGCGGATGTCGCTGAAGCTCACGTCGCGGATGCGGCTGGGCCGCGAATCGTCGCTGCGCTTCTCCAGGTCGAGAAAAATCGGATACTCGATCCACTCCCGCTTGCCGTTCGTGCGCCGGTTGAAGTGGGCCACGGAAGTGTCGATGGTGATGTTGGAGAAGTTGATGCCCTCCACCAGCGCGCCGTCTTTGATGTACATGGCCAGCCCATAGCGCGTTCCCGTGACCACGCAATTTGAAAAAGTGCAGTTGCGAAAATCGCCGTAGCTGGCGGTCCCGAACTTGATGGCCGAGTCGTCGCTGATCAGCACGCAGTTGGTTACGGTGACGTTCTCGCAGGCGCGCGGCGTTGGGCCGGAGTGGGTCTTCAGGCAGATGGCGTCGTCCCCGGTTTCGATGTAGGAGTCCGAGATCATGACGTTGCGGCTGGAGTCCGGATCGATGCCGTCGGTGTTCGGCCCGCGCATGTCGGTGATCATCGAGATGCCGCGGATGTACACGCCGTCGCAGTCCACCGGGTGGATGCCCCAGCCCGGGGTGTTGCGGATGCGCACGTCGCGGATGCGCACGTCGCGGCATTCCACCAGCTCGATCAGCGGGCTGGGGCGCTTCGGCTTGGCCTTGAAGTCCGGCTCCCAGTAGGCGTCGCCGTTGCCGTTGATGGCGCCTTGGCCTTCGATGGTGATGTTGTCGGCGGCCTGCGCGTAGATGAGGTGCGGCGGGTTGTAGTCGGCGATCTCGCGGCTGCCCCAAAGGGTCGCCGCCGGCGAAAGATGCAGCGTTACGTTGCTCTTCAGCACGATGGTTCCGCTCAGGTAATTGCCGGTGGGGAAATAGACCGTGCCGCCGCCGGAGCGCGCGCAGGCATCGATGGCCTTCTGGATGGCCGGCGCATCGTTGGTGCGGCCATCCCCTTTCGCTCCGTGGAAGGTCACGTCGAAAACCGAGCGCGGCAGTTCGGCCGCAGTGCCAGCCAATGACAGAGCCGCGACCAGTATCCAGGATGTCTTCATGATAACTACCCTACAGAATTATATCGTCCCTCCTCATGTGGTCAAATTAGTGGGACCGGCCTCCTGGCCGGTCGTTCCGATATGGACAACAGGACAGGCCAGGAGGCCTGTCCTACAAGGGGTACGCGCATGATACGGAAAATTACGTTTGGCCTGTTCGTCTGCACCCTAACGGCGCAGGCGATGGATCTGACAAGAGCGACAGTGGTGACGCGCGAGCCCGGCAAGCCCGCGCAGGTGCTGGTCGAGGAAGTCGAGAAGCGCACCGGAGTGCGCTGGCCGGTCGCGGCGCAGGCGCCGGATTCAGGCCCCGTGGTGCGCATCGAACGCGGCTCGGGTCCGGCGGAGGGTTTTTCCATCGGCACCGAGGGAAACATCGTCACCGTGCGAGGCAATGACGCGCGCGGCGCGCTGTTCGGCGTCGGACGCCTGTTGCGCGCGCTCCAGATGCGGCGGCAAAGCGTGGCCCTGAGCGACCCGCTGAATGTCACTTCCGCGCCGGAAACAAGGGTGCGCGGCCATCAGCTCGGCTATCGCCCCAAGACCAATTCCTACGACGGCTGGACGCTGGCGATGTGGGAGCAGTACATTCGCGACCTGGCGGTGTTCGGCACCAACGCCGTCGAGTTGATCCCGCCGCGCTCGGACGACGACGCCGACAGCCCCCACTTCCCGCTGCCGCAGATCGAGATGATGGCGGGCATGTCGAAGATCTGCGACGCTTACGGCATCGACGTCTGGATCTGGTATCCGGCCCTCGACAAGGACTACGGCGATCCGAAAACCGTCGAGTTCGCAATCGCCGAATGGGGCGATGTTTTCAAGCGACTGCCACGCATCGACGCCGTGATGGTCCCCGGCGGAGACCCCGGCGCCACGCGCCCCAAGCTGCTCATGCCGCTGCTTGAAAAGCAGAAGGCCAACCTGCGCAAGTTCCATCCAAAAGCGCAAATGTGGATGTCGCCGCAAAGCTTTTCGCCGGATTGGCTGGCGGAGTTCTTCGGCATTCTGAAGCAGGAACCGGCATGGCTGGACGGCATCGTCCACGGCCCCCAGGTGCGGGACTCGCTTCCGCGCCTGCGCCAACTGGTCCCAAAACGATATCCAATACGCAACTACCCGGACATCACCCACAGCCGCCAGTGCCAGTTCCCGGTGCCGGATTGGGACCCCGCGTTCTCGGTCACCGAAGCGCGCGAAACCATCAACCCGCGCCCCACCGACATGGCCCGCATCTTCCGCCAGGACAACCCGCACACCGTCGGATTCATCACCTATTCGGAGGGCTGCAACGACGACGTCAACAAGACTGTCTGGAGCGCGCTGGGCTGGAATTCGAAGGCCGATGTCGCCGGCGCGCTTCGCGAGTATGCGCGCTATTTCATCCATCCGGACTTCGCCGATGGCTTCGCCCAAGGACTGGCGGCACTGGAGCGCAACTGGCGCGGCCCGGCGCTGGCCAACGGCGACATCTATTCCACGCTGCAACAGTTCCAGTCGATGGAGCGCGCGGCAACTCCGCCGACGCTTCTCAACTGGCGTTTCCAGCAGGGTCTGTACCGCGCCTATTACGACGCTTACGTGCGCGCGCGCCTGATCGATGAAACCCACGCCGAGGAGCGCGCCATGGACCTATTGCGCGCCGCGCCCTCCACCGGCGCGCTGACCGCGCTCAAGCGCGCCCAACAGACGCTGGAGCGCTCGGTTGTCGAGCGCGCCGCCCCGGACTGGCGCGCGCGCGTCTTCGAACTTGCCGAGGCGCTGTATCAGAGCATCCGCATGCAACTGAGCGTCGCGCGCTACAAAGCCATCGCGGTCGGCCGCGGCGCCAATCTCGACACCATCGACTATCCGCTGAACAGCCGCCCATGGCTGATCCAGCAGTTCGACGCCATTCGGGCCATCGACACCGAAGCCGGCCGGCAGACCAGGATCGCCGAGATCGCGGATTGGACCAACCCCGGCCCGGGCGGCTTCTATGACGACCTCGGCAATCCGGGCCGGCAACCGCATCTCGTGCGCGGCGCGGAGAACGGCGTCTATGCTACATCCCTCGCCCTGCTCGGCGCTCCGCGCTCGTCGTTCAGCCTCGCCGAAACGCTGTTCGACGCGCCGCTCCGGATGCGCTACACCGAACTCGATCCGGCGACCCAATACAAGGTTCGCGTGGTCTATGGCATGGAGCAACCGGGGGCGCAATTGAAGCTGGTGGCCGGCGACAAGTACGAGGTCCACCCGCTCATCAAGAAGGAACTGCGTCCGATGGAATTCGACATCCCGCGCGAGGCCACCGCCGGCGGCGACATCACGCTGACGTGGACCCAGGCGCCCGGCAGCCGCGGAAGCGGCCGCGGCACGCAGGTGGCCGAGGTGTGGCTGATGCGCAAATAGGCGGCCCTGCAATATGAGTTGGGCGAAGGCCCTCGGCGGCCGCGGAACGCAGGTGGCCGAAGTGGGCGAAGGCCCTCGGCGGCCGTGGCACGCAGGTGGCCGAGGTGTGGCTGATGCGGAAGTAGGCGGCCCTGCTATAATTCGTTTGGCCTGAAATCGCTCGCAGCACGGAGGTTTCCCTCATGAGCGCCAACCGGATATCACGCCGCGCATTCACGTCCCGCGCCGCGGCGTTCACGTTTTCCGCCGTCACGGCCTCCAAGTCCTTGGGCCAATCTTCGAAGGACGAGACCGTTGTCATCCACCCGGAGATTGCGGCCGGCCGGGTCCGCCCGGAACTCCACGGTCACTTCGCCGAGCATCTGGGTTCTTGCGTCTACGGCGGGCTGTGGGTTGGCGAGAAGTCGCCGGTGGCCAATGTCAACGGCTTTCGGAAGCAGGCGATCGACTATTTGAAGGCGCTCGGCATCCCGGTGTTGCGCTGGCCCGGCGGCTGCTTTGCGGACGACTACCACTGGCGCGATGGCATTGGACCCCGGGCCAAGCGCCCCAAGCGCGTCAACATCCACTGGGGCAATTACACCGAGGACAACGGCTTTGGCACGCACGAAT
>JAUYBU010000470.1 GCA_030693045.1 Bryobacterales bacterium | reverse complement strand
GCTTCCTTGCCGAGGCGGACCAGTCGGCTCTGTGTCTTCGGGTGCAAACGCAAAAGTCGTGGGAGCATGGCCACTCCTCCTACGACAAGTATGCCACAACCGGGGCCCTTATGTCCTTTTAATTATGCGCGGCTGTATAGCACAGTTCTGCTTCCTCCAGATCGAAGACCGTGCCCTGCTTTTGAATGGCCATCGAAATCACATCGATGCGGCGTTCGACGCCCTCTTCGCCCACCGCCTGCGCTCCCAGTATCCTGCCGTCGGAGGCGCGGAAGACGAGCTTCAAATGAATTGGCTGAGCGCCAGGGTAATATCCCACGTGGTGGCCGGGATGCACGTAGACCGCCTGGTAATTGGTCCATCCAATCCGCCGGAGCATTTTTTCGGAAGCGCCGGTCATGGCCACGGTCAATCCGAAAACGCCGCAGACCGCGGTTGCCTGCACGCCGCGAAAACCGCCCGGGCGGCCGCAGATGGCGTTGGCGGCGATGCGCCCCTGGCGGTTTGCCGGACCGGCCAGAGGCACGACGCCCCACTCGCCGGTCACGAGATCGCGCGTCTCGACGGCGTCGCCGACGGCCCAGATGCGCGGGTCCGACGTGCGCATGCGCTCGTCGACGCGGATGCCGCCGCGGGCACCCAGATCGAGTCCCGCCGCCTGGGCCAATTCGCTCTCCGGGCGCACGCCGAGCGCCAGAATCACGATGTCGGCCGGAAGCGCTCGGCCGTTCGCGGTGCGCACCACGAGGCCCTCTCCCGTCTGCTCGAAGGCCGCGACAGCGCCGCCCAACTCGACCCCCACGCGGTGCGCCACCAGCCGTTGCCGCACCAACTCGGCCATCTCCGGATCGAGCGGCGGCAGAAGTTGATCCGCCATCTCGACGATGGTTACGCCGAGACCGCGGCGCGAGAGGTTCTCCGCCATTTCGAGGCCGATGAAGCCGCCGCCGGCCACCACCGCGCGGCGCGCCTGTTTCTCGACCATCCAATCTCGTATCCGGCGGCTGTCGGGAATGGTTCGCAGGGTGAAAACGCCAGGCAGGTCGATTCCGGGAAGGGGCGGCCGGATGGGCTCCGCGCCGGGGGCGAGCACCAGCGCGTCGTATGGTTCGCGGTACACCCGGCCCGACCCGAGGTCGCGCACTTCGATCTCGCCTTCGGCCCGGTCGATCCGCACCACCTCGCTGTGGGTCCGCACCTCGATGTTGAAACGCGCGCGGAACGACTCGGGCGTCGCGACCAGCAGTTTCGCCTCGTCCTGGATCACCTCGCCGACGTAGTAGGGCAGGCCGCAGGTGGCAAACGACACGTACGGGCCGCGCTCGAACACCACGATCGCAGCCTTCTCGTCCAGCCTGCGAAGCCGCGCCGCACAAGAGGCGCCGCCGGCGACGCCTCCCACGATGAGAACCCGTTTTGAATCGCTCATGCCGTTTCAATCTAGCATCCCACCGCGGCCCGGCACACCCCCGCGAACCGCTCGCACTTGCATTTACCCCCCCAACTAAGGCAAGCTAGTTGGTTTTCCCGGTGTAGCCGGATAATCCATGCGGATCAGAGTTCTCTATCACGATCATTGTTTCGACGGCGCCGCGGCGGCGGCCTTTTTCAGCCGTTTTCTGGAAGACCGATTCCACCCGGGCGCGGAATTTCTTTACACCGGGATGGCGCACACGGCGGGCCAGCTTTTTGCCAACGGCCTGTTCGACGGCGACGAGAACGCCATCGTCGATTTCAAGTACTCCCCGGACCCGCGCCTGACCTGGTGGTTCGACCATCACCAGAGCGCCTTTCTATCGGCCGAAGACGAAGAGCATCACCGGCGCGACACCAGCGGCCGGAAACTGTTCGACCCCACCTTCCGTTCCTGCACCGGCTTCATCGCCACCGTCGCGCGCGAGCGCTGGGGCTACCAGGCGCCCGACCTGGCCGAACTGGTTCGGTGGGCCGACACCATCGACGGCGCGCAGTATGCCAGCGCCCGCGAAGCCGTCGAACTGAGGGCGCCGGCGCTCAAGCTGTTGCTGGTGATCGAGGCGGCCAAGGGGTCCCAGACCGTGCAGGACATCATTCGCCTGATGCGGCGCGCGCGGCTGGCCGAAATCATCGAGCACAGCGAGATTCAGGACTTGTTCGCCCCGCTCTATGACCGGCACGTTCGCTCCATCGACGTCATCCGCCAGCAGTCCACGAACGAGAGAGGCGTGGTGTTCTTCGACCTCACCGGGCAGGATCTGGAAGGCTACAACAAGTTCATCCCCTACTTCCTGTTCGAGGACTCCCTCTACACGGTTTCGGTGAGCAACGCGAGCTACCGCACCAAGGTCAGCGTGGGCTCGAATCCCTGGGCGGCGGCGCCACTGCTGCACAACCTGGCAACCATCTGCGAACGCTACGGCGGCGGGGGCCATCCGCGCGTCGGCGCCATCAGCTTCAAACCCGGAGCGGTGGAAGACGCCCGCCGGGTGGCGCTGGAAATCGCCGAGGAGTTGAAGGGCTAGCCGGGTTGTTCTAGAATGGGAGTTCACGCCTTGCCGGGCGCGTAGCTCAGTTGGTTAGAGCGCCTGCTTCACACGCGGGAGGTCACAGGTTCGAGCCCTGTCGCGCCCACCATAAAAGGACAATCCTTCCTCGGTCATGGCCCCGACTTCGAGCAGCTCCCGTCGCCGAAGCGGCCGTACTTGTTCCCGTCGAGGACGATGTCGAGGCCGGATTTCTGGTAGCGCAGCCGTTGCGTGCGCCCGTCGCGGTAGGTGAGGATAATCGTGCCCGTGCGGCCGTCGCCGTCCGCGGTCCAACTGCCGGCGTAGCCGCTCTGTCCGGCCACGCCCCATTGACCCGGTTGCGAAGCATACGACTCGCCTTTGCGGCCGAACATGCCGTTGGAGCAGAGGCTCAGGCTGTCCTCGCGCGAGTAGCTGCCGACGCTCGACGAGTAGTAGTAGAAGTACTGCCCGGCCACCGCCACGTTCGCCGGCGGGATCTTCGGCTCGCTGAATTTCACGCTGGCCGCCAGCGCGTCCACGCGCGGCTTCAACTGCGGGTACTTCTCTTCCGTCGTCAACCCGAGGAACAGCACCCCATCGCCGAAGGGGGTTAGCACGCCGATGGCGCGCGCCTTCAGGCGCGACCCGTCGCGCGCGGCTCCGGCGAGTTCTCCCGCCAGACCCTTGTAGGCCCCCGCGGCGAAATCCTCGGCGCGCACGGCCGGCATCAGCGCCACGCCGTCTTCTTTCAGCCCGGCGCTGTAATCGGCCAGCATCGACTGGCGCGTCACCGAGCGGCCGAAGCGCACCAACACCAGGCCCGCTTCCGTGTCGGAGACCAGCAGCACCATGCCGTCGCGCTCCACCGCCTTCCACGCCGCCGGGATAGGGAAATCGACACCCCACAGCGCGTTAGCGTAGCGTCCGGCCGTCGCGGCGCCGCCCCGCACGCCCGCCGTTTGTTCATTCACTCCGGCCAGCGCCAGCACGGCGGCCAGAAGCAGCCACACGCAAACAGCCCTTCCTCTCATAGCCCCCCCTTACTCATGCAATGAAAGGCCCGGCCCCCTTCCCACGGGGCGGAACAGGTTCAGTCTAGCACGGGTCTCTACGCATTCGGAGACCGCCCGGACTGCCATCGAAAGAGACACCATTCTCCAAGGGCGGGCCTCTACGAATTCCTGTGTTGAGCCGACAAAACCGCAGAACGGATCTGAATATCCTTGTGAGCGGCAAGCAATTCGAGCGCATCGAACGCTCCCCGGGCGCTGCAATTCCCCAATGCCTTGATTACTGCGAGAGCCTTGAACTCACTGCACTCATCAGCTTTGCCATGGCCAGTGATAGACGTTCTTGCGCCGAGTACTTTTGCTATTCGCTTCACACGCAGGCGGTCACAGGTTCGAGTCCTGTCGCGCTCACCATTCGTTTCAGCATCCGAGAAAAGCGGGGCGGGCGGCTTGTCTCTCTTTAGTGGCACGGTCTTCAGGGTGTGCGCCCACCCCGGCCGGCCTGCGCGACTATCGCTACCGGGTCCGAGATGCCGTGCCGCGCCCCGAGAATCCGCCGGCCGCGATGGAAACCTTCCCGGCACAATCCGGCCAGCCGGCGCGCGAGTGCGTGCCTATTCCAACTCTTCGAGCGACACCAGGCCGCGCTTGAGCGCTTGCACGATCGCCTGGGCGCGATTCTCCACCTGGAGTTTCGAGAGCACGTTGCCGACGTGCGTCTTGACGGTTTCGTCGCTGATCGAGAGCGCATTGGCGATCTCCTTGTTGGACCGGCCCTGAGCCAGATGGCGAAGCACTTCGACCTCGCGCGGCGTCAGGTCGTCCGGCGGCGTCCGAATAAGCTGCCGCGCCACCGAGGGGTCGATATAGGTCTTGCCGCGGGCGACGGCGCGAACGGCGGCCAGCAGGATCTCGGGCTCGGCGTCCTTGCGCACGTAGCCGGCAGCGCCGGCGCGCAGGACCCCCATCATCCGCGCCTCGTCGGTGGATACGGTGAGCGCGATCACACGCACCGCCGGCGCATGCTGCGAGATGCGCCGGGTGGTCTCGACGCCGTCGATTCCGCCGGGCATGAGCAGATCCTGCAAGACGATGTCCGGCTTCCATTCCGGCAAGCGCTCGAGCAGTTCCTCGCCGCTGGCCGCGATGCCGACGACAACCAGATCGGGGAACGATTCCAGGTACGCCTTCAGACTGCGTGCCACTACCCGGTGGTCGTCCACCAGCGCGACACTCACCGGCCTCATCTGGCGGCCTCGCTGACCGCTCGCGAACGCGAATACGCCACTGCTTCGCGGATCAAGCCGATTGCGGAGACCAAGACGAAGGCGGCCGCGTAGGGCGCTTTCGTCCAGCCGGCGGACAGGATTGCGGCGCTCAGAATCGCACACCACATCAGCGTCCGATTGCGGTACACATCCGGTGGTGAGACGGTGCTGGGGATGGAGAAAGTCACGGATGTCCCGCCGCCCGGCCGGCTTTCCATCGAGAACCTGCCTCCGAACTCCTCCGCCCGCTCGCGCATGTTCGCAATCCCCATGCCGCGAGGGCTTTGATCCGGACCGAATCCGGCGCCGTCATCCCGGATCTTGAGATCGAGGTCGCCGCCCGCGGAGCCGAGGCTGACAAATACGTTCGTGGCGCGAGCATGGCGGCCGACGTTGGCCAGGGCCTCTTGCGCGGCCCGGAACATGGCCTGCTGCGCGCCGGGCGCGAAGGCCCCGGCCGGCGGGAGCTTGCCAGGGCTGAACTCCACGCGCGCGCCGGTGCGGAACCCGAGCGCCTCGCACTGTTTCTTTAGCGCCTCGACGAGGCCGGCGTTCTCGAGCGGCGCGGCGCGAAGCTGGTCGAGCATCGCTTCCATCTCGGCGGTCGCCTCGCGCGCGGAGCTGCGCACCTGGTCCAGCGCCGCTTTCGCGCCGGCCGGGTCCTGGTCAAAGCGCGCCTGCGCCGTGGCCGCCGCCGTCTGGATCACGAAGATCTGCTGCTTGATGGAATCGTGCAGATCGCGTGCCAGGCGGTTGCGTTCCTCCTGGCCCGCCGCCTCGCGGATCTGCTGCTCGTACTGGGATCGCAGCCGCTGTGTGGAGGTCCGGGAATCGCCGAACAGGCTGATCAAAGGGGCGCGTTCCGTCTCGCCCGCGGCGGTCTGCCACAGGTACAGCAGCACCAGGAGTGTGGCGTTCAGCAGCGCGGCCACGAATTCCGGCACTCCGCCCTGCCCCCAGGGCCCCACCTGCTGAGCAATCACGCAGAACAGGACCACGCCATGACCCGCCGCCAGCCAGAGCAGACCCCGGCGCCGGGCCACCGGGTCATCCACTTTCACCAGCGCGGCCGCGAAGCAACCGGCCGCAATGACGATCGCGCCGAAAACCCGGACCAGCGCCGCCCTTCCAAATGGCTGGCCGGGAAGATGGACGCCGAGCCACATCGGGCCCCAAAGGGACAGCAACAGGCCCCCCGACCAGGTCAAAACAGCATAGACCCGGTAGACCAGGCGGGTGTCGATCGCGTCGGGCCTCTGTCGATTCCACATACTCAAAGTCTACGGCGGTTCCGGAAGCCGCACATCCCGCAAGGGTCGGGAAAAGGTCTCCCCTGTTCGGGGGATTCCGCCACGCTATAATCGTCTCTTAACCGCGCCTTCCTCGAACGGAACCGCTGCCTCATGGAAACCACCACGAAGAAGCGTATTCTCACCGGCGACCGGCCCACCGGACGCCTGCACCTGGGCCACTACGTCGGCAGCCTGGTCAACCGCGTGCGGTTGCAGGAGGAGTACGAAACCATCCTCATCATCGCCGACCTGCACACGCTTACAACCAGGAATTCGCGCCAGGACATCGAGGCGATTTGCGGGAACGCGCGCGGCATGGTGCTGGACTACATCGGCGCCGGCATCGACCCCGAGAAAACCACCATCTATCTTCAGTCGGCGATTCCCGAGGTCTACGAGCTGAACACGCTGTTCGAGAACCTGGTGACGGTGAACCGCCTGTCGCGCCTGCCGAGCCTCAAGGACATGGCGCGGGCGGCCAATTTCAACGACGATTCGTTTCCGTTTGGGCTGCTCGGCTACCCGGTGCTTCAAGCCGCCGACATTCTGCTGCCGCGCGCGCACCTGGTGCCGGTGGGTAAGGACAACGAATCGCACGTCGAGATCACGCGCGAAATCGCGCGGCGCTTCAACAGCCAATACGGCGAGGTTTTCCCGATTCCCGAAGTGATGGTCGGCGAAGAAGGCACGCTGATAGGGACCGACGGCAAAGCCAAGATGAGCAAGTCGCTCAACAACGCCATCATGCTGTCCGACGACGCCCCGACGGTGGAGCGCAAGGTGCGCGGGATGTACACCGATCCCAACCGCCTCCATGCCGACATCCCCGGCACGGTCGAGGGCAACCCGGTCTTCGCTTATCACGAACTGTTCAATCCGAACCGGGAAGAGGTCGAGGACCTGAAGACACGCTATCGCGCGGGCACGGTGGGCGACGTCGAGGTGAAGCAGCGGCTGACCACCGCCCTGAATGCGTTTCTCGATCCGATCCGCGAGCGCATGGCGCGCTGCGCCGCCGACACCGGCCGCACCGACCAGATCGTTCTGGACGGCACCGCGCGCATGCAGCAGATCGCGCGCGACACGCTGCGCGAAGTGCGCAAGGCGATGGGCCTGGACCGCACCATGGTCCGCATCCGGCGCGCCGTCGAACGCCGGTTGAAGCAGTAGGTCGCGCCGCCGTTCGCCGGTAACCGCGCGCCGTTCGCCGAATAACGCGGGACCGCGCCGGCGCCCGAGGGTATGCTGTCCCTTGGAGGTGAGAGGTGATGGCGAACGAAACAAGGTGTTGCGATGGCGGCGAAGGGCTGGTCTTTCCGATCCTGCTCGTCGTTGTCGGCTCCGTGCTTCTGGCCGAAAAGTTTGGCATGATCGAGTTTCAGGAGATCTGGCGGTACTGGCCGCTGGCCCTGATCGGACTGGGGGTCCATATGCTTCTGAACCCGGGGGAGCGCCATTCATGAACCCGCACAGACGATCGCCCGTCACGCCGGGAATCGTTTTCGGGAGCCTTGCCATTCTGGTGGGCGTCTTTCTGCTGCTCAGGAATTTCGGTTACATCCGCTACTTCGGCCCTCTCGACGTTCTCCCGCTGCTGCTGCTGGTTTTCGGCCTGGCGAACCTGCTCGGAAGCGGCTGCTCGTCGGGCCGCGTGTGGGGAGCCTTGTTGATGCTTGTGGGCGGTTATTGGCTGGCCGACACCATGCGGCTGGCGCCCTATCGGATTCGGGATATCTGGCCGGCTCTTCTCATCCTGCTGGGTTTGTACTTCCTCTGGCGAACGCTTTCCAGCCGGGGTGCGATCGCCGGCGCCGCGTCGAGCGCGACGATCAGCGAAATGGCGATCTTCGGAGGGGGCAAGCGGGCGGTCACCTCGCAGCAGTTCCGCGGCGGCGAGTTGTACGCTCTGTGCGGCGGCCATGAGGTGGACCTGACAGGATCCCAGATCGAGGGCGACGTCGCGGTGATTGACGCCACGGCTGTGTTTGGCGGCGTCCTCCTGCACGTGCCGGAAAGCTGGGACGTTTCCGTGGAAGGCGTGGCGCTGTTCGGCGGCTACGAAGACAAAACCTCTCATCCGCGCGAGAGGGAGGTGGCCAAGCGTCTTATCGTGCGCGGCTTCGCCATCTTCGGCGGAGTCGAAGTGAAGAACTGAGGCAGGATGCATCCCATACTGGCGGCGCGGGGGCGTCTGGCGCTATACCTGACGGCGTGGATGGCGATGGCCGCGCTATGTGTCTCGATTCTGGCGCTGGCCGGAGTGGTCGGTTGGGTGGAAGGCGCGGCGGTCCTCGGGCCGGTCTACTTTGTCTACTCGTTCGCCTGCCTCTCCACCTGGTATCTTTGCCGCGCCTTTCCTCTTGGGGTTGCCCGGTTGTCCATTCTCGTGGTGGCGCTCGCCGCCGCCCCGGCGGCGCTGAGCGCGCTTTGCGTGGCGATTCTGTCGGCGCACGCGGCGTTTGCCGCGCGCTGGTTCCCCGGGGTCGACGAACGCCTGGCGCACGCCGGGCCCGCTTTGTTCGGCGGCGGTTTCTTTCTCGCGCTGCTGGCCATTGCCTTGCACTACGTCGTGCTGGCCTTCGAGGCATCGCGCGAGGCGGAGAAACGCGAGGCCGTCGCGCGCCTGGCGGCTCGGGACGCCGAATTGCGCGCGCTCAAGGCGCAGGTGAATCCTCATTTCCTATTCAACAGCCTGCATTCCATCAGCGCGCTGACCAGCATTGATCCCGCCGAGGCGCGCCAGATGTGCATCCTGCTGGCCGATTTCCTGCGCCTGACGCTGGCCGTGGGCGACAAGACCAGCATCCGGCTGGGCGAGGAACTGGCCCTGGCGCGCAATTACCTGGCGGTGGAGAAGATTCGCTTCCGCGCCCGGCTTCGCGTGGAAGAAGACCTGGCGCCGGAATGCGACAACTTCGTGGTCCCGCCACTGCTGTTGCAGCCGCTGGTGGAGAACGCGGTCCGGCACGGAGTTGCCACGCTCTCCGAAGGCGCGTTCGTCCGCATCTCGGCGCGCTGCGCGTCCGGCGCGCTGCGCCTGGTGGTGGAGAACAATTTCGACCCCGAGGCGCCGCCGCGGCGCTCCGGCGGTCTGGGTTTGAAGAACGTTCGCGAGCGGCTTAGAGCGCGACACGGCGCCCAGGCGCGTTTGGACGCCGCGCCGCGCGGCGGCGTCTTCCGCGCCGCGCTCGAGTTGCCGGCCGAAACCGAGGAGCCGTCGAAATGATCCGCGCCGTGATTGTGGATGACGAAGACCTGGCCCGCGCCGTGGCGCGCGAGTTCCTTTCCGCGCACCCCGATATCGAAGTCGTGGCCGAGTGCGCCGACGGCTTCGAGTGCGTCAAGACCGTGCAGGAGCTCAAGCCGGACCTGCTGCTGCTGGACATCCAGATGCCGAAGCTGGACGGCTTCGAGGCGCTCGAACTCATCGACGCCGGGCGGTTGGCCGTGGTCTTCCTGACCGCGTACGACCAGTACGCCATGCGCGCCTTCGAAATTCACGCCGTCGATTATCTGCTGAAACCTTTCTCGAAGGAACGCTTCGACGCGGCCATCGGTCGGGCCCGCGCCCGGCTGGGCCAGAGCCCGCCGCGCGCCGGGGACCTGGCCGCCGCCGCGCGCGGACCGGGACAGTTTCTGGAGCGGATCGTGGTCCAGGATGGAGCGCGCGTGCACGTCGTCGCGGCCGATAAGCTCGACTGGGTGGAAGCGCAGGACGATTACGTGTCGCTCCACAGCCAGGGCCGCCAGTACCTGAAGCAGCAAACGATTTCCAGTCTCGAAGAGCGGCTCGACCCTTCGCGGTTCCTGCGCATTCACCGTTCGGCGATCGTCAACCTGGAGCGCGTCGCGCGCATCGAGCCCTACACCAAGGACAGCCGGCTGGCGATTCTCGCCGATGGAACCAAACTTCCGGTGAGCCGCTCCGGCTACGCGCGGCTGAGAGAGATGCTGGACGCCAGAGGGTAGGGCGGCGCGCCCCGAGCCGCTCGCCCGGCCGGTGGACTTGAGCGGCGCGCCCGGCGGGCTACAATAGCGGCCATGAGAATGCTTGTGCCGCTATTCCTGTTTTGCGCCGCCGCCGCGGCGCAGTCCTCGCGCGAGATGGCCGACTTGAACTGGATGGAGTTCCGCGAGGTGGTGCCCGCCAAGGTCCAAACCGTGCTGTTGCCAACCGGAACCGTGGAAGCCCACGGCGTGGCCAACAACGGCGCCGACGTCACGGCTCCGGTGGCGCTGGCGCGGGCCATGGCGCCCAGGGTCAACGCGCTGGTGGCGCCGGCGGTGCCCTACGGCGTCACCGGCAGTCTGGATCCTTACGCCGGCGGAATCACCATCGGCGAACAGGCCTACCGCGCCTACGTGGGCGATGTGCTGGCGGGGCTCGCCGGGAACGGCTTCCGCAACATCATCGTGATCAACGGCCATGGCGGAGGGCAGACGGCGATCCTGAACGAACTGGCCGAGAAAATCGGGCGCGCCCACCGCGTGCGCACGCTGGTGGTCAACTGGTGGGCCTATTGTGCCGACGTCACGCTGAAGGTGTTCGGCGAAGACGGCGGGCACGCCGGCTGGAACGAGAACGCCTTTATCCAGGCCATCGATCCGAAGCTGGTCCACCAGGAGCGTTACAGTGACGCCCTGGCCACGCCGCGCCCGCCGCAGGGGGCCTGGTCGGCGTACCCCTTCCCGTCCCCGATCATTCTCTACCGGCCGGGACAGGGCTACGTGCGTTTCGACCAGGCTAAGGCGGACGAGTATTTCAAAGCCGTGGTCGATAAGGTAACTGAGCTGGTCCGCGAAACGGTTGCCAAGTGGGACCGGGCGGGCATCTTCGACCGGTGACGCGGCGGAGGCTCTCGCCGCGCTGCCAAATGGGACCGGGCGGGCATCTTCATCCGGTGAGGCGGCGAGGGCTCTCGCCACGCTGCCAAGTGGGACCGGGCGGGCATCTTCATCCGGTGAGGCGGCAGGGTCTTTCACCCCGCTCCCCGGTGTTAGAATGAGGGCAATGAGTTTTCTTTCGCCACGGCTGCAGTTGAAAGTCGCGCAGAAGCAGATCCTGACCCCGGGGCTGGTTCAGATGGTCACGGTTCTGCAGCTCAATCGCCTGGAACTCAGAGACATGATCAGCCAGGAGATTGCGGAGAACCCGGTCCTGGAAGAATCCTCCGAAAGCGGCGAAGAACTGACGCCGGAAGAACTGCAGGCGCTGCTGGAGGCCGAACGGAACCCCGAACCGGCCGACAAGAACATCCTCGAGGAACTCGGCACCGGCGCCGAGACCGAATCCATCGGGGTGGCCGGCGACTATTCCTACGAGGCTGCCGAGCCCGAGGTGGCCGGAAGCGGTCCGCTGGCCGGCGCCGCCACCGAAGCCGAAACGGTCGAGGCCAAACCCGCCACCGACCCGTTCGACGAAATCGACTTCGGCTCGTTCTTCGACGACTATCTGGATCCGGGCTACAAGAGCCCGGCGTCCGAAACGGTTGACAAGCCATCGTTCGAGACGTTTCTCTCGGCGCCGGTCACGCTGCCCGACCACCTGCATTCGCAACTGAGCGTGGTTCTGATTCCGGATGCGGTGCGCGAAGCCGCGGACTCGATCATCGGCAACCTCGACGAGAATGGGTATCTCACGGTGCCGCTGGAGGAGATCGCCGCCTCCGGCGAGCACACGCCGGAAGATGTCGAGGCGGCGCTGAAAGCGGTGCAGTCGCTGGAACCCGCCGGCGTCGGCGCCCGCGACGTGCGCGAGTGTCTGCTGCTGCAACTGGAAAGCCGCAACGGGCGCGGCGGCCTGGCTTGGCAGATCGTCGCCGATTACCTGAAGCTTCTCGAGACCCACCAATTCAAGGAACTGGCCCGCTTGCTGGGGCGGCCCGCCGAGCAGATCCAGATCGCCGTCGGGGTGATCCTTCATCTCGACCCCCGGCCCGGACTTCGATACTCGGGGCCGGGCGCCCGGCAAGTGGAGCCCGACGTTTACATCTCGAAGGAGGGCGACGACTACCTGATCCAGCTCAACGACGAGGACTTGCCGCAACTGCGGCTGAATTCCCAGTACCGGCGCATGCTGGACCGGACCCAGGAGCCGAGCAAAGACGTTCGCAACTACGTCAAGGAGCGCTATGCCTCGGCGCTCCAGTTGATGAAGAACATCGAACAGCGCAAACAGACCATCCTGCGGGTCTGCCAGGCGATCATCCGCCGGCAGACAGGGTTCCTCGACCAGGGGATCGAATGCTTGCGGCCCATGATGATCAAGGATGTGGCCGAGGAGATCGGCGTGCATCCGTCGACGGTGAGCCGCGCCGTGGCCAATAAGTACGCGCACACGCCGCAGGGCGTCTTCGAACTGCGCTACTTTTTCTCCGAGGCGGTCCAAGGCCCGTCCGGCAGCGCGACGCCGCTGCTATTGCTCAAGCGCATGGTCAAGAAGATGATCGAGGAGGAAGACACGGAGCATCCTCTGACCGACGAGCAGATCACCGAGCGGTTGAAGGCCGGAGGAATCCGGGTGACTCGCCGCACGGTGGCGAAATATCGGGAAGACTTGAAGATTCCGTCCACGCACCAGCGACGCGTACACAACTAGGCGCCCGGCACGGCGAGCCTGGGAAGGCGGGGCGGCGGTCTGGGAAAGAACGCATGAAGATCACATACACCGGCAGGGAACACAAATTGACTGCTCCCCAGCAGAAGAAGCTGGACGCGAAGTTTTCCAAGCTATCCAAGCTGATCGATAGCCGGAAAGGGGAGAAGGAAGCCCACGTCATCCTGACCAGCGAGCGGCACCTGAACCGCGCCGAAATCACGGTTCAGTGCATGGACCACGCGCTGGTGGGAGTGGGCGCGGATTCCGACCTGGCCAGCGCGATGGCCGAAGCCATCGAGAACCTCGAGAAGCAACTCCTCAAGCTCCGGGCCAAGCGTCGCGACACGCATCGGGGGAGCAAGGAGACCTGGAAACCGGAGCGCGCGCCCGAGGCGGCAGGCGTCGTGGAAGCCGAAAGCGCGGAGCGGCCCGACCAGCGCGTCTTCCGGGTCGACTCGAACCCGCCGCGCAAACCGATGACCCTCGATGAAGCGGTTCTGGAAATGGAAAAGACCAGGGACTACCTGGTCTACCGCGACGCCGAAACCGGCCGCGTGTCGGTGCTGGTGCGGCGCAGCGACGGCAACTTCGATCTGGTCGAGAGCTGACCGGGAAACGAATGGCCAAGAAAGCCGGCGTTGAGCGCGCCCCGGCGGCGCACGAGTTGGTGGTGATTACCGGGTTGAGCGGTTCCGGTAAGGGGACCGTCCTCAAGTGCCTGGAAGACGTGGGTTACTATTCGGTCGACAACCTCCCCATCCAGCTCATCGAGACCTTCGCCGAACTCACCGCGGCTTCCCCGAGCAGCCGCCGCGCCGCGCTGGTGGTGGATGTCCGCGAGGGGGAGGCGCTAAAACGGTTCCCGGTCATTTACCGCCGCATCCGCCGCCGCGTGCCCGCCCGGCTGGTGTTCCTGGAAGCCGACGACGAGGCGCTGCTGCGGCGCTTCAGCGAGACCCGCCGTCCGCATCCGCTCGGCGGGGGCCGTTCGGTGGCGCGCAGCATCCGCTCGGAACGTCAATTGCTCGCGCCCATCCGCGCGCTGGCCGATCTGACCATCAGCACGTCGAAGTTCACGGTCCACGAACTGCGCGAATTCATCGGGGAGCGCTTCGGCGGCGATCGCGGCGAGTCCAAGATCCTGATCTACGTCAACAGCTTCGGCTTCCGCCACGGCATCCCGCACGATTCCGACCTGGTCTTCGACGTGCGCTTCCTGCCCAACCCCAACTACCTCCCCGAGTTCAAGGATCGCACCGGGCGCGACCCGCGCGTGGCGCGCTACATTCGCACGTTTCCGCAAACCCAGGAGTTCGTCGCGCGCATCTCGCAACTGCTGGTCTATCTGCTCCCCCACTACATCCACGAAGGCAAGAGCTATCTGACCATCAGTTTCGGATGCACCGGCGGCCAGCACCGCTCGGTCATGATGGCGGACGAAATCCGCAAGCGCCTCTCCCGCGCCGGCTTCAAAGTCAAGGGCAGCCACCGGGACATTCACAAGCACTGACCTAACGCCCGGGTTTCCTGGCCTGTTTCGCTGGCCCCCGAATTCGCATACAATGTAGAGTCTGTCGTGAATCTCCAGCCGGGAGGGAAGAGCGGTATGTCTGGGAGAAGAGCGTTTCCCGTCAAGAGGATCTTTCCATGAGCACAGCGGTCATGAATCTAAATTCCAACCGCGCTTCGCGCTTTTACGACACCACCATCGGCAAGAAAGTTGTGATGGCGGTGAGCGGCGTGGTCCTGTTCGGTTTTGTCGTCGGCCACCTTGTCGGCAACCTGCAGATTTACGCCGGCGCGGACAAGGTCAACCACTACGCCAAGTTTCTGCAGTCGATGCCGGGCCCGCTGTGGGGGGCGCGGATCGTGTTGCTGCTCTGCCTGATCCTGCACGTGTGGTCGGCTTTCGAACTCTGGCTGCTGACGCGCGAGGCCCGGCCGGTCGCCTACAAGAAGAAGTCGAATCCGAACTCGAGTTACGCTTCGCGAACCATGATCTGGAGCGGGCCGATCATCGGGGCGTTCCTCATTTACCATCTGCTGCATTTCACCTTCGGCACGGTATTGCCGAACGGGCTGGCGAGGCTGGAGAACGGCGACGTCAACGTGTACCAGAACATGATCGTGGGATTCAGCCAGCCGCTGGTTACGCTGTTCTATGCGATCGCGGTGTCGCTGTTGGGAGTGCATCTCTACCACGGATTGTGGAGCATGTTCCAGTCGCTGGGCGTGAGCCATCCCAGCTACACTCCCAGGTTCAAACAATTCGCCGCCGCGGCCAGCATTCTGATCTCGGTGGGCAACATCTCGATTCCGCTGTCGGTGCTGGCGGGCTTCGTCCGGTAGTCAGGAGGCGCAACCATGCAACTCGATTCCAGAGTTCCCTCGGGTCCGATTGAGACGCGCTGGCAACGGCGCAAGTTCGAGATGAAGCTGGTCAACCCGGCCAACAAGCGCAAGTACACGGTGATTGTGGTGGGCTCGGGCCTGGCCGGCGCCGCCGGCGCCGCGTCGCTGGCCGAACTGGGCTACAACGTCAACTGCTTCTGCTACCAGGACAGCCCGCGCCGGGCGCACTCGATCGCGGCGCAGGGCGGCATCAACGCCGCCAAGAATTACCAGAACGACGGTGACAGCGTCCACCGTCTCTTCTACGACACGGTGAAGGGCGGCGATTTCCGCGCGCGCGAATCCAACGTCTACCGGCTGGCGGAGGTGAGCGACAATATCATCGACCAGTGCGTGGCGCAGGGCGTGCCGTTCGCGCGCGAGTACGGCGGCGTGCTGTCGAACCGCTCGTTCGGCGGAGCGCAGGTCTCGCGCACTTTCTATGCCCGTGGGCAGACCGGACAGCAACTGCTGCTGGGCGCCTACCAGGCGCTCCAACGGCAGATCGCCGCCGGAGGCGTGCGGATGTTCCCGCGCACCGAGATGCTCGACCTGGTGGTGGCCGGCGGCCGGGCGCGCGGCATCGTCACGCGCGACATGGTGACGGGCAAGATCGAGACCCACGTCGCCGACGCGGTGGTGCTGGCAACCGGCGGCTATGGCAATGTCTTCTATCTGTCGACCATGGCCAAGGGCTGCAGCGCGACCGCCATCTGGCGGGCCTACAAACGGGGCGCCCTGTTCGCCAATCCCTGTTTCACGCAGATCCACCCGACTTGCATTCCGGTGACCGGCGAGTACCAGTCCAAGCTCACGCTGATGAGCGAGTCGCTGCGCAACGACGGCCGCATCTGGGTGCCCAAAGCCAAGGGCGACAAACGCGCGCCGGACGCGATTCCGGAAGCCGAGCGCGACTACTTCCTGGAGCGGCGCTACCCGAGTTTCGGCAACCTGGCGCCGCGCGACATCTCCTCGCGCGCCGCCAAAGTGGTCTGCGACGAGGGCCTGGGCGTGGGCGAAAGCGGCCTGGGCGTGTATCTGGATTTCGCCGAGCCGATCCAGCGGCTGGGGCGCAAGACCATTGCCGAGCGCTACGGCAACCTGTTCGACATGTACGCGCTCATCACCGGCGAAGATCCGTACCGGGTCCCCATGCGCATCTTTCCGGCCATCCACTACACCATGGGCGGCCTGTGGGTCGATTATCACCTGATGTCGAACGTCCCGGGCCTGTTCGTGGCCGGTGAAGCCAACTTCTCCGACCACGGGGCCAATCGCCTCGGCGCAAGCGCCCTGATGCAGGGTCTGGCCGACGGCTACTTCGTCCTGCCCTACGTCATGGGCGACTACCTGGCCCAAACCAAGTTCGACAAGCTCGACCCGGCGCAGGCGGACTTTCGCGAAACCCACGCCGGGGTCGAGAGCAGGATCAAGCGGCTGCTGGCGGCCAAGGGCAAGCGCACGGTCGATTCCTTCCACCGCGAGCTGGGCAAGATTCTCTGGGACAACTGCGGCATGGGGCGCAACGCCAAGGGGCTGGAACTGGCGCTGGCGAAGATTCCCGAGATCCGCGAAGAGTACTGGAAGAACGTAATCGTGCCGGGCGTCAACGAGGAGTTCAACCAGTCGCTCGAGAAGGCCGGGCGCGTGGCCGACTTCTTCGAGCTGGCCGAACTGATGTGTCTGGACGCGCTGGAGCGCGACGAATCCTGCGGCGGGCATTTCCGCGAAGAGTTTCAGACCGAGGAAGGCGAAGCGCGGCGGGACGACGAGAACTTCTCTCACGTAGCGGCCTGGGGGTACCAGGGCGACGGCCATAGACCGGCGCGCTATATCGAGCCGCTCATATTCGAGTACGCGAAACCCGCGCAGCGGAGCTACAAGTAAGGGAGGCGATGGCGATGAAACTCACTCTGCATGTCTGGCGTCAGAAGAACTCAACCGCCCCCGGCCAATTCGTGCGCTATGAAGCCAACGATGTGAACACGCATATGTCGTTTCTGGAAATGCTCGACGTGGTCAACGAAGAGCTCATCCTGAAAGGCGAGGAACCGATCGCCTTCGACCACGACTGCCGCGAGGGCATCTGCGGCACCTGCGGATCGATGGTCAACGGTCTGGCGCACGGGGGGCACAAGGGCGCCACGCTGTGCCAGTTGCACATGCGCTTTTTCAAGGATGGCGACGAGGTCTGGCTGGAGCCGTGGCGCGCGCGCGCTTTCCCGGTGATTCGCGACCTGGTGGTGGACCGCGGCGCGCTGGACCGCATCGTCGCCTCCGGCGGCTATGTCTCGGTGCCCACCGGCAGCGCGCCCGACGGCAACGCCGTTGCGGTGCCCAAGCCCGACGCCGACCGCTCCATGGACGCCGCCTGCTGCATCGGCTGCGGCGCCTGCGTCGCGGCGTGCCCGAACGCCGCCGTCGCGCTGTTCCTGGGCGCCAAGATCACCCACCTCGGCTCGCTTCCGCAAGGGCAGCCGGAGCGCATGGACCGCGCGCTCAAAATGGTGGCGCGGGCGCGCCAGGAAGTGTTCGGTTATTGCACCAACATCGGCGAGTGCGAGGCGGCTTGCCCGAAGGAAATCAAGCTGGACGTCATCGCGCGGACCAATCGCGACTTCCTCCGCGCCAGTTTCACCCGGAGTCCCGAGGCGAAACAGGTCGCGGGCTGAGAAGCTGCAAAAGAATCCTGGGGGACACGCCTGTGGGCGCTCCAAAGTGTTGTTTCCGTCAAGCCAGCCCGGAGTGTCCCCGGATTCTTTTTCAGCTTCCGACGGGCGGCGCACCATGATCGCCGGCGCCAGGATTCGGTTCGACCGCAAAACCTGGCTGGGCTTGGCCGTGGCCGTTCCGCTGGCTGCCCTGCTGTTGTGGCTGACCCTGCGGAACATGGATCTGCGCGAGGTGTGGGTCAGGCTGAAATCCGCCCGGGCGGGCTGGTTCGCGGCGGCCATCGCGGCCCAGGCAGTCGCGCTGGTATTGCGCGCGGCGCGTTGGCGCGTGCTGTTGAACGCCGAGGGGACGCTGCCGCTCGGCACGGTTTTCTCCGCCATCTCGGCCGGCTACCTGGGCAACAACGTTCTCCCGGCGCGGATGGGCGAACTGATCCGCACGGCGGCCGTCGCGTGGGCCGGGTCCCTGAGCCTCAGCTACGTATTGGCCACGGCGCTGACCGAGCGTCTGGTGGATGCCGCCGCGCTGATGGCGGTGGCCTCCGCCGCGCTCGCCGTGATGGCGGGCCTGCCGGAGTGGCTCCACCGAACCGCGCGCGTGCTGGGGGTGGCGAGCGCGATCGGGATCGCGGGCATGGTCCTGCTGCCGCACCTGGAGCGGCCGCTCCTGAAGATCCTCGGCCATCTTCCGTTCGGCGCGCGGATCCAATCGCTCACTCGGCAGTTTCTGCTGGGCCTGCGAGCGCTCCACCATCCCTGGCGCGCGTTTCAGTTTCTGCTGCTGACCGCTCTCATCTGGCCCATCGACGGGCTGATGGCGGTGTGGGTGGGCGCATCGCTGGCAGTCCCGCTCGGGTTCGGGCGGGGAATGCTCCTGATCGCTGCGCTGGGACTGTCGAGCGCGGTGCCCTCGACGCCGGGCTACGTGGGCGTCTACCAGTTCGCCGCCGTCACGGTGCTGGCGCCTCTGGGCGTCGACCGTGAGGACGCCCTGGCCATCGTGCTGCTGCTGCAAGCAGCCATCTACCTGGTGATGACGGTGGCGGGCCTCGCCGGAATCGCCCTGCTGCGCAAGCTGAGCCCTAGCCCGGACCCCGCCTGCCCCACGTTGGCAGGCCCGACCGTATAGGATGTTGCCATGGAGTTCTTCCGCCGCGCGGCCGGGCAGCCGTCCGCTCTGGGTGTGCTGGCCGGGACGTTCAATCCGCCGACGCGCGCGCACCTGGCGCTGGCCTCGGCGGCGCTTTCGGTGGCCGGCGAAGTGGTCTTCGTTCTGCCGCGCCGGTTTCCGCACAAACGGTACGAAGGCGCGAGCTTCGAAGACCGGGTGCGGATGCTCGAACTGGCCACGGCGGGCGAGCCGCGATTCTCGATCGCATCCACCGGCACGGGTCTGTTTCTGGACGTGGCTCGCGCCTGCCGCCAGGCTTACGGGCCCGGCGTGCGTCTACTGCTTCTGTGTGGAAGCGACGCCGCCGAGCGGATGATCAACTGGGACTACGGCCGCCCGGGCGCCGTGGCCGGGCAACTGGAAGAGTTCGAACTGCTGGTGGCCGATCGCCAGGGCCGCTACCAGCCGCCTCCCGAATTGCAGGCCAGGATTCATCGCTTGCCCGTTGCAGAGGACCTGGCCGCGATCTCGGCGACCCAGATCCGCGAACGGATTCGGCGGGGCCAGCCCTGGCGGCACCTGGCGCCGGAGGCCATCGCCGCCGAGATCGAGCGCTGCTACGGAGCTAATCCTTGAGCGTGGCGTCGAGGAACGCCCGCAGGCGGTGGCTCCGGCTGGGGTGGCGCAGCTTGCGCAACGCCTTGGCTTCGATTTGCCGGATCCGCTCGCGCGTGACGGCGAAGTGCTGCCCGACTTCCTCGAGCGTGTGCTCGCTGCTGTCCTGCAACCCAAACCGCATCTTGATGATCTTCTCTTCGCGCGGGCTCAGAGTCTTGAGCACTTCCGCGGTCTGCTCGCGCAGATTGAGGTTGATCACCGCCTCGGATGGAGAGGTCACCCGCCGGTCGATAATGAAGTCGCCCAGGTGGGACTCTTCCTCTTCGCCCACCGGCGTTTCGAGCGAAATCGGCTCCTGCGCGATGCGCAGCACCTTGCGGACCTTGCTCACCGGCAGTTCCATGCGCCGTGCCAGCTCGTCGCTGGTCGGCTCGCGGCCCAGTTCCTGTTGCAGCAGGCGCTGCGAACGCACCAGCTTGTGGATGGTTTCGAGCATGTGCACCGGGATGCGAATGGTGCGGGCCTGGTCGGCAATAGCGCGCGTGATCGCCTGCCGCACCCACCAGGTGGCGTAGGTCGAAAACTTGTAGCCGCGGCGGTAGTCGAACTTGTCGACGGCCTTCATCAAGCCGATGTTGCCCTCCTGAATCAGATCCAGGAATTGCAGACCGCGGTTGGTGTAGCGCTTGGCGATGGAGACCACCAGGCGCAGGTTGGCTTCGATCAGTTGCTTCTTGGCGGTTTCCGCTTCCTGCTCGCCGCGCTCGACGATTTGCAGAGTGCGCCGCAGATCGGTGGCCGAAGCGCCCGAGTCGTCCTCCATGTGTTGCAGCTTCTGGCTGAGAAGGCGCAGTTCCTTGCGCGACTCCCGGGCGGCGCCGCTGCCGGAGACTCCTTCCGAGCGCCGCTGGGCCTGTGCGATCTCGCGCTCGACGGGCTTGAGTTCCTCCACCGCGGCGCGCAGCCGGCTCCTCAGGCGGCACCGGACCGCCGATCCCAGTTGGACGCTGCGGGCCAGACGCGAGACCCGAACCGCTATGCGCCCCAGGTTCATCCGGAGCGACCGGTGCTGTTTGGGTTTCATGCCGCGCGAGACGGCCTGCATTTTCTGGCGCAACTGCTGCGCTTTGCGGAATTGTTTCTCGATTTCCCCGACCGTGGCGAGAAATTCCTGCCGGAGGTCCGCCAGACCCTGGTCGTTTACCAGGTCCGGAAGAACCAGAACGTCGCGAATGGGGATCGTGTCGCAGGCTACTTCCTTGCTCAGCTTCACAATCTCCTTGATCACCATCCGCGAGCGCGACAGCGCCTTCTCCACCGCGTGCTGGCCGCGTTCGATCCGCTTGGCGAGTTCGATTTCGCCGTCGCGCGTCAGCAGCGGAACGGTGCCCATCTCGCGCAAATACATCCGCACCGGGTCGTTGGTTTTATCGCTTAAATCCTGGACGAAATCGAGGTCGGCAAGGTCGTCGCCTTCCTCTTTCTTGTCGAATTCCAGCCTGGGTTCATCCAGAATCTCGACGCCGGCGCCGTCCAGATTGGCGAGCAGTTCATCCAATTCCGGACCGGGCACCATCTCGTCGGGCAGGAGTTCGTTAACCTCGTCGTAGAGGACGTACCCCTTGGCCTTGCCAGCTTCCATGAGCTGTTTCAGCCTGCCGAACTTGTCGTCCGTTGCCACCAGTTTCCCCTGATCCCGTGCCAGACCGCGTCCTCACAATTCTACAACGCCCGGGCGGTTCATCGGGGCGCTCCCGAATCCGTGCGCTTGGCGCCCGCGGAATCCAGGCGATTCAACTCCTCGGCCAATCGCAGCGCTTCGGCGAAATTGCCCGCGCGCTCGGCTTCCTTCAACCGCGCGCGGACCTCGGTCCTTCGCCCCTCCCGTTCGGAGGCTTCCAGTTTCTTGAGACACGCTTCGGCCTGTTCCCTGAAATCGGCCCCTTCAGTCATCTCATCGGCGAGAACCGCCGTCAGCAAGAGTTGCCGGTCGGGTTCTTCCAGGCGCGCGTCGATCTCGGAAAAGCCGATGTTCTGCCCCGACTCCTGGAGCAGGAACAGAATCTGGAAGATGCCGCGCGTGACGAAGCGCTGCGCCGCGCCCATGGCCTGGAGCCGCGGAAGAATTTCGGGCCGGATCGCGGGCGAAGCCAGAATCGCGTTCAAAAGGATCTTCTCCATCGCCGGGACCGACAGGCGCGCCTCGGCGCCGGGCGTCCGCTCCCGCCGGTCCAGGGCCGCCTTGCGGAACTGCTCCAGCACGATGCCGCGCTCGACGCCCAGATAGTGCGCGACATCCTCGGCCACCGCCGCGCGCTCGAGCTTGTCGGACATGCGGTGAATGGACGGAAGCAGTTCCTTGAGAGCCGCCATCTGGCCTTCCACCGTCGCGCCCCGCCGCGCGCGCGCGCGATCGGCCAGCCAATGAAAGTAACTGCCCGCCGCGGCGAGTTTCTCCTGATAAGCGGCGGCGCCGCGCTGCTTGACGTACTCGTCCGGGTCCAATCCCTGCTCCAGTTCGAGAATGCGGATTCGAATGTCCTCCTCGAGCAGAATCTGAATCGAGCGCTCGGCCGCATTGGCGCCCGCCGCGTCGGGGTCGAAGTTGACCACCAGGTTGGCGGAGTGGCGCTTCAGGGCGCGCACCTGGGCGTTGGTGAGCGCCGTGCCGCAACTGGCCACCACTTCATGAACGCCGGCCGAATAGACCCCGATCACGTCCATGTAGCCTTCCACCAGCACCGCGCGGTCGCGCTTGCGGATTCCTTCCTTGGCCCGGTGAAGATTGTAGAGCACGGTGCTCTTGTGGTAGATGGGCGTCTCCGGCGAGTTGAGGTACTTCGGTTCTTCGCCCGCCGCCAGCGCGCGCCCGGCGAAGGCGATGATCTTTCCGGATTCGTTCTGGATCGGGAACATCAGCCGGCCGCGAAAACGATCGAAGAACCCCGGCCCCTCCTGGCGCTTCAGCACCAGGCCGGAGGTTTCCATCTGCTCCGCGTTGAATCCCTCCTGCTCGAAACGCCGGACCAGAAACTGCCCCGACCGATCGGCGAAGCCCAGGCCGAACTCCTCGATCTGGCCCGCCGCAACCGCTCGTTTCGCCAGGTAGGCGCGCGCGTCGGCGCCCGCGCCCGACGCCAGCGCGTTGCGAAACATGCGCGCGGCCAATTCGTGCATTTCGAAAATTCCCGCCCGCTGCTTGGTCTCCGGATCGGAGTATTCGCTGCGCTTGGGCAGGGGGATGCCGTTGCGTTCGGCCAGCAGCTTGAGCGCTTCATAGAAGCTCAGCCGCTCGATCTCCATGACGAATTTGATCGCGTCGCCCTTGGCCTGGCAGCCGAAGCAATAGTAGAACTGGTGCGTCGCGTGAACCGAGAACGACCCGGTCTTCTCCGTGTGGAACGGGCACAAGCCCATCCAGCGCGGCCCGGCGCGCTTCAGGCGCACGTATTCGCCGATAACCTTGACGATATCGATGCTGGCCTTGAGGTGCTCGACGAAATCCATGGGTCTTCCCTATTATCGACGTTTTAATCCACGTTCATTCGCGGCTCAATAGCTCCAGCAATCCGGTCTCATCTATCACTTCCACGCCCAGCGCGCGCGCCTTGTCGAGTTTCGAGCCCGCTTCCTCGCCCGCGACCACCCAATTGGTCTTCTTGCTCACCGACCCGGTCACCTTGCCGCCGGCGGCCTCGATGCGCGCCTTGGCTTCCTCGCGGGTCAGCGAGGGAAGCGTACCGGTGAGCACGAACGTCCGTCCGGCCAGCGGCCCGCCTTCGGCCCGCCGCTTCTCACCGGTGAATTGAAGCCCCGCTTCGCGCAATCGCTCCACCAGCTCGCGGTTGCGCGGTTCGTCGAAGAAATGGCGGATGCTGCCCGCGACCTTGGGCCCCACCTCCTCGGCCTGCTGCAGCGTTTCCGCGTCCGCCCCGGCGATCTCGTCCAGACTTCCGAACGTATCCGCGAGAATCCGCGCCGTGCGCTCGCCGACGAACGGGATGCCCAGGCCGTTCAACACCCGCGCCAGCGGCTGCGCCTTCGATCGTTCGATGTTGTCGCAGACTTTCTTGGCCGACTTCTCGGCCATGCGCTCCAGCGGAATCAGATCCTCGGCCTTCAACCGGTAGAGATCCGCGACGTTTGTAACCAGGCCCCTATCCACCAACTGATCCACCAGCGCGTCACCCATGCCGTCGATGTCCATCACGCCGCGCGCGGCGAAGTGCAGAATCGACTCTTTCAATCGCGCCGGGCAGTTGGTGTTGACGCAGCGCGTGGCCACTTCGCCTTCCTCGCGCGCCACGTCGCCGCCGCAGACCGGACATTGCCCCGGCATTTCAAACCGCCGCCGGCCCTCTCCCGGCGCCGAGACCCGAACGACTTTGGGAATGACGTCGCCGGAGCGCTCGATCACCACGGTGTCGCCGATGTGCACGCCGAGCCGCTCAATCTCGTCCTGGTTGTGCAGCGTCGCGCGCGAGACCATGACGCCGCCGACCACGACCGGCCGAAGGTGCGCCACCGGCGTCAGCACTCCGGTGCGTCCCACCTGGACCTCGATGCTCGCGGTCATCGTCTCGACCTGCTGGGGCGGGAACTTGAAGGCGATGGCCCAGCGCGGCGCCTTGGCCGTCCAGCCGAGCGCGCGCTGCTGGGCCAGCGAATCGACCTTCGCCACCACGCCGTCGATCTCGTAGGGCAGCTCGTCGCGCATCGCTTCGCACTGCTTGCAGAATGCCAGCAGCTCTTCGATGCCGGTGCAGAGCGCGCGGTTTGGGTTGACCTTGAAGCCCATTCGCGCCAGCGTTTCGAGCGACTCCCAATGGCTTTCGCACGCCGGCTGCCCATCGATGAGCAGGAAGTAAGGGTAGAAGTCGAGCTGGCGCGATGCCGTAATGCGCGGCTCGAGAACGCGTAGCGAGCCAGCCGCCGAATTGCGCGGGTTCGCGTACCGGGCCAGTTCCTGCCGCTCGCGTTCGGCGTTCAAGCGCTCGAACGCTTGGCGGTCCATGATCACTTCCCCGCGGGCTTCGAAAAGACCGGGGCCGTCCCGGACGCGCAATGGCAGGCTCCGGATGGTGCGCGCGTTCTCGGTGACGTCCTCGCCGGTGAGCCCGTCGCCGCGCGTAATGGCCTGGACCAGAACTCCGTGTTCGAAGCGCACCGCCATCGAAAGCCCGTCCAGCTTGAGTTCGGCGGCGTAACGGCAGTCGGCACCCGCCAGCAGTTCCCGCACGCGGCGGTCGAACTCGCGCAACTCGCCGTCGTTCAGGGCGTTGTCCAGGCTCAGCATCGGCGCGCTGTGGGCGGCCTTGACGAATCCCTCGCGCGGCGCGCCGCCGACGCGCTGGGTGGGCGAATCGGGGGTTGCCAGGTCCGGATGCTCGAGCTCGATTTGGGCCAGCCGCCGCATCAGCGCGTCGTATTCCGCGTCTTCCACATCCGGCTGGTCCAGGACGTAATAAAGATGTTCGTGGCGGCGCAACGTTTCGCGCAGCCGTTGGGCCTCGCGGCTCGGGGTCTCCTGCATGGTCTATTATGATGGTACTTCGGCGGAGGAATAAAACTCATCGCGCGCTATCGCAACGCCCGCCTCATCTACAACCCGCGCGCGGGCGCGTTTCAGCGCGCCGGCGCCGAACGCATCGAGGGCGCGCTGGCCGCTTTGCGCGCCGCCGGCCACACCGTCCAGGCGCAACCGACCACCGGCCCGGGGACCGCGGGCGAGATCGCCCGCGAGTCCATCGAGCGCGGCGCGGACCTGATTCTGGCCGCCGGCGGCGACGGCACGGTGAACGAAACGCTGAATGGAATGGCCGGTTCCGCCACCCCGCTGGCGGTGCTCCCGGCGGGAACGGCGAATTGTCTGGGACATGAACTCGGGCTCGGCAAGAATCTGGAGCGGGTGGCCGGGCGAATTGGAGAATTCGAGCCGGTGCGCCTGGCGCTGGGATTGCTTCGGGCCTCGGACACCGCTCCCCGGCACTTCCTGATGTTTGCGGGCGCCGGTCTGGACGCCCGCGTCATCGCCGAGATGGATTTCGACTTCAAGCGGCGGACGGGCAAGTTTGCATACTGGGTCATCGCATTCCGGCTGGTAGGCAAGCGCCTGGCGGAGTTTGACGTTCGCGCCGGCGACATCACTCGCCGTTGCGGTTTCGCGCTGGCGGCCCGCGTGCGCAACTACGGCGGCGATCTTAAAATCGCGCGTGGCGCAAGCCTTTTGCGGCCGGATTTCGAAACCGTGCTCATGCAGGGCGCGACGGCGGGGCGGTATCTGAAATACTTGCTGGGCGTCGGGACCGGCACGCTTGGGCGAATGCGCGGGGCCACCGTTCACGCCGCGAGTTCGATCGAGCTGATCGCGCCCGGCGGCGAACCGGTTCCGGTGCAGGTGGACGGCGAGTTGGCCGGGACTCTTCCCGCCACCGTCGAAATCGTAGACGACGCGCTGACTCTGCTGGTTCCGCCAGAGTATCTCGCCGGCGAGCGATCCCGGGTTGGACTAAAATAGATAGCGATCAGGAGCCATCCAATGACAGACCGTCGAGGCTTTCTCAAATCCGCCGCCATCGCCGGCGCGCCGGCCATTCTTCCGGCGCAGACCCCCAGCGACACGCTGCGCGTCGCCTTTGTGGGCGTGGGCAACCGGGGTTCTTTCCTGCTGCAAAACATGCTGCGCGTCGCCGGGGTCCGAGTGGTGGCCGTGTGCGACATCCTGCCGGACCGTGCCGCCGCGGCCGCCAAGGCGGTGGCCGATGCGGGCGGCAACGCCCGCCAGTGGACCGATTTCCGCAAGATGCTCGACCAGCAGAAAGACATCGACGCCGTCGTGCTGGCCACGCCCGACTTCACGCACAAGGATTTCGACCTCGCCATCCTCGAGGTCGGCAAGCACCTGTACGCCGAGAAACCGCTGGCGCTGACGGTGGACGACTGCAAAATGGTGGCGCGCGCCGCGGCCGAGGCCAAAGGCGTCTTCCAGGCCGGTTTTCAACTCCGGCACGATCCCCGGCGCAACGGCTCGATGAAGTTCATTCACTCGGGCGGCATGGGCAAGGTGCTCATGTGCCACGGCATCCGCCACGGAGGCGACCTGCCGCGCGACATCCCGTGGTACTTCGACAAGAAGAACAACGGCGACATCGTGGTGGATCAGGGCATTCACATCCTCGACCTGTTCACCTGGGCCATCGGCGCGCATCCCGTGCGCGCGCTGGCCAGCGGCGGCACCAACCTGTTTATCGACGTGCCGCCCGGCCGCACCGTGATGGACAACTACAATCTGATCTTCGAGTATCCGGGGGGCGAGCGCGTCAACTTCAGCCACCACTACTTCGACCCTCCGGGCTTCTCCGGAATTCAGGAGCGGGTCTTCTGCGCGGGCGGCGCCATCGACCTGGTCCAGGCGACCTGGATCCCGCGCGACAAGCGCGGAGCGATCAAGCTGGACGTGCCCGACGAGAAGGAAGACTCGACCTACATGGCGCTGAAGGCGTTCGCCGAGAACGTGCGCGGCAAGAAGACGCCGCTGAACAGCGCCGAATCGGGAGTGCGCTCGACGGTCCAGGCCATCATGGCGACCAAAGCGATCTACGAGAAGCGCATCGTCACCTGGGACGAAGTCGCGGGCGGCGCCTAGGTTCTCCATGCTGCTGCTGATCGCGGCCATCACCGTCACCACTTCGTTTGAAGCCGGAAGCCTGGGGCGTGTCGAGTACGTTTCGCCCCTTCACTTGCGCTGCGCGGTGAAAGGGCAGGCCGATCAGGACGGCCGCAACCGCCAGGCGAATTGGTACTACTTCCGGTTGGACAACCTTCCCAAGCAGGACGTTCGCATAGAACTGACGGACCTGGCGGGCGAGTATAACTACCGGCCGGGCAGTTACTCGGTGACGCGCAACACGCGGCCGGTTTACAGTTACGACGACCGCACCTGGAAGCACTTCACCGACGAGAACGTCGAGTGGGACGAGAAGCAGGGGCGGCTGACGGTGCGGTTCACACCCGAGCGCCCGCGCGTGTGGATCGCCCACGTGCCGCCTTACACGACGGCGCACCTGGCGAAATTGCTCGGCGACATCGGAAGACACCCGCAAGTGAGACAGGAATCGGCCGGCAGGACGGTGCAGGGCAGGGAACTGCCGCTGGTGACGATCACCGATCCTGCCGCGCCCGACAGCGACAAGAGGGTGGTCTGGCTGATGGCGCGCCAGCACGCCTGGGAGACGGGCACGTCGTGGGTGATCGACGGCGCGGTGCGCTATCTGGTTTCCGATGCGCCCGAGGCGGCGAAATTGCGCCGCGCCGTCGTGTGGAAGATTTTTCCCATGGCCGACCCGGATGGCGTGGTGAACGGGCAGGTGCGGTTCAACGCCCACGGCTACGACGTCAACCGCAACTGGGACACCGCCGACGCGCGGGTTGTGCCCGAGATCGCGGCGATGAAGAAGGCCATGTTCGCCTGGCTCGATTCGGGCCGCCGCATCGATCTGTTCCTGGCCCTGCACAACCAGGAAGCCGGCGACTACATCGAGGGGCCGGCCGGCGCGGTGGCGCAACGCTTGTTCGACGCCCTCGGCAAGACCGCTTCGTTCCAGGCCGCCGGCGGCCCGCGCGTAAGCTTCGGCAAAGGCGCCGTCGACAAGGGCCGGATGACGGTGAACCAGGCGCTGTTCCACGAGCGCAAGATCCAAGCCTTCCTGATGGAACTCGGCGTCGAGCGCAACGCAAAGCTCGCCCGCCCTCGCACCACCGACGACAACCTTCAGTTCGGCCCGGACCTGCTGAATGCGCTCGCCGCGGCCGCCCCCTGACGGTCGCGGTTCGGCACGTGGCGCCGAACCGCGACTGGTATCCGCTACCGCGTTTTCACGCGGATGCGCTTGAATTCGGTCCAGCGGCCGGCCTGGTGCGCCTGTAGTTCGATGTGCCCTTCGTCGACGTTCTCCAGCTTGTCGTACATCATTATGGTCTGGCCGTCGACGCGCACCATGCACTCGCGGCCCTTTGCGATCACCTGCATCAGGTACCACTTCTCGGGCTCGATGCGCGGATAGATCGAGCGCTTGTGGTAGTACAGCGATCCAGTGGGGAAGTGCGCGTCCTCGACGTCGTGCAACTGGATTTCGTAGTGGCGCGGGTCGGCGAGTCCCTTGCCCGCTGTGCGGAACAAAACTCCGCTGTTGTGATGCTTGGCGTGGCGGATGTAGAGCTGAAGCTCGAAATCCCGATACTTGGCCTTAGTAGCCAAGTGGCCGAGTCCGTCGGCCGAAATCACGCCGTTGCGCGCCCGAAACTGCGCCGGCGCTCGCTGGTTCGATTCCGAGACGAACCACTTGTCGATATCCGAATCGGTCTCGAACAGCGTCTCCCACTTCTCTTTTGACGGCAGTTCCCGGATGCGCAGGCTGCGGAAACGCAGCCCATAGCTGAGCGTTCTGAGCCCGATAAAGCCCTGCCGCAATCGGTCGTGAAGCGCATGTTGAGCGTCGCAGTCGATATCCTGAACCACTTCGCCGTTCACCCACACCTGCAGCCGCGGCCAGTCCATCAGAATCCGCATGTTGTTCCATTCGCCCTTGGCGCGCACGTTGACCAGCTTCGGAGCGACGACGGGAAAAACAGCTCCCATCGAATTCGTCCGCGGCTCCTTGTCGTACTGGTGGAAGATCTTGACCAGCATGCCGGCCCAGGCCGGGCGGCCGTGCTCGGGCGCGTGGATCAGCACGCCGCCGTCCATCCAGCCCTTAAGGAAAAACTCCAGGCGGAGGTCGAAGTTCTCGTATTCCTTCTCGGACCGCAGCCATGCCGGAAACCCGGAACTGTCATGCCCGACGATGTCACCCGCATCGGCATAGAAGGCCGACTGCGGCCCGTCCTGGATGGCCCAGCCCTTCAGCGTCTTGCCGTCAAACAGCGAAGTGAAGCCTTGCTCGGGCTCGCCCTGTGCGAGCGCCAAAGCCGGAGTGGAGAGAAATTCGCGCCGATTCATAGAATCCTCGAGAGTACCGAGTTCCAGCGTATCGGGTTGCCTCGGGTTCCGCAATCCGCACGCTGTCCCGGGAGATCGTGGTCGACTCCTTGACGGTACCCCCGCGACCCGGGGACAATTTGAAAAACATCATCATACTTCTGCTTTGCGCCTTGTCGGTCGCCACGATGATTAAAGTTATCCCGGTGAAGACTGTGACCATAGCAGTTTCATATGAAATTCCAACCGCCACAGAAAAAACCATTATCGCCTACCCAACAGGCGAAATTAATCGCTCGCGACGCTAAGAAGGGCTATCAGGAAAGCCCTAAGAACTCCCATAAGACACTCGACAACTGGCTCACGGCCCTCGAACAAGCGGAGAGCGACGGGCAGACGAAACTCAAACTCTTAGACTCTAACGGCAAGTATTCCTACGGTTGCCTCACGTTCCAGCGAGCGACCCTGACGGAGTTCGCCTTCCTCTACGGCCTGTGAAGCGAGATCACGGATGAAGACATGTTCAATTGCAACCTTCAGAAGCAGACCGCAAAGATGATGTTGGCCGAGAATCCGGGGAACTGGCGGCACTGGTACAATTCTGTGGTGAAAATCGGAAGACCTCCAACCACTGGCATTTGAGCTACAATGTTCATCTATGACGAACGACGAGGTGCGCAAGCTGGATTTTGCTGGCTGGCCGTTGCTGGAAGAGTACCTGGTTGAAATCGGGCGCGTGGCCGTGCTGTGGTCGGGCCTGGAAGGATTCCTGGGTATCTGCATTGGAAAACTTGCCGGGTTTAACGAACTGACCGATCCCAAGCCGTTCATCCTAGTCAACCACACCAGTTTTCCCCAGCGTCTGGACATCCTGAGTACTCTTTGAGAACAGCTTCAGCCGGAGTTTCCGAAATTGAAAGGGTATGAGAGCGTGGTGGCCCGCCTCCGCGCCGCCCAAAAACTCAGAAACGACTACATGCACGATTCAATCGTCCAACACCCTGAAGACGGGCACGTTGTGAAGGCAAGCGCCACTGCCCGTGGTGCCTTAAAGTGTTCAGTCCGAAGAATCGACTTGGCCGACATCAGGCGAGCATCAATGGCGATCCACGAAGCCGAACTTGCGCTGTACAAATTGGTGCTCCACAGGGATATTCCACCACGATGGATGTGCGCCAAGGGTGTGGAAAACTCGGGCGCTTGAACTTTCCCGGCGTGAAGTCAGAATGAAGGTGGTCGGATTTCGTAGGGCGGGATCGGACCAAGGAATCACTCACTCGCCCTACGGGTGGGTGACTTCTTTTTATAGAACATGAACAACATCGAGCACAACATCCCTGAAGAACAAAAGCTGCTGACTAGCGCCGGCGGCCTTTTTCCTTTTCCGAGGAAAGCAGTTTACAACGGATGTTTACCCTAACCATTTGAGGTAAGTCGTAGTAAATGATTGGGTTAGGCCTGATTTTGCCTCGAAAGTGTAGACATGCATAATGGTGGAGAAAATGAGTATTGTGCTATTGCTTTCTGGATGTATGTGCCC
>JAUYBU010000433.1 GCA_030693045.1 Bryobacterales bacterium | reverse complement strand
TAGGGAACCACGAATTCCCCGTAGGCCTTGGGCGACATGAGCACGGCATCGTCGTCGGAGAACCAGATGCCCGCGTTCCTGCCGAGGTACACCTGCTGGTTGCCGATGCACTCGTTTCGCGGCTCGCCGATCACCGCCTTCTGCCGCTTCACCCACGCGATCAGGACCTCGGTCAGCTTGTCCATCAGCTCGTGCATGGCCTCGGGATAGTCGTGCATGAGATAGATCAGCCCGTCGTAGCCCATCAGGAGATTGGCGGTCGTCAAAGGGCCCTGGAAATCCGTGATCCCGACCGGCAGGAAGCTGTGTTCCTTCATGTAGCGGAGGAACTCCAGCACTTTGGGCATCAGGCCATCCCGGTCCGGATCCGGCGTCCGCAGCCGGCGGATATCTTCCGGGGTCTTGACCGGAAAATGGCGCGGATTGGCGGCCGGGTCCTGCTTGGGGGGGAATTCGATCTGGCAGCCGAAAGCGGACGCGGCCACAACCGTCCCAAACCACGGCATCAGATACGGCACGAAGTCGTCGTCGATCTCGCGGACCTGGTCGTAGTAGATACGCTCCTGGAAGTTCGTCATCACGGCCGGATCGTCGAAGTAATCGTCGGGGAACGTGTCCGGATCGAGCCCAGAGACCCAGTAGAACGCGCCGTTGACGATGAACGGCGGCTGATCGATCTTCTTGAAGGCGAAGACGTCGGCGGTCTTGAGCTTAACCTTGTCGATGCGCTTGTCGAACAGGCGGCGAAAATCGTCCCGCTCTTCATCCGACAGCGAAGCGAACCGCGTCATGCTGACGCCGCCTCGCCGGTGATGGCATTCACCATGGCCCAGAAGTTCTCCAACGGCGTGTCCAACTGCACGTGATGCGTGGGGCCGAGGATCAGGCCGCCGTCGGCGCCCGCCGTTTCGATGCGCGCCAGCACCTCCCGCCGCACGTCCTCGGAGGAGCCGAACGGCAGGGTGAACTGCTCGTCGATCGTGCCCCAGAAGCAGAGCTTGTCGCCGTACTTGCGCTTCATCAGCGCCGGGTCCATGCTGCGCGGCTGGATCGGATTCAGGACGTCCACTCCGATCTCGATCAACTCCGGAACGATCGGATCGATGAAACCGTCCGAGTGATAGGCGAGCGTCAAGCGGGGATTGATGGCCTTCAGCGTGGAAATGAACTCCGCCATCCTGGGCTTCAGAAACCTGCGCCAGATCTTGGGCGAAACCATCATCGAGCGTTGCGCCCCAACGTCGTCGCCGGTCCAGATCATATCCACGCCGAGATTGACCAGACGCTTCGCCGCGGCGAGGTGGTAGCGGAAGGGGATGTCCAGGATTCGCTCCGCCAGAGCCGGGTCCTCGACAAAATCCATCAACATCCGTTCCAGTCCGCGCAGCGCCCAGGCCGTCTCGAAAACCGTCGTCACGGTGACGCCGACAATCCAGTACTCGTCCCGGAATCGCCGGATCGCCGATTCCGAGTCCGCATACAATCCAGCCCGGCCGGGATCGGGAGGCGTGTAGGAATCGAGCGCTTTCGCGTCGGCCAGCGGATGGCTCACCATCTCGGTGTAGGAGCCGGCGCCAAATCGCGTCTCGTAGCGGGCGTTGCGCCAGCCGACGCCCCACTCGTCGGTGTAGGCGTCCGCCCCGCGCGCATAAGCTTCATTGGCGTAGTAGGAGTTGGCCCACCCCACCGAAGTCAGCAGCATGTCTTCGCCGATGGCGCGCTCCAGGCCGTAGGTGTTGCCGCCGCCGTGCGGGTTGTGGACGCCCTTGCCCGATTGGCGCAGATCGGCTCTCAGCCGTTCGGCGAATTCCGGGGTGAAGCTGACCTGCATGGGGCAGCGGTCGGCTCTCTCTCTGTTCAAGGCCTTCATCACCCGTTCCCGGTGCTTCATAATGGAGCCTCTCCAGCTTGTTACAGCGTGTTAGCCGCGGCGAGCGTGATCACGGCGGCCAGGATCAACAGCAGTCCGTTCCTCAGCAGGCCGAGGGCGGATGCGGGCGCGCGCTTCCATTCGCCTTTCCACAGGCCCGCCAGGCATCCCACGCCGATTGCCACGGAGATGAACACCGGCCAGCCAATCACGGCGCCCCAATTCCCGAACAGAGGCGCACCGATGCCGTAAAGATAGAAGCTGCCGATCCACATCAAAGCCGTCAAGCTGCCCAGCGCGAGATTGCGGGCGCCGTCGGGGCCGAAAAGCTCCCGGACGTTCCGCCGGCGAACCATCAGCCACACGCAATAGCCTACGTTTACGATGGCCCCGAGCGTGAAGAAGAGCGCCCACACGGCGTTGCCGGCCAAAGCATCGGGAGCACCCGCGCGCTTCGCCGCTTTCACGATGTTCACGGCGTAGACCATGCCCACGTTCGGCAGGCCGCAAAGAATGCCGCTCGCCACGGCGATCATCAGTCCCGCCGTGAAGGCCGTCCGTCCGGCTGGCTGCGCGCTCTGCCGGCTTTCTTTCCGCGAGCCCGCCACCGAGCACACGACGATGCCCCCCAGGGCGATTACCGTGCCCGCGACGACGGTAATGACTTTTGCCGCGCTCGCGTCGCGCTGAACCAGGAAGACCAACGGGATGACCGCGCCCAGACTCGCGTTCAGCCCCATGATGATGGGGTAGCCCAGCGCGAGACCGAGCTTGTCCACCGCCAGGCCGAACAGGACCGCCCCGGCGCCCCAGGCGGCGCCGAACATCATCACCATCAGCAGTTCCCTCACCGGGACGGAACGGTAGACCGGAATCAGGTTGGGCAGAAGCGTGATCGCGATCGCCCAGTTGAACAGGAGCATCGCAAACAGCGAGAAAACCGCCCAATTGTGCTCCCAGCGCCAGTTGCGCGCCGACGCCATGGGCAACAGGAACGTTCCCTGCAGCACCGCTGCCATCAAAGCCAGCGCCAGCCCGGCGGCCAGTTCAAGGGTCATCGCATGGTCACTCGATCCACAACACTTCGTAGGCTTTCATTCGCGTGGCGCCCGCGAGTTTGCGCCCGGTAATGCGGTCGGTGGCGGGCCGGGAGAGACGCACTTCCATCGGATCCGACCTCGTGTTCACCACGAACAGGCTGCCGTCGGTTCGCGGCACTGCCTGGACGCCCCGCGGGGCGGCAGCCGCCAGCAGGTCGCCCGCGGCCGGCACGAGCGAGCGGAACAACTGCGCGACCGAGTCGTCTTTCGGCCAGAACGCGAGCTTGATGGCGCTGCCCTTGCCGTGGCGCCTGCGCACGGCCGCGGGCTGATCGTTGAGCACGGGTTCGCTGCTCTGGAATCGGCCCATGACCTCCGCCCCCGGCCGCACGTCGAGATACTCGCAGTAGCCGTCGATGCCGACCGCGGAAGTGCGGCCCATCCACGCCACGTGATGGTCCTCGCGCCCCTTGTCGGCCGAGGTGCCCATGCGGCGCGCGGTTCGCGCCGAGGCGCCGGTCAGCTCCGCCAGATTCGCGCCAAACCCGTCCTTGCGGAAGACCCCATCCCAGCTCATGTAGGCGGTAAAGGGAGTCACCACCACGTTGCCGCCGTTCTCCACATAGGTCTTTAACACCGCGGGCAGCGCAGGATCGTCCAGAGCCGTGGCGGCGGGAATGACCACCAGCGAGTATCGGGCGAGCTTTCCGGGCAGCACCGCCTGATCCAAGGCGATGCTGTCGACGCCGATGCCCAGCCGGTGCAGGGCGTCGAAGGCTTCGGGCACCACGCGCGGACTCGAAGGCGTGTGCTTGTAGATCTCCAGCGCGGCGCGCTGGTTGAAATCGGTGAGGATCGCCGCCGTGGCTTTCACCGGGTGCTTGAGCAGCTTATCGCTCCACTTGTCGAAGAATGCGCCAACCTCGATCAGCCACGCGAAATCGGGCTCCGGCCGCCCGGTCCAATCCAGGACGCCGCCCCAGTGCGGCCAGTGGCCGCCGTGCCAGCGGTTGCCGGACCAGAACATCAGCCCGAACGCGCCATAGGCGGTGGGTTGGAGCATCCACATCTTCCACTGATCCTGCGTCGGGAACGGATCGAACATCACGGTGTCGCCCGCTACGCCGACGCGGGTTTCCGCCACCATGAACTGCCCCAGGCCGTGCGCCGAGCGGTGCATGTCCAGGTGCCAGGCGAGTGTATCCCAGAAGTCCGGGTTCTCGGCCGAGGGCTGGTAGAAGTTCAGGCTGGCGACATCCAGCGACTGGCGGGCCAGCGGATCGTCGGCCAGCGCGGTGAAGTAGGTATTCCAGTCCGTCGTGATCCAGTCCTTCACGCCGGCTTCGCGCAGTGCGCGCGTCTGCTCGTTGAAGAACGTCAGGATGGTGTCGCGCCGGAAGTGCAGGTTGGCCAGTCGCAGCGCCGGCAGGGCGCCGTCGACGGGATGGCCCGGCACGGGCACCTTGTCGAGCGTGCTCACCTTCATGCCCCAACTCACCAGCAGCAGCCGTTGGTTGAACTCATCGGCGGTGCGATACGTCTTCTTCAGCCATTCGTGCCACGCCCTTTCGCATGCCGGGTTGTAGCAGATGCGGTTCACCTTGTGTTCGATCTCGTTGTCGAGCTGCCACCCGATGACCGCCGGATGGTCCTTGAATGCTCTCCCCAGGGCGAGCACATAGCGCCGCACCGCCTCGCGGTAGACCGGGTGGTTCAGGCAAACCGAGTGCCGGCTGTGTGGATTCGCGCGCACCCCGGGTTCCAACTGCATCATGATGTCCGGATGCTCCTCGGCCAGCCACTGCGGGACGATGTAGCTGGAGGTGCCCAGGATCGCCTTCATTCCGCGGCGGTGCACATCCTCGAGAAAGTCCTTCAGCCATCCGAAGTTGTATTTGCCGGACGCGGTCTCCAGGTTTCCCCACGACGATTCGGTCACTCGCACCACGGTGAAGCGAGCCTTCTGGAATTCGTCGAGCATGCGGTTCCACTCTTCGCGGGTCTGCAACTCGGGGTAAACGCTGGCCCCGTAAAGGAACCGGTCGATGTTTACTACCGGCTCGGCGGCGAACAGCGGCAAGGAAAAGGCGATTGCCAGCGTGGCCAGGGCTCTGAGAGACATGTGCTTCCTCCAATTCCTACTGAACCTTGCCCGCCGCCCAGGGGACTGCGTTGTGCACCAGTTTTCGGTAGCCCGGGTGGCGTATCGTGTTTTCGCCATGCCCCAACTGGATGTAGACGACGCGCGCCGCCGGATGCGGACCCAGGTAGACCACCGGCTTGTCGTTGAGCGGGTGGTCGACTTCCATCAGAGGCTTGATGCCGCCGGCGTGCCACATGCCGCGGTAGGCCTCATCCACTACCGGCAGCGGCCCGAGACCGCGGATCACCGGATGGTTTGCCATGCCCTTCACCGCCTTGGCCACCATCTCCACGTCATCCTTGTAGCCGGACTTTGCGTGCGAGCCGACGGCGCTGACGAAATACTTGCCGCCGACGACCTCTTCGTACCACCACGGCCACGACGTGTAGTCGACGATCGCGTGATGCGTGGAGACGACTCCCTTGCCCGCCTCCACGAAGGCGCGCAGGCTGGCCTTCTCCGTTTCGCCGATCGTCTCCGCCATGTCGTATAACAGGACCGCGTCGAAGCGGTCCTTCATGGCCGGGGTGAACGCGGCCGCCTGCGACGTGGCGTGGGTCCAGACGATGTCGTCGTAGCCCTCGAACAGGGTGTAGAAAGCGCTAGGATAGCTGTGGCCGCCGGTCACCACCAGCAGGCGCGCGGCGTCCTTCTTCGGCTGGGGACGGCCGGCGATC
>JAUYBU010000430.1 GCA_030693045.1 Bryobacterales bacterium | reverse complement strand
CGAAGCCGGCGGTTTGGTGCAGCCGGCTCCCATCTTCTCCACGGCGATTTCGATCTCCTTCGAAGCCGGCGGTTTGGTGTGGCCGGGCCCCATCTCCTCCACGGCGATTTCAATCTCCTTCGAAGCGGGCGGTTTGGTGTGGCCGGGTTTCATCGCGTAGGATAAGGAACGGAGTCTCTCTTTCCATAAGAACATGGCTGGCCTGGAAATGCGACGCTCCTCGCGCTATGAACGACAGGCAGGTCTCGCTCTCCGCATATTCCAGGCTGCTGCGAACCAATCGGAACTTCCGTCTGCTCTGGCTGGCGCAGATTGTCAGCGAAATCGGCGACTGGCTTTACACGGTTGCCATCTATAGCCTGCTGCTGGAGTTCACCGGCAGCGCCAAGAGCATCGCCATCGCGTTTGTCCTGCAGGTGCTGCCGCAGTTCTTCGCCGCCCCCACCACCGGCGTCCTCAACGACCGGCTCAGCCGCAAGCGCATCATGATCTTCGCCGACTGGGCGCGTGCGCTGATCGTCTCCGGCATGCTGTTGGTCCGCACGCCCGGCGGGGTCTGGTTCCTGTACATCCTGCTGGTCCTGGAAACCCTCATGTGGGCGCTGTTCGAGCCGGGGCGAAACGCGCTGGTCCCAAACATCACCGGCGAGAAGGAACGGATTGTCGCAAACTCGCTGTCCTCCGCCACCTGGTCGTTCAATCTGGCCATCGGCTCGGCTTTGGGCGGCATGGTTGCGGTGATGTTCGGCCGCGACACGGTGTTCGTGGTGAACGCGCTGTCCTTTGTGGCTTCGGCCTTGCTGGTGAAAAGGATGCGGGTGGAGGAGCCGCACATTGAAAATGCGCCGCCCATGCGCGCGCGCGAGCTGGCCGACTTCACGCCGATCGTCGAAGGCATCCGCTACGTGCGCCGCGACTCGCGCATGCTGGCCACCATGTTCGTGAAATGCGGGCTCGGCCTGATGGGTACCAACTGGGTGATCCTGCCGTTGCTGGGCGAGCGGGTGTTTCCGGTTCATCTGCCCGGCCTGCACGCCAGTTCCGGCGGGATGCTGGGCATGAGCCTGCTGATGGGTTCCCGGGGCATCGGCTCGCTGCTGGGACCGTTGATCGGCAGCCTTTGGGCCGGTTACGAAGCCAGCCGGCTGCGCCGCGGCATCCTCTATGGCTTCCTGATAGCGGCCCTGGGCTACTTCGCGCTGGGCCTGGCGCCGACGCTCGCGCTGGCTTGCGCGGCCGTGGTGCTGGCCCACGCGGGCGGCTCCACCATTTGGGTCTTCTCGACCACGATTCTTCAAGCTCAGACGGAAGACCGTTTTCGCGGCCGCGTGTTCTCGGCCGAATTCGCCTTCAGCATGCTCAGCATGTCCACGGTCAGCTACCTGTCGGGCGTGCTAATCGATCTGGGCGTCTCGGTGCGCACGGTGGCGCTGGGCACGGGCGCCGTTATTCTGCTGCCGTTCCTGGCCTGGGCTCTCGCGTTGCGCCTGTGGCGCGGCGAAAACCCGCCGGGCCAGGCTTGAGGTTTGCACATTTGTCCCGGCGCTTTCGCCCATTCCACCAAGGGTTGAAGCTGCAATTCAGACACTGGGGGAGGGGGAGCGTTAGAACCCTAAGAAATCAAAGGGGGTTGCAAAAAGAATGTGGGGGGAAGAATATTTCTTTGGGTGGGGGAGAACGAGCGTCTATCCACTTAGGGTCCGATACGGTGTAGGGGTGTTAGGAAGGCCGCCAATAGCTCTCGTGGTGGCAGGCTGCCGGTCTGGGCCACACCCAGTGTCCTCAACGGGCTGGGTGGGTAAGACTACTGTCTGAATCGCAGGTCAGCCGTGAGTGCTCGATACTCAGGTCGATCCACTGGTCAACCGGACGCTTAAACCGCCTGTGGGTCACGATCTGGCGGCGGAGCTCCTTCACGCATTCCTGGCGGACGCACTCCGTGCGGCTCTTCATCCGACGGGTATAGCTGATCTGCCGGTAGGCCCCGGCGTGGTGTTGGGTATCCTTGTACTGGCGGGTCAGGGCCTCGGTGGGAGTGAGGGAGTTGGGGGAGTTGGGGGAGTGTTCTCCCTCTTCCAAATAAATACACACCAACCTCCAACCACACAGGCGATGGCACTGGATTACAGTTCCGCCAACATTCGGGTTAACTGCATTCGCCCGGGCGACACTGACACACCAATGCTCAGGGCAGAGGCGGCTGAACTGGGGGAGCCTCTCGATGGATTCCTGAGACAGGCAGGGGGCCGGCCGCTTGGACGCGCGGGCAAACCAGAGGAGATCGCCCAGGCGGCGCTGTTCCTGGCCGGCGAGGCGTCATCCTTCGTGGCCGGCGCGACCCTGGTGGTGAATGGTGGCGGTCTGGCCGGACGTCGCGATCGGTGACGAAGCTCCGAAACGCAAAGCCGAGCCGACCGATCAGCTTCAGCGATCGCTCTGGGAGACTACCGGTAATCGGCGCCCGTCAGGCTGGCAAGCACGGACCGCTGCCACTCCCGAAGTTGCCGCTCCATGTCCTTGGCGATTTCCGGTTTGACCTGAATGAGATCCTTGGTCTCGCCCCGGTCGTCGCGCACGTCGTAAAGTTCTGTGGCGGGCGAACTGGGAGATGGTCCGGGACCAGACTCGACAGAGGGTTTGCCCGGAGCCACCAGCTTGTAGCGATTACCGAGAATGGCCGCGTCGCCGGCAAAGTCTTCCTCCGTTACGCGCGGGTGGCGGTAGTTGCGGAAACTGCGCGTCAGCCGGCCGTCCATGAGCGTCGCCGTCGGCGTCGTGCCCTGTTGCAGTTCGGGCGAAATATACGGCTTGGCGTCTTCCTTCATTTCCCGGCGTTGATCGTACTGCCAGAAGCAGATCGGTTTCGGCCTCTCTCTCATGCCGCCTTCGAGCAGCGGTATCAGGCTGACACCGTCCAGCGGCCGCGGTGGCAAGGGCTGACCGGCAAGCTCGCAGATGGTGGGCAGCATGTCGCTGGTCACGGCATTCACTTCCGTCGCGCGCGGCTTCCGAATCCGCTCCGGCCATTCGATGATGCCCGGCACGCGCAGACCGCCCTCGTAGACCTGACCTTTGTGACCTCGGAAAGGGGTGGTCAGCCGGCCCTCGGGAGGCACGCCGTTGTCGCCGCAGTACCAGAGGAGCGTGTCCTGCCGCAGTTCCGCGCTTTTCAGATACCGCCGCAACTGCCCCATCGCACGGTCGAGCGCCGTAATCTCGGCGAACCGTGCTTGCAGCAGTTTGTCCGGCACGTTTTTATAAAGCGCGAGATCCTGCTCGACGCCGCTGTACGGCGCGTGCGGCGATCCGAACCAGATCACGGTGAAGAAGGGCCGCCGGTTCTGCTTCGCCTTTCCGATAAAGCGAATCGCCTCACTTACCACGATCTCCGAGCTTTCGCCCTTGAACTGCTCGACGGGCCCGCCGTTTCGCGAAAAATGTGGATCTATCTCGAAGAAGTTGTCATGGGAGAGCCACTCTTCGAATCCCATGGCTCCCGGGTTCGTCGGCGATGCCGCCTTGACCGGCCCGAGGTGCCACTTGCCGAAATGTCCGCAAGCATACCCGGCTTTCCGGAGAATGTGCGCGATCGTAATCTCTTCGGGCCGGGTGGACCAGTTGGCCCCAAACGTTCCATAGCGGTTCGGGTGGCGGCCGGTCATGATGCTGCCTCGGGTGGGCGAGCAGACGGGCGCCGCGGAGTAGAACCGGTCGAAACGGAGACCGGCGGCAGCCATCTCATCGAGCACGGGAGTACGCAAATACGGGTGTCCGTTGTACGCCGTCTCGTTCCAGCCGTGATCGTCGCCCATGCAAAGGACGATGTTGGTGCGCCGGCCGGCTGCCACGACAGCGGGCGCACCCGTAAGAGCGCTTGCCAGGCCCGCGGCGCTTCCCAGAAAGCTTCGGCGCGTACTTGAGTTTCTCATGCAATCTCCTTTTTGAACTCCACACGAGTCTACCAGCGCAGCTTCAGGCCAAACTGGAGCGTGCGGCCGTCGCCGGCCCCGGAGATCACGCCAAAACCGCTGGTGCCGAGCTGGCCGCCGGAGTTGCCGAAGTGCGGAGTGTTCAACCCGTTGAACGTCTCGGCGCGGAATTGCAGGCTGACCTTCTCCACCAGATCGAACTGCTTGTAGACGGCGAGATCGAAATTGACCAGGCCCGGCGACTCAACCGCGTTCCGCGGAGCATTCCCGAAAGTGAAGTTCGCCTGGCGGACGAAGGCGTCGGTGTCGAACCAGCGCCCCAGCGTGCGCTGGCTGCGCGGAAGCTTCGCGTCGCGGATCATGTTGGGCCGGTCGGTCTGGCCGTTATTGGAGGGGTTTCCCTGGACGCTGACGTTCACGCGGTCCCCCGGTGAGAGCGTCGTGATGCCGGCAATCGCCCAGCCCCCCAGCGCAAGGTCCGCCAGCCGCGAGGCGCCGCTCAGGAACCGCCGCCCGCGGCCGAACGGCAGATCGTAGTTGTGGCTGAAGACGAACCGGTGCGGGAAGTGGTTGTCCGAGAGCCCCCGCTCCAGCCGCAGGTTTCGCGGATCCGGCGGGTTGTCAATCAGGTCGTCGATCGCCTTGGACCACATATAGGCGCCGAGGAAACTCAGCCCCGCCGACACGCGCTTCTCGAACTTGATCTGGAGGCCGTGATAGATGGAATTGGCGGTCCACTCACGGCGAAAGGTATCCGCCAGCGGTGTGACAACGTAAGACAGGCCCGGCACCTCCAGCCGCGTGACCGGCCGGCGGCTGTTGATATCGCCCGGTCCCGGCGGGGGCGCATTGGTGTCGATGCGGCGCAGCAGGTGGTTGCCCTTGTTTCCGATGTAGCTCAGATCCACCGTCAGCTCGCGCAGGAGCTGCCGCTGGATGGTGAAGTTCCACTGCTGGGAGTAGGGGGTGATATTGTTGCGGTCCGCGGAAATGGTCTGGAGGTTGGTGACGTTGGCGGTGGTGGCGCCGGCTGGGTAGCCGTCACGCAGCAGAATGGTTGGCCGAATGCTGTCGGTGAAGAAGGAAGACTGGAAAAAGAACGGCGGGCCGGCGTGCAGATAGCGGTCGCCGATGTGCTCCACGCCGCCGTAGTAGATTCCATAGCCCGAGCGAAGCACGGTGCGGTCCCCGACCCGGTAGGCGAAGCCCAGCCGGGGGGCGAAATTCAGATAGTCCGCCTTGATGGTTGAGCGGTCTTCGAGGCTCCCGTCCTTGGCGAGCAGCAGGCGGGGCTTGGCGGGATCGGTGTCGATGTCGAAGTTCGCAAGGTGGTTGTACTTGTCCACCCAGGGCCCCACGAACTCGTAGCGCAGCCCGAGGGTGACAGTCAGCCGGTCGTTGGCCTTGAACTCGTCCTGCGCGTAGCCGTGATAGAGGCGCCGGCGGAGTGCCGACTGCGCCCGGCCGGAGAGCTGCGACTGGAACGGAATGCCGAGCAGCAGGTCCGCCATCGAGAAACCGTCGCGGTTGTTCGAGGTCTGGCGGCTGAAATTGCCGTTCATAGTGAATACGCCGTTGGCCTGATAGTGGTGGATCTGCGGCGATTGCGGCCAGGTGAGGCTGATGCCGAACTTGGCATTGTGCCGGCCGCGCATCCAGCTCAGGTCGTCTTTGAGCTGCCGCACCTGCGAGTCGGTGACATTCGGGTTTCCGGTCCCGGTGCCGAGGCCGCGAAAGCCGCTCACCGAAAAGCTCGCCAGGCCCGCCAGGTCGAAGGGCAGGCCCTTCAGCCCGATCTGCTTGTTCAGGTTGGCGCTGGTTGGCGAAAGCCGGTTGGTCCGGAGTTGGTTGTAGCCGAGCCGAAGGGCGTTAAACACCGCCGGCGAGAAGATATGCGTGTGGCTGAACGCGTACGAGCGCGAACTGTTGTCCAGCGCCTCTCCGCCGATAGCCGGGGGCGGGAGGTTCTGACCTTGCGTCCAGTCGGCCCACTGATAGCTCACCCGCACGAAAACCGTGTCGTTCGGCCCGAAGTTGTGATCGATGCGCACGTCGAACTTGTCCTCCGTGCGCGGGATCACCGGATTGAACAGGAAGTTGTTCACGATTCCGGCCTGGCTGGGCAGCGGGTAGAGGGCGGCGGCAGCCGACCCGACCGGGTCCAGGCGCGCTGCCGGTATCACGTCGCCCGGAAACGGCTGGCGCGTGTTCGTGGCCGGGTTGTAGGAGGACGGATCGTAAACGTGCACCGGGCTGGCGCCGCGGAAGGACTGCGAAAAATCGCCCCGCCGTTCCAGGCCGGTCGGAACCGTGGATAAGACCGTGCCCGAGACCCGCTGCCGCCGGCCCTCATAGTCGCCGAAGAAGAAGGTCTTGCCGCGCAGGATCGGCCCGCCCAGGGTGCCGCCGAACTGGTTCTGCTTGTAGGGCGGAATCGACGAGCCCGGCTTATCGAAGAAGTTCTTGGCATCGAATTTGTCGTTGCGCAGGAACTCGAAAAGCGTGCCGTGGAACTGGTTGGTCCCCGACTTCAGCGTCACGTTGACGACGGCGCCCATGTTGTTGCCGAACTCGGCCGAGTAGGCGCTGGTCTGGACTTTGAACTCCTGGATGGCATCTACCGACGGCTCGACCGCCTGCGCCTGGCCGCCCGTGTAAGCCATCTGGTGCATGTTGTTGTCCAGGCCGTCGAGCATGTAGTTGTTAAGCTCCGTGCGCAGACCGTTGGAGCTGAAGCCGGTGCTGCCCTTCTGGCCGGTGACGGGAAAGGCGCCGGAGCTCAGCGCGGCCAGCGCGAGGAAATCGCGGCCGTTCAGCGGCAGGTCGACGATCTTCTTGTTGTCGATGACCTGGCCCTGGCTGGGGTCGGTGGTTTCCAGCAGCGGCGGGGCCGAGGTCACGTCCACCGATTCGGCCACCGCGCCTACTTCCAGCGTGAAATCGAGCAGGACCGTCTCCTGCATGCGGAGCAGCACCCCGCTCCGAACGGTCCGTTTGAACCCGTCGGCGGACGCCACGACGCGGTAGCGGCCGATCCGCAGCGGCACCGACAAGTAAGCGCCGAGCTCGTTGGTTTCGGCCACGTGCTCCACATTGGTTTCTTCGTGGATCATCGTGATGCGGGCGCGTGGAACAACCGCGGCGCTCACGTCCCGGACCGTGCCGGTGATGCGTGCCTGGTCGACCTGCCCATACAGACTGGCGGCCAACGCAGCGACGGCGATTGAGACTGCAAGGAGCCGGACTGCACCAGTGCCGGCAACTAACCCCGCGGAGATTCCTTTCCAGTTCATCGGATGCCCTCCCATTCCGGATTTCCGTTCTAGCGGGAGTCTCCATTTACACTCCCGACGATTATTAGCGCTCTGATTCATGGTGTGAGCCCTCCAGAAGTATGCTTCTCGCCGATAGACGTGTCAATCGTGTGAATGAGTGCAATTCAGACACTGGGGGGGGAGGGCGTTGGAACCTGAAGAAATCAAAGGGGGTTGCAAAAAGAATGTGGGGAAAGAAATATTTACTTGAGTGGGGGAGAACGAGCGTCTATCCACTTCGGGTCCGATACGGTGTAGGGGTGTTGGGAAGGCAGCCAA
>JAUYBU010000179.1 GCA_030693045.1 Bryobacterales bacterium | reverse complement strand
CACTGATGCATCCTAGCGCCGCCGTGGCCGCCAGGGCCACCTCGGCGTCGGCGTCGTACATCATCTTCGCCAGCGATTCAACGGCTTTGGCGTCCTTGCGCTGGCCGATGGAGTCGATGACACCCGCCAGCAGTTTCCCTTTAAGGGTCTTCAGCGCGCCGCGCAGAGCATCATCCACCGACGGATCGGGAATCGGCGCCATGCCGAAGCGGGCGTAATGGGAAAACTGCGGGTCGCTCAACAATGCGGCCAGCGCCGGCACGGCGTCCTTGGTGCCCACCATCGCCAGGCGCATGCAGGCCTTGCCCTTTTGGAACACCGTCGAAGCGGGGTCTTTGAGGATCTGAACGAGTTCCGGCGAGTCGAGCTTCATGATCTTCTCGGCCTGAAACTCCGGAGGGATCGGCGGCGCGGCGGGGCGCCCCCCGCCTCCGCGCTTCTTCGCGGGAGGGGGCGCCGTCTCTTGAGTGGCTTGTGTCATGGTCAGTCTCCTTTCCTGTGCCCGCTTCCCTATACCAGCCGCCAGGGCGGCCGCATTTCCCGCGACCGCATTCGGTTGGCCTCCGCGTCGTTGACAAACTCCTGCTTGGCCGGATCCCAAGTCAGCTTGCGACCCAGCAGATACGCGATGTAAGCGGCATGACAGCCAATATGGGTGTTGGCGGCGGCGGTGGCATGGGACCTGGCCTGCGACCGGGTCTTGATGCACTCGACGAAATCCCGCCAGTGGTAGTGCAGCGTGAGGTTGAATGCATTCCCTTGCTCGGGGGGCGGGAGTTCGGACTTCAGGTTCTCCGACACTTCGATCTTGCCGGAGTCGCCCGTCTCCACCCAACCGTTATCTCCCTCGAACCGCACACTGCACGTTCCCAGGCCCAGCCAGCCGGAATCGCGATGCACCAGCTTCACGCCGTTGGCATAGCGGCAGTAAATGAAATACGGGGTGGTATTCCCGCCCTGGGGTTCGTATTCGACGGGCTGGGTGTTGTCGGCGTCGTTAACATATTGGCAAAGATCGGCGGTGTGCGAGCCCCACTCGAGAATGCCGCCGCCGTGGAAATCGAAGTAGCCTCGCCAGCGCCCTTGCACATATAGAGGATTGTAGGGCCGCCAGGGACACGGACCCAGCCAGCGGTCCCAATCCACAACTTCCTTGGCCGGCTCCGGCTCGGCGGGCAGCCAATCGTGGCTCGTGATGGGCGGCCATTGCGTCCCCGTGCCGGCGTTGCAGTGCAGTGTCTGTAGCTTGCCGAGCTTGCCGCCGCGGGCCATTTCCATGGCGAACACGAAATTCTTGCCGTTGCGCCGCTGGCAGCCGGCCTGGTACACAATGCCATAGCGGCGGACGGCTTCGGCCAGCGCCTGGCTTTCCTGGATCGTCATCGAGCAGGGTTTTTCGCAATAGATGTGCTTGCCTGCCTTGGCCGCGAGAATCGACATGGGTGTGTGCCAGCGGTCGCCGGTAGCGATCAGTACGCCGTCGATGTCGTCGCGATCCAGCAACTCCTCGTGGCTCGAATACATCTTGCAGTCGTTATTCTGATAGCGCTTGTCGACCGTACTCTTGATCAACTCGCGGCGCTCGTTTCGGACATCGGCGACGGCCACCATGCGCGCATCCCTGTAACTGAGAATGCACGCCACGGAGGACATCCCGCGGTTGCCGATCCCGATCCCGCCGAACACGATTCGATCGCTGGGCGGCACCGCGCCGGCGCGCTGGCCCAGCACCGAGCTGGGTACAATCATGGGCGCCGCGGCCAGCGCGCCCGCCTGGGCCAAGGTCCGCGCGAACTGCCGCCGCGATACCGATCCACTGCTCTCGCTCATTCGTCGTTCTCCTGGGCTGAATACAACGCTCTGCCTACCTAGCTACGTTATAGCTTTTTGCACCTGATGTCCAGGCCCGGTTCGCGCCGCCGGCCGTGCGCCGCCAGGGAACGGAAATCGCGGTTGACACGTGCCGCGATTTCCAGTAGTGTTTATATACACAAACGGGGTATGGACTGCATCACGAATTTGCGTTGCGTCAACGAGTGGGACAGGCCTCCCGGCCTGTCATCTATGCCGAAGAAGACAGGCCAGGAGGCCTGTCCTACGAGGATATGTCATGAAATCGATTCGAATTGTTGCCACTCTCTTGCTTCTGTGGCTGGTCATGCCGCCAGCCGCCAACTCCCAGAGCGTTACCGGCCAGTTGTCGGGGCGGGTTACCGATCCGACCGGCGCCGTTCTTGTCGGCGCCCCGGTCCAGTTGACGCACGACCTCTCCAAGCAGGTGCGCAACTTCACGACGGATTCCAACGGGGCGTTCGTTTTCGTGGGCCTGGTGCCAGGCGCTTACAGTCTCCACATTGCGCAGCCGGGCTTCAAGTCTTACGACCAGAGGGCGATCACAATCGCCGTGGTGGAGAGGGTGAACCTAAACGACATTAAACTCGAGGTCGGCGAGGTGAGCACCTCGGTCGAGGTCAGCGCGCGGGCGGTGAACGTGGCCACCGACAGCTCCGACCGGTCCATGAACATCACCCTCTCCCAGATCGGGGATATCGCGACCCGAGGCCGGAATCCTCTGAATCTCATCATCGCGCTGCCGGGCGTGCAGACTCTCGCCGGGAATGACTTCCGCGGCTGGTCGGGAGGAGGTGTTCCGCCAATCAACGGCGGTCAGATGGGCCAGGTTATCCTCAGCCTGGATGGGGTCGCCAGCCAGGATTCCGGAAACCTGAACCCCGGATACATCTCGCCCAGCGTGGATGCCATTGGCGAAGTGAGGCTGCTGGTGTCCAACTACACGGCCGAGTACGGCGGACGCACCGGCGGCCAGTTGACCTTCACCGTCAAGAACGGAACGAACAAGTTCCACGGTGGCGCTTACTACTACTGGCGGCACGAGATGTTCAACGCCAACGAGTGGTTCAACAACAAGCTGGGCAACCCCAAGCCGAAGTACCGCTACCAGAATCCCGGCGGCACCATTGGCGGCCCGCTGATCATCCCCGGCACCCGGTTCAACCAGAGCCGCACGAAGCTGTTCTTCTTCTTCTCCTACGACCGTCTGCGCAACAAGAGCCAAATCAACAACACTTACACGATGCCCTCGGCGCTGGAGCGGCAGGGCGATTTTTCGCAGACCGTCACTACCACCGGCGCGTTGATTCCGATCTATGATCCGACCACCCAGACACCTCTCCCGGGCAACCGGATCCCCGCCACGTCGATCAGCCGGGCAGGGCAGGCGATGCTGAACCTGTTCCCGCTTCCGGACCCGCTGGGCCTGAACCTCGACCCGACCGGGACCAGGCGGTACAATTTTCGGGCCATCCTCCCCCAGTCGCGTCCGAACGAGGGCAAGATCCTCCGCGTGGACTACAATCTCGGGTCGAAGGCGATCTTCTATGCGCGCCTTTTGCAGGACTACCAGGCCGTGGATGGCTACGCCGGCACCGTCGGGCCCCAAGGAGGCGCCTGGGGGCAGTTCGAGCACAGCTATCACGTCCAGGCCGCGGGCGCCATGGCAACGGTGGTCTACACGTTCTCCCCGAACCTGATCAACGAGTTCACCTGGGGGGTGAATCGCGGCAAGCAAGGCGTCAACCCCTTGGATCGGGTGGATAGTACGGCCGTGGGCGGCGCCAAAACATACGCCGACAGTCTGCTCCCCCTTAAAGACTCCGGTGGCAACGCGATCCCATTGCCGCGCATCAACCAGGCGAGCAACATCCTGAATCTCCTCCCCGCCGTCAATTTCGGCTTACCCTCGGGATTCAGCGCGCAGTCGGCCGGCCAGGGCATCACTGGCGCTCCCGTGTTTAATAACGACCCCCGCTGGCCGTTCACAGGGACCGACATGGTTCAGTCCATCACCAATAAGGTGACCTGGATCAAGGGCGCTCACAACCTGAAGGCCGGCATCTATATCGAGCGCATGGCCCGCAACGTGAGCGTGTACTCGGTCTTCAACGCGGCGGGGGCCTTCTATTTCGGCTCCGACAGGGCCTCCGCCTTCGACACCGGCTACCCGTACTCCAATGCCCTTGTCGGAAGCATTTTTGCTTACGGCGACGACAACAGGAAACTGGTGAACCACGCCCGCTACACCCAGATCGAGTGGTTTGTGCAGGACACATGGAAAATCCGCCGGCGGTTGACTCTGGACTATGGAGTGCGGTTCCACCGGGTTGGGGACCTCTACTCGAAGGGCGCGACGCTGGGGTTGTTCAGCGCGGAAGACTACAACGCGTCCAAGGTGGGCCAGCTTTTGTTTCCGGGTTGCTCGGTCCAGACCACGGCTACCTGCCCCACCGCGAACAGGATAGCGGTCAACCCGGTCACCGGCGCAAGGTTCCCCTACGTCCGGCAGGGCACGTTCGATACCTCCTCGTACGCGGCCGGCAGTATGCCGTTTTCGGGTATCCGCCAGTACGACAGCCATTTCTTCAAGGTGCCCCCCATTCAGTTGGGCCCCCGCGTGGGCTTCGCGCTGGACGTCTTCGGAAACGGCAAAACGGCCCTGCGCGGCGGAGCTGGTATTACGGTGGGCCGCAACTGGACCGTGGACTACATCGGCGCTCTAGGCGCGGGCACGGGCCCGATGATGGCGCCGCCCGTTTTCCAGGCGCCCATCATCCTGTACACCAACTTCGCCAACCTGGCGGGCTCCCAGGCGTACTTCACGCCCCAGAACATCGTCGGCGGGCCGCAGGAGCAGAAGACGATAACGACGTACAACTGGAGTTTGGGCATCCAGCAGGACATCGGACGCGGCATGATCGTGGACGTGTCCTATGTGGCCAACGCCATGCGTCACGGATACGGACAGCAGTATGACTTCAACGCTGTTCCACCGTACACCACCTGGAACCCGAAGGACGGCGCGATCGCGAAATTCCGCGACCCCACCAGTACCGGGTTCTACTCGACGAACCTGATCCGGGCCATGGTGGGATATGCCGGAATTGGACAGATCCCGATCTGGACCTACATAGGCGGGTCGAGTTACAACTCGCTCCAGGTCCAGTTGAACCGCCGCGTCGGCAACTTGCAGTGGAACTTCAATTACACCTGGTCGAAGACCCTCGTTTATCCGGCCATTGGCGGTTGCTGCACAAGCTACCAATTTGTGAGCCAGAAACTGGGCAGGTACGAAACCAACCGCCCACACGCCGTGAATCTCAACTTCGGCTACGGATTTCCCAAGGGCAGCCGGGTGTGGACTAATGCGTTCACCAAGCAGGCGCTGGACGGCTGGCGTGTCAGCGGAAACGGAGCGATATTCTCCGGTACGCCGTTCACGGTTGGGTGCGGAGCCACTAACCAGCCGGCGGGCTATTGGACCGGCACGCCCACCGGCGGCATCCCGTTCCGCTGCCAGATGGGAAGCAACATATACCTTCCCCAGGGGCAATATCCGTCGAAGACGGAAGATCCCAGATTGCAGTACGCCTTCAACGCCGCCAACTTCACGCTTCCGGCGATCGACTCGCTCGGCATCGGCAACACTCCGCTGGCCCTGCTCTATGGACCAGGGGCGGTCAACTTCGATCTATCGCTCTCCAAGGACTTCCGGCTCACGGAGGATGGGAAGAGCCTGGAGTTCAGGGTCGAGACCTTCAACACGTTCAACCACCTCAACCCTAACAACCCGAATACGGGTCTCACCTACAACTTCACGACCGGGGCTCAAACCAACGCGAGTTTCGGCGTCATCAGCGGCGCTCAGGTCCAGTCCCGCCGCACTATCCTGTCGCTGAGATTCAAGTTCTGACGTCACAGGGCGAAGCCTGTGCCACTGTGTGAGTGGCACAGCTTCAGCCTGTGGGCTCGGCTGCTATCCTGTCCTATAGCCATGCTCGACGCCCGCTTCGATGAGCCGTATCAACTCGGACGCAAGACCATCCGCGGCCGGTTCGCGATCCCGTCCGGAATCCGCTGCACGCACGCCGCGACGATTCGGAAGTGCTTTCTGGAAGTGCCCTCCATCGGAGTGGTCACCACCAAGAGCATCAGCGCTCAGCCCCGCAAAGGCTATCGCGAACCGATTTATGCGCGATACGCTCCCGGCTGCTACATCAACGCGGTGGGCCTGGCCAACCCCGGCGCCCGGCAATACCTGGCCGAGTTCGATGGCGTCGAGATCCCCCGCGACAAGTTTCTGCTGGTCTCGATTTTCGGCTCCGACGTGGAGAGTTTCGTCGAAGCCGCCCTCGCGCTGAAGCCCATCGCGGACGGCTTCGAACTCAACATGTCCTGCCCGCACGCCAAGGGCTATGGAGTCGAAGTGGGCCAGGACCGCGAACTCCTCAAGCGGATAACGGCGGCGGTGGTCGAGGCCACGGGTGCGCCCGTGTTCGTCAAACTGTCATCGACGCTGCCGGACCTTGGCGGAGCCGCGGTGGCGGCCATCGAGTCCGGAGCAGCCGGTCTCACGCTGATCAACACGGTGGGCCCGGCGCTGGTGGCCGTGGGTTGCCATCCAATACTTTCCAATCGGCTGGGCGGTTTGTCCGGCGACGGAATCCGTCCCATGGGCCTGCGCGCGGTCGAGCAGGTGCGCAAGGCGGTTGGAACGGAACCCGTCATTATCGGAATGGGCGGAATCGCGTCGCCCGAGCACGTGCAACAATACGCGCGCGCCGGCGCGGATCTGTTCGGTATTGGCAGCGCGCTCACCGGGCTGGACAGCGGCCAGGTCCAAGACTACCTGGCCGGGCTTCAGCGGGACGTCTGCGCCGGCGCACGGGGCCAGGGTTATGAGCGCTCCTGCGAATCCACAGTCGCGATGGAGTACTTCAGGACGCGGGTGCGCTCGCGCGTCGAGTTCGACGAATCGCTGTTCAAGCTGGTGCTGGAAAGTCTGCCTCACGATTACGGCGACGGCGATCTGGCGGGCAAGTTCTTTTTTCTGTGTCTTCCCGGAATCGGCGAGAAACCCTTTGCGATTTTCTCGGCCTCCGAGAAAAGCATCGTCGTGCGTACCGTCGGGGAATTCACCGCGCAGCTTGCCAGACTGCCCGCCGGCGCCGAGATCCTGGTCCGAGGTCCTTACGGACGCGGCGTGCCGGCGTTTGAGAACAAGACTATCGTCTTCGTCGCGGGCGGAACCGGAATCGCGTCGATACTGGAGATCGCCCACAAGTTGCGGCCGGCCAACCGGCAGGTGTTCCTGCTGGGCGCCAGAACCCGGGTCCACCTGTTCGATGTCGAGAAGTTCGAGCGCCTTGGCCCGGTGCGCCTGGCCACCGACGACGGCAGCGCGGGCCATCGCGGCTACGCGCCGGAACTGCTGCCGGAGGTGGTCGCGGGACTGGAAAAAGAGCAGTTGGTTTTCATCAACTGCGGGCCGGAACCGATGGTGCGGCGGTGTTTCGACATCCAACGCGAAATCGCGCCCGCCGACCGCATCATCGCATCCAT
>JAUYBU010000156.1 GCA_030693045.1 Bryobacterales bacterium | reverse complement strand
AATTGAGGCAACCGCTCCCTCACGGTCGCGGCTCGGAAGCCGCTAGCCGCTTCTGAGCCGCGAGCGTGAGGGAGCGGACTGACCCGATGAACACCAAAACCCTCGCTCTTGCCCTGGCGACGGCCGCAACTCTCGCCGCCGCCGACCTCAAAATCCCCATCGAACGCTACACCCTCAAGAACGGCATGCGCATCGTGCTTTCGGCCGACAACTCGGCGCCCGTGGTGGCGGTTTACGTCATCTTCGGCGTCGGCGCGCGCTCGGAAGAGAAGGGCCGCACCGGCTTCGCGCACCTGTTCGAACACATGATGTTCCAGGGATCGGAGAACGCGCCCAAAGGGGTCCTCGACAAGCTGGTCGAGGGCAACGGCGGAATGCTCAATGGCTCGACACACCCGGATTTCACCGACTATTTCGAAGTCTTGCCATCCAATAAATTGCCCGTGGCGCTGTGGCTGGAAGCCGACCGCATGCGCGGCCTCAAGATCACCAAGGAGAACCTCGACAACCAGCGGGAGGCGGTGAAACAGGAGCGCCGGCTGCGCATGGACAACCAACCCTACGTGACGGCGATCATCGACAACTGGCCCATGCTGGCCTACCGGAACTGGGGCAACTCCCACTCGCTGATCGGATCGTTCGAGGACCTGAACGCGGCCACCGTGGACGATGTCGCGCGGTTCTTCAAGACCTTTTACGCTCCCAACAACGCCGTGATGGTGGTGGCGGGCGACATCCAGGCCGCGGAAGCGAAGAAGTGGATCGAGACCTACTTCGCCGACATTCCCCCGCAGCCGCAGCCCAAACATCCGGACCTGGCGGAACCCGCGCAAACCGAAGCGCGCCGTGAGGTCTACAAGGACAAGTTCGCGCAGGTTCCGGCGGTCGTCGTCGGCTACACGGGCACGCCCAAGCGGCGATCGCCCGAGTATTACGCGATTCTCATGATCGACGCCATCCTGACGGGCGGAGAAAGCTCGCGGCTTTACCAGGGCCTGGTGAAGGGGCGGCAATCGGCGATCCAGGTCGAGGCCAACTTGGGCTGGCCGTTCGCGGGGCCGGCGGACTATCGCGAACCCGCCGTGTATGCCATCAACGTGGTCCACAAGCCGAATTTCACCGGCGCGCAGCTTGTCGCGCAGGTGGAGGAGGAACTCGGAAAGCTGGTCAAAGAGGGCGTCCCGGCTGCCGAACTCGAGCGCGCGCGGACCTTTTTGCGAGCTCAGCGCGTGGGCGAGATGCAGAGTTCCTACCGGCGCGCCGGGCTTCTCGCGCAGTACGAGTTGTTCGACTCCAACCCGGATCTGGTCAACACCGAAATGGAGAGCTTGTTCGCCGTAACGCCGGCCCAGGTCCAGGCGGCGGCGAAGAAGTTGTTCGCGCCGCAGAGAAAGAATGTGCTGGAGATCGTGCCTGCACCCAAGGCGGAGGGCAAATAAGATGACACACTGGATTCCGATTTTCGCGATTTTGCTCGCCTCCGCGCTGGGCGCGCAGGCCATCGACCGGACCAAGCCGCCGGAGACGCCTCCGCTGGCGGCCTACAAGCTGCCCCCGGTGGCCGAAAGCACCCTTGCCAACGGGTTGCGCGTGGTCATGGTGGAAGACCGGCGGTTCCCGCTGGTCACGTTGCGCCTGGCTTTTTCGGCTGGCTCGAAGTTCGATCCGACGGAAACCTCCGGTCTTGCCGAAACGGTCTCGGCGCTGCTCCGGGAGGGCACGTCCAAGCGCACTTCGCGCCAGATCGCCGAGGAACTGGCCTCGCTGGGCGCCAATCTCAACACCACGGTTTCAGCCGACAACCTGGTCATCGGCGCCAGCGTGCTCGCCGAAAATGCGCCGAAACTGCTGGACCTGGTGGCCGACCTGGCGCGCAATGCCAGCTTCCCGGAAGACGAGATCAAGCTCCGCAAGCAGAACCGGGAGCAGGAACTCATCGACGCGCGCTCGCGGGCCGAGACGCTGGCCGAAGAGAAGTTCGCCGCGCTGGTTTACGGCTCGCACCCTTACGGCCGGATTCTGCCCACGGCCGAATCCATCGCGCGCATCGACCGCGCCGCGCTGGTCTCCTATCGCGACCGCCTGCTGGTTCCCAACAACGCCGTGCTGATTCTGATCGGCGCGCTGCCGCCCAAGGACCAGGCGCTCAAGCTGGCCGCCTCGAAGTTCGGCGACTGGGCGAAGAAGCCTCTGCCCACGCCGCCCGCCGCCAAGTTCCCCGAACCCAAGCGCACGCTGGTGCTGGTGGATCGCCCCGGCTCGGTGCAGGCCGACATCCGCGCCGGCCAGATCGCCGTTACGCGCACGAATCCGGACTACTTCCCGCTGGTGGTCGGCAACAGCATTCTCGGCGGCGGCTCTTCCTCGCGGATGTTTTTGAGCATCCGCGAAGAGAAGGGCTTTGCTTATGACGCGCACACCGAGTTGCTGCCCAATAAGGACGCGTCGATGTTCGCCGCCGTCACGCAGGTGCGCAACGAAGTTATCGGCGACGCGATGGAGACGCTGCTGGGAGAACTCGAAGGCATGGGCCAGGCGCACGTCAAGGCGCAGGAACTGACCGACGTGAAGAACTACTTGAACGGCACGTTCGTCATCCGGATGGAGACCCAGAACGGTCTGGCCAACCAGCTTTCGATGACCCGCACGATGGGCCTGCCGGAGTCGTACCTGGAGATGTACGTCACGCGCATCCGCTCGGTGGAGCCGGAGCAGATCCGGAACGCGGCGAAGAAGTACTTCACGCCCGGGGACGCGACCATTGTGGTGGTCGGCGACGCTCAGAAACTCGCCAAGCCGCTCGAGAAGTTCGGAGCGGTTATCGTCGAGAAATCCAAACCATGAAACTGATCTCCTCCGAGGAGCGTTACCGCACCCCCATTTTCTGGGTGACCCAGGATCGCGCGCTCGACCCCGACGGCTTCGAGATTCACCGCGCCATCGTGCAGCACCACGGCTCGGCGGTCATGATGCCGGTGGATTCGAAGGGCCGCATTCTGCTGGTGCGCCAGTACCGCCTGCCCGCGCGGCGCTATCTGTGGGAGTTGCCGGCGGGCCGGCTCGATCCGGGCGAGACCGTGCTCAAAGCCGCCCGGCGCGAGCTTCGCGAAGAGACCGGCTATCGCGCGCGCAAGTGGAAAAAGCTGGTCTCGTTCTGGCCCAGCCCCGGCTACGTGGCCGAGAAGATGACCATCTACCTGGCCACCGAACTCGAAGCCGGCGACGCCATGCCGATGGAAGACGAACGCATCCGGACGAAGTGGTTCACGCCGCGCGAGATCGAGCGGGCTATCGGAACCGGCACGATCGCCGACGCCAAGACCATCCTCGGCTACTTTCTCTGGAAGAGTTCGCGGTCGAAATAATCCAGCATCGCGCGCAGCGCGCGCCCGCGGTGGCTCACCTGGAACTTGCGCTCGCCCTCCACTTCGCCGAAGGTGCAAGCGTAGGGCTCGTAGAAGAACAGCGGATCGTAGCCGAAGCCTCGCGCGCCGCGGGGTTGCTCCACGATGCGGCCTTCGACTTCGCCGCGGAAGGCGCCGATCAAGCGCCCTTCGTTTGCGACGGCGATCACGCACACGAACCGCGCGGCGCGGTTGGCGACGCCGCGCAGTCTATCGAGCAGCAGCGCGTTGTTGGAGCGGTCCGTCGCACCGGATCCTGAAAATCGCGCGGAGATCACGCCCGGCGCGCCGCCCAGCGCATCCACCTCCAGGCCCGAATCGTCGGCGAACAGGGGGCCCGGGGCATGAACGCTATAGTGCAGCGCCTTCTTGACCGCGTTCTCCTCAAACGTAGCGCCGTCTTCGACGCAAGCCGGCAGGCGCTCCAATCCCTCCAGCGGCTGGATCTCGACATGCCCCTGGGCGGCCAGGCGGAATTCGCGCAACTTGCCCTGGTTGGTGGTGGCGCAGTACAGCTTCACTTGTGTCTCAGGACGTCCTGTTGGATATCGAGCAGTTGCCGGATGCCGCCTCGGGCGAGTTCCAGCAGGCGCCCCATTTGCGCCTCTTCAAACGGCGTCTGCTCGGCCGTGGCCTGCACTTCGACGAAGCGGCCGGAAGAGGTCATGACCACGTTCATATCCACCTCCGCGCGGGAATCCTCGTCGTAGCACAGATCCAGCAGTGGCTCGCCGGCGAGGATGCCCACGCTGGCCGCCGCCACCGCCTCCCGGATCGGCAGCCGCTTGATGGCGCCGAAATCCACCAGCCGTTGCAGTGCCATGGCCAGGGCCACGTAGGCCCCGGTGATCGAGGCCGTGCGCGTGCCGCCGTCCGCCTGAAGCACGTCGCAGTCGAGGATCACGCTGCGTTCGCCGAGCGCGGGGAGATCGATCACCGCGCGCAACGCGCGGCCGATCAGCCGCTGGATCTCCTGCGTCCGCCCCGACGGGCGGCCGCGGGTGATCTCGCGCGCCGTGCGCGTCACGGTCGAGCGCGGCAGCATCGAGTATTCCGCGGTGACCCAACCCTTGCCCGAGCCGCGCAGCCACTGGGGCACGGTCTCCTCTACCGACGCGGCGCACAGCACCCGCGTGTTACCTACCTCGATCAACACCGAGCCTTCGGCGGTCAGCAGGTAATCGGTCTCAAAGCGCACGGGGCGCAACTGCTCGGGCAATCTTTGGTCGGGTCTCATTTCGAGGACGAGGACATCACCAGGTAGAACAACAGCGACAACAGCACCATGGCCGACACCAGAAAAATGACGCAGGGCACGGCGCCGGGTTTGCCCGGAGCCTTCTTCCCTTTCGGCTTGGCCGGCTTGAACTTACCCATCCACCCGATGGTAACACTCTCTATTTCGGGGACAGGCTACGTAACCTCGAAACTCAGGTTGCCGTGGATTCAACTTCGTCGAGCGGGAGTTCCGACGGATCTTCCCCCATCTGATTTGAGCTAACCAGCAGAGCCTTCACGAGTTACGCGTGTTTTTGCCTTTGATTGTAGGCATGTAAAGCTTGTTTTATGTATCGTTGTTCATTAATTGTGTGTGATAGTATGTAAGCATGTACATCGCCACCGTCCCCAACCGCTCCTCCCCATC
>JAUYBU010000155.1 GCA_030693045.1 Bryobacterales bacterium | reverse complement strand
CCGCGCATAATTCAAGGGACATCTAAGCATCGCCAAATGACCATGTTTACGGTGTTTTCGGATCGCCTGATGTCTCCATGGTAATGCGCGGCTGTATAGGATTGCTCAACGCCGTGGGGGGTTGGCTGGCGTGGCCGCCGTGAAAGGGTCCGATGCGCGACGACTCACCGGCGGCTATCACGATGACATGGGCGTCCCCGCTCAGCGCGAGAGGAATCCGGCGTTCGAAGCGCAGCGGGCCGTTGCCGCTCCGGAACCCCTCCGACGACGCCGCTCGCGTGAAGTTCAGCGCCGGGTCGGGCCGGCCGTTCACCAGCACCTGAATCCGGTCGATATCGATCCAGCCGGCGCACTGTACGCGCACGTTGAGGGTCGCCGCGCCGCTGACGCGCAGTTCGCCGCCGGGAAGGACTCCGTTGAGTGAGACCTCCAGAAACGGACCGTTACTCGGCACCATCTGGCCAGTCTTCGCCGCTCGTGCCAGCGCCAGGGCGTTCAGACGCGCCGGGTCGTCGGTGTCCGATTTGATGTAAGTGAAAATCGAGCCATTGTTATAAGCCGTGATGTGCGCGTCGGAGTTCGCTACCGCAAAAATGCGATCGCCCTGGTTCAGCATCTGGAGCCAATAAAACGCGGGACCGCGTCTGGCCGCCTTCTTTTCCGGATCGAGGTACTTAAGCAGATTCGCGATATCCCGATTGATTTCGATAGCGTGTGTGTAGGGGCGGGTGCCGAATCCGCCGTCGATCTTGCCGTTCCGGCCGCGGTCGTAGTAAAGCCAGGCGATATCGGGATGGTTGTGCTGGACATACTTTTCCGCGCCGTCGTCGTACTCCGAGAGCCTCCGGATCTGCACTGCCGGGTCCTTGTCGGTGCGGGGCGCGCCGCCGCTTTGCGCACCGTCTTGCACGCGAAGCGGGAATGCGGTCTGGTGGTTGATTCCGCCGGGACCGGGCCGGCCGCTCAACTCCATGCTGCCCGCCGATTGGAGAAACGCGGTCAACTTCTCGCGCTCGATGTAGGGCGCCAGCGTGGCGATGCGATTGTGCTCGGTTGCCTGCGCAAACTCGATACCGGCGGCGGCGATGCCGACGACGCGTCCGTGCGGTTCCGCAATGCTGTCGTTGCTCATCGTGGTGTGATTGTGGAGGTCCGCGATCACCCACCCCGGGCTCTCGAATGCCCGCCGGATCTCCGCCGTCACCGGCGTGGTCCGGCCGTAGGCGACATCGAAGCGGCGCGTCTCCTGGGTGAATTCGGGCCCGCGTCCAATGAGCGCCTCATATCGTCCCGGTGGCAGGGCGACTGTAAACCGGCCGTCGCGTGAGAAGCAGAGATTCCCGGCCTGATAGGCCAGCGAGTCCGGTCCAAGGTTGGGATCGGGTGTGCCGTCCCGGCCGCGCAGAACCACCTTCACCGGCCCGCGCGCCCGTCCCCGCGTCGTGTCCACCACATCAAAGGCGGCCTGCGCGGATGGCCCGGCGACAATCTTGGTCTCCGGCGCCGCCGCGTCCGCGTTCCACCTGGCGCGAACTTCGGCGCGCCCGCGCTCGGTCACGACGATCTCACACGAGCCCGGCTCTCCCAGAATCAGCGTGAGCCGTCCCTCGGCGTCGGTCCAGCCTTCCGACAACACCGATTGGCCGCGCAGCGCCACTACGCTCGCCCCGCCGACGGGCTTCTGCCCCTCGTCGGTGACGCGAATGCGCACCGGCGTCGCCGCGCGTCCAAGGATGCTCGCGATGGCCGACTGGACGTCGGCGGGATGACGTCCCGGGATCAAGAAGCGCTCGATGGTGGCGCTGCCGCCGGGCGGAATCGGCGAGGGCAGCGGGAGCGCTTCCCCGAGCGGGCGCTCGCCGGTGTCCTTGGTTAGCAGCTCGGGGAAGTCGAGCCGGTTGCCGCCGTCCTGGTTGTAGGTCTTGTTGGCCGGGTTGGCGTAGGACCGGATCGGGGCGCCGCCGGCGCGGACCACGCCATAGGCGGCGCGGTTCCACGGCTCGTAGTAGATTAACGAATCGCCGGTCCCCGCCGGCGGAATCCGAAACAGGGTGTCGGCGCGAATCTTGTCGTAAATCGCGGCGTTGGCGACCTTGGAAGACGGATTACTGTAGGTCGTCTTGATGCGCAGGAATGGCTCGCCATCGCGCAGCGTATACTCGGTCATCACGTCGACCGGATCGCCCTGCGGTCCTTCTTTGGCGGAGCGATAGAAGCGGATTACCACCTCCGGGCCGCTTTCCTTGACGATCTCGGCTCGGGTGGGAGCCGGCGCATCGAGAAAATGCCCGTGCGGATAAAAGGCGCTCAGCAGGTCGTTACTAGCGCCCGGCAGGTCGCGGCGCACCAAATCCAGCACCGCGCCCTGCACGCATTGCGTATTCACGTTGGCATCGCGAAACGCGGCCGTGCCGCCGATGGTCGCGGCGATTTTGTCGCTGCGCAGCAGATAATCGCCGTCGATCGCATCCACCTCCTTGCCGCCGGGCAGCAGCCAGCGGTGTTCGGGTCCGATGCGCATCAGTTCGGCGGCCGCCGCGGGAAGCGCCGCAGCCGCGATTGCGGCGAGAATCGCGGCGCCAAAAAGGCCCGCTGGTTGTCGTTGGAGCATTGGGAATCCTCCGGAACTGCACTTGCCACTTTACCTTCACAACTCCCGATTCGTCGAGATTCCGCCCGGCGCAACCGGCGCACTCCGGCCGGCGCGGCGGCCGGCCTCAAGCGCCGATCGAATCGAGCACGACCGATGTCAGGCCCTTCTGCCCCTGCCGGGAAAAACCGAAAGAAATCGAACTGCCCTCGATTTTGTACACCAGGTATTCCGGGGCCTCCGGAGGGGCATTCGGGGAGGCTGGTTGGAAGACGGCATCCCTCCCGTAACGCGCCAGGACTTCGGACTTGCCCACGCAGGAAGCGCCTTCGCGAAGATCGAGGATCACCATCCCGTCTTTCCCAACGCCCGCGGCCGGCACCCGCGCTTCCACGCGCGAGAGTATCGAGTCCGGCGGCGCGGCGCCCTCGTAAATCCGGAAGTACTTGTTAGACTGTTCCGCATTCTCCTTAAGCGGCACTCGAGTGGCCGCCGCGACCGTGTCCGCTTTGACCGGACGGCTCATGGCGAGATCGCGCACCAAAAGGAAAACCTCATCGCTGGATACCATGTCTTTGTCTCTTCGCGTGCCGCGGGTCGGCGCCGCATTGCCAGCCAATACCTTCGACTGGCATCGCCGGGGCCCACCGCCGACTGCCGCCGCCCTTAAGCTCCAAAGCGGCGCGCGAATTCGGCGTTCTCGGCGGGTTGGTCGCTGAACCGGTCGTACATTCCGACGATCACCGCGTCGGTGGGTTTGATGGCGGCGAAGGTCTCTCGAAATGCCTGTTCGACCCATTCCTTGCGTTCGGACAGGCGGCCGGCGGCCAGAATCTTGAAGGCCAGGCAGGGCCGCTTGGTCTGGCGGATCATCTTATACATGCGCGGCGGGTCCATCGGCAGGTAGACCTCTCCGACGTTGAGGGGCGCCTGCCCGAGGAGTTTTTCCAGCTCCGCCTTGGTGCGGTGCCGCTCGTAGACGCAGGTCATGTAATAGTCCAGATCCCAGCCCCGGGATTCGAGGGTGTCAACCACCGCCGGCATGTGCGTCGAGACGCCCACCAGAAGGCCCGAATCGCGGAAGCGCTTGAGGGTATCGCGAAGCTCGTCGATCTTGCCCTGCTTGAAAAGGCGGTCCGTGAATTCGCCGTGATGCGCGATGCCGATGCAGCCGGCGCGGACCAGGTCCGGGATCTTCTGCGAGTCGGCGGCCTCGAGTGAAAGGAAACTCAGCTTGCCGCCCTCGTCCAGCAGGCGGCGGTGCAGATCGAGATTTCCGGATGTCGATTGCCAGCAATTGATGCCCACTTGCTGGCAGCGGTTGAGCGTCTTCAAAACCTGCTCGGGAGTGTAATAGCGCTTCAATTCCTGGTTGAAGAAGACCGACAGGTGCGAGCCGGCGTTGAACGGATTAGCCCCGCAGATGACGCGCGAGATGGTGTGCCGCCCCAGGCGGATCTGCGGCACCGTCGGCGGCGCGGCCGCGGCGGCTGCCGCCGGAAGCGCTCCGGCGGCCTTGAGGAAATCACGGCGCGAGCCGTCGAAGCTGGTCATACGTTCTCCTTTTTCACTTTGGCGATCACATCCCGGGCCAGCGCGACATCTTCGCGGACCTGGAAATCGTACATCCCGACGTTGATGAAATCGGCCCCGGACTTGAACGCCAGCTCGAAACCGTCGCGCGGCTTCATGCGGCCGGCGCCCAGAACCTTGAAGGCGATCCAGGGCTTCTTTATCGTCTTCATGAGCGCCGCCACCTCCGCCGGGCTCTGCGATTCGTAGCCCACCGCGTTGATGGTCTTGAAATAGAAATCCGGGTTGAACCCGCGCTGCTCGGAAGCCTTCGGCGTTTCCAGCGAATGCGATCCGACCCCGGCGATCAATCCGTTCTGCCGGATGAATGCGACCACCTCGCCGACCAGGTCGATGCGGCCTTCCTTGAAAAAGGTATCCGCGACGCCGCCCATCGCGTACGCGCCGACGGCCCCGTTGTCGATGGCCAGCTTGATGTTGTCCCTGAGGTTGTCGGCTTTCGGATAGGTTTGGGCGATCCACTGGAGCTTGCCGCCGCGCTCCTTGCGGTAGCGCTTCAGGATGCCCACGATCTGCTCATCGGTGCGCAGGATGCAGGTGTTGATGCCGCTTTCCTCGCAAAGTTGCAGCGTGTCCAGAATCTTGTCCGGCGCGAAATAGTGCTTCAACAGGCTGGACACGTACAGCAGGTCGCCGCTGTGGGCGAAGCCGCTGAACAGATTTCCGCCGCAGATCAGGCGGCTGATGGTGAGCTTGCCGATCTTGGCCATGGGCGGCGCGGCGGCGGCGGCCCGGGGCGCCGGTGCGCCGGCTTTCAGTCGCGCCACCAGGGGCCCGTGCTCGAAGGTCAGACCCGCCGCGGGGACCCAGAGCGATTTGGCGATAAATCGACGTCGGTTGAAAAATCCCAGCATCTTTCGAGTATACTCTGGACGGCCGCGGGCGTTGTGCTAGAGCGGCGGCTGGACCGGACGCCGCACAAAGCGGTTCAGCGCGTCGATGAGCGCCTTCAAGCTGACGGGCTTGGCGACATAGTCGTCCATGCCGGCTTCCCGGCACTTCTGGCGGTCTTCCGGCATGACGCTGGCGCTGAGCGCGATCACCGGCGTCGAAGCGGCGTCTCCCGGAAGCGCGCGGATGGCCGCGGTGGCCTGATAGCCATCCATGCCCGGCATATAAAGGTCCATCAGGACGGCGTCATAGCGGCCCGCGCGCACAAGCCTTACGGCATCCTGGCCGCTGGGAGCGATGTCGACGGCGCAACCGGCATGTTCCAGCAATCGGGTGATGACATGGCGGTTGATCCGGTTGTCGTCGGCCACCAGGACGCGCAGCCCGCAGCTCAGCCTGGAAACCTGATTACCGGCCGGCGGAAGCTCTTCCGGGGAAGCTGTCTCGACGGGCAACCCGAGCGGCAAACTGAACCAGAACCGGCTCCCGGCGCCGGTTTCGCTCGAGAAACCGATTTCGCCGCCCAGCATCTCGACCAGTTGCCGGGAGATCGCCAGACCCAGGCCGGCGCCTCCGTGCTGCCGCGTCGTCGAATCGTCCACCTGCCCAAACCGGGTGAACAGCCGGTCCTTCTGGTCGGCCGCGATTCCGGCCCCGGTGTCCTCGACCGTGAAGCTGACCCTGGCCGTCGATCCCATGCGAACCCCGGGTTCCACAACCATCCGGACTGCGCCCTGTTCCGTGAATTTCACGGCGTTGTCGATGAGATTCCCCAGAACCTGCCGGATGCGTAATTCATCGGAGCGGACCGTTCGGGGCGTATCGGGCGCAATCGAGACTTCCAACCGCAGCCCCTTCTTCTGCGCGCCTTGCAGGAACAGCGCGGCGGTCGAGCGGACGCAATCGTGCAGGTCGAAGAAATCGGCCTGCAATCGCAACTTACCGGCTTCGATCTTCGCCAGGTCCAAAATGTCGTTCAGGATTCCGAGCAGGCACTCGGCCGAGCCGCGAATGGTTTCCACAAGCTCTTCCTGTTCCCGGTTCAGAGCGGAGAGCGCCAGCAGTTCCGCCGTGGCCAGCACGCCGTTCATCGGCGTTCGGATCTCGTGGCTCATATTGGCCAGAAAGCGGCTCTTGGCGTGGACCGCCTCGCGCGCCGTCTCCAGGGCCAGTTCCAGTTCCTTGTTCTTGTCGCTCAGTTGCCGGGCGAAGTCGGCCAATCGAAACTCGGCGTTCTTCTTGGCCGTGATATCGATCAGCAGCGACCGGATTCCGATTACGCGGCCGTCGGCCTCGTGCAACAGCGATTCGTGGATCTCGGCGAACACCCGTCCGCCGTCCTTGCGCAGACACTCACGCTCGAAGGGTTCCAACGATTGTTCCCGGTTGAGTTTACGCCCGACCGTTTTCCGGCATTCCTCGCGCGATTCCGGCGGGACGAAGTCCCACACCGGACGATCGAGAATCTCGGACGTTTCCGCCCCTAACCACCGGCACTCGGCCCGGTTAACGCGCCGGATCATCCCGTTCAGATCGATTTCGTGACAGGCAACCGGGGCTTCGTCGAACAGCACCCAGGCCTGCTGGAGAACCCGGCGCAATTCGCCCCTCACGCGGCGGCGGAACATCGCGGCGAACGCCAGGAACGCCGCTGCCGAAATAAGCATCCCACCGAGAAGGGGAACCAGGAGCACTTCGACTTCCGATTATACTCTCCGTCCGCCCGGCTCGCTCGATTCGGGCATCCGGGGATACTCCGGGCTAATCTTACGTCATCCATCGCCTGGTCCGGGACCCAGGCGTGTCCCCCCGCGAAGACAGCGCGTTGCCGAATCCGGCGCCTCCGGGGACACTCCGGGCTAATCTTACGTAGTCCATCGCTTGACCCGGGACACAGGCGTGTCCCCCCGCGAAGACAGCGCGTTGCCGGACCAGCCGCGCGGACAGAGCGCAACGCTCCCGCGGCGGGCAGATTGGCGGCGGGCCGGGGAGGCTTACTGGTAGATCACGGTCTGAGAAGTGCTCCGCATCCGGATGATTCCCGGCAAGATCAGTCCGGTGACCCCGGACATCGAATAGGAGACCTGAACGCGGACCGAACTGCCCCGCTTATTGTCGGGCACCCAGGTGGTGGCGACCGTCAGGTTGGAGGCATTCAGCCCTACCGCGTGGCCCTTGACGAAGTTCGAAATCTGGGTAGCGGACGCCGGAACGCCGCTGTCGGCGCCCCGCACCGACGCGTAGCGCGTGCCTTCGCGCGCGGCGTAGGAAACGAAGTTATTCGCCCGGGTGACGACGCCGAATTCGATGATCCCGAAGATCAGAAACAGAAACGGAAGCATTATCAGGGCCGCCTCCACCACGAAAGCGCCCCGTTGCCGCCTCCCGCGTCCGGCGGGCCGAAGCATCCTGTTCGCGTCCTTGGGTTTCACTGGATCCTCACGATCGCGCTGGCGCGCAATGTGGTGCTGCCCGGAAGGAGCGGGTACTGAATCAGGGTCTGGAACGGCAGCGCCGTGGACACCCGCACATAGGCCCGTTTGGACCCGGAGACGCAGCTTGAAGAGCAATTGATGGGTTCCCCGCCAAACGTGCAGGTACAGAAAGAGTTGGTGGACACCGTCATGCCGATTGCCTCCGGCGCGTCCGCCCTCGCGGCGTTGGTGATGGCCGTCAGGTTCCCGGAGTTGGCCACGCTGAGCGCGGCGAAGGCCGCTCCCGCGTTGGCGGCGTTGGCGGTCTGCTCGGCGGCCCCGAAGATCCGGCCGTAGTCCATCACACCGAAAAGGACCATTGTCAGCACGGCGGAGACAAGGGCGAATTCCAGCATTGCGTTCCCGCGGCGCCGGCCGGTGCGCATGCGTGGTGAACGGTTTGAGTTCGGCATACCTCTCCCCCTTCTCATTCGGCCACCGTCGCCACAACCCTCAGCGGCGAGCCTTGGGCGAGGGAACTGGTGTTATTCCTCAACGTCGAATTCCCGGTGAATTCGACCGTGTCGGCCACCAGGTATGTGTAGCCGGAATTGGAGCTGCTTCCGGTGAACTGCATCGGGGAGTTCGGAAAGTAAATAGCGCCGTCGATGACCATGTTCGCTCCGCCGTTGAACTTCTGAGTTTCTGTACTGATGATCGTCCGGTCCTGGAAGAAGGCCATGCCGGCCAGCGCGCCGTCGGTCGGGGCGCTGATGGCCAGCGTCGCTCCGCCGTTGATGCTGATCTCGTCAGGCGCACGGAAGCCCCCCGGGCAGCCCCAGCCGGTGCTGGATGTGTTGTAGATGGTCACACCCGTGCCGATGATGACGGCCAAGGCGTTGGTAGTCAGGCCGCCGCCGGCCAGGATGTAGACCCCAGGCGCCAGGTTCGCGGTGCCCTTAATATCCATCCCTCCGCAGTAAACGCCGGGGTTCAACGCAACCGTCGTGTTGGGCTGGACTCCGGTCTGATTGCCCGATTGTACGGGCAGACTTCCCGGCGTGGGCGCCACAACGTGGGCCAGCGGATCGCCGCGGTCGATCGTGTGCTCCGGGTCCACCTGGCGGTTGTCGATGATGTCCCACACATTCGGGTGTTCCGGCGACCAGCCCCCAACCGTTCCGACCCTGGCGTGGTTTCCCATGTCCAGCCTTGAGCCGCCGTTCATGTTGTAGGCGGTCTCGGAGTCGGAGGATACCAGGGCGTCGCAGTAAGCGGTCGGCACCGTGCTGCCGCTGATAGTCATCGCTCCGCTCAGGTGCTTGTTCAGGGCGAAGATGCACGCGGTTCCCGCGCCCACCGTGCCCACCGCGCGCGCCCGAACCGTAGCGCCGTTCTGTCCGATCACTCCCAGAAAGAATGTTGGTACGCTGCGCGTCACCACCGCCTCCACCGCCCTGCTGCTGCCGGCCAGCCTGCCGGTCAACGGCGGGTGGTTTACGGTGACGGTCGTCGAGTCGCGGCCATGGGTGAAGCCGTTGAGGGCCGAATCGGCCCGCCCGGCCTCTTCGAGGACGGCCTCAGTGCCGCCGCGCTGGGCCTCCAGTCCCGCCCCCATCGCCGCCGCATCCGCCGCTACCTGCGCGCGCCGGCGCGTCAATTCCAAGTAGCCGATGTCGATCGCCAGTCCGGCAAAGGCCAGCAGCCCGATGAGCATCACCGCGGTGGTAATCGCGACGAAACCTTTCCTACCCGATTGGCTCCTTCTGTCGCCCATGGCAGTCCTCACAATTCTCCGCACTCCGCCCCCCGGTACGCGCGAACTCCGGCTGGTTGCGGCAGAAACTCGTCCATCCTGCATTGTCAATCTCCTTCTATTAGGGAAGAGAGTTTCGGCGGAGTCAATATGCCGTCGCCGGCCGCGACGTCCGCGCAGGATCGCCGATTTCAGTGTTTCAACCTAGACGAGAGGCCGCTCTTGCTGCAAAGACACGGTTTTGCGAGCAGGGAGGAGCGGACTTACGGTCGCGGCGGTCGGCGATCATACTTACTACCTTTTGAGCGGCGGGGGATGGGGCGCGCGATGCGGCGCGAGCGAGTAGAGCCGAAGGTATTGGACCCCTACTTTCCGGCGGTCCAGTCGATCGCGTTCTTGACCAGTTTGCGGAAACCGTCGTTGGCGTGCGCCAGCTTGTCGTGGCCCAGCAGAATGGTCACCAGGCGCGCTTTTTCGTGGGGCATGGTCCAGACCGAGGGTTTGTCGGCGTCCGGGTGATCGGTGGTGAACAGGATCTGAGCCTTGGGCGAGATCCACATGCCTTTGTAGCCCTCATCGGTCAGGTGCATCGGTCCGATATCGCCCGCCACGGGGTGCTTGGCCGCGGGCGTGACGAATAACTCGATGTCGTGCCGGTAAGTGGAGCCGGGGCGGCCGCCTTCCGGCTTTAGAAAGTACTTGACGCCGGAGATTTGCTCGTACCACCAGGGCCAGGCGTTGTAGTTGGCGGCGGCATGGTGCAGCGTCACGACGCCCTTGCCGGCCTCGACAAAGTCCTGAAAGTTCTTCCGTTCCGCCTCGTTCAGTTCCTGCTCCATGTTGTAGAGCAGGACCGTGTCGTAGTTGTCGCGGACATCCTTCTTGAATGCCGCGCGGTTGGACGTGGCGTGGTCCCAGGCCAGGTCGGGGTGGTCGAACAGCGTGTAAAAGGTGGTGTCGTAGGTGTGTCCGCCGGTCACAACCAGCAGGCGCGTTTTGGGTTTCCCCGACGCCGGCGGGCTCACCGAACCGGTGGCGGCCCACTCGGCGCCGCGCGCGAACGAGGCCCTGAAGCCGGCCTCCTGCAACGCCGCGACGTTATGCCCCAGCGCGTGCTGGAAGACCCGGCCCTGGCCGTAGCGGACGGTCCACAGGATGGGCTCGTCCTTGCCCGTGCCGCCGAATTTCGCGTCGTCGAAGGCGGTGGCCAGCACCTCGACGCCGGGCATCATTCGGAAGCCGTGATACAGCTCGTCGGTGGCCCAGAAGGATTCCTCCAGACCGCACGCGACGGGATGATCCGGCCGGGTCCACTTCACTTTGAACGAGTGCCGCTGCCCGTGACCGGTGATGGGCTTCTCCGCCTTCGACCAAAACGCCCCGACCATCTTGCGGTATTCCATCCAGGGCGGTTCGAACTTCCCGGTGTTAGTCATGTTATCGCCGAGAATGGGGGCGTCGCCGAACGGGTAACTGGCCGCGTGGAAGACCACCAGGCCCTTGCCCGAGGCGACAAACCGCTCGACGGCTTTCTCGGCCGTCTCGCCCCAGCGCGCGCCGCAGTAGTCCAGCACCAGCACGTCGTAGGGCGCCAGGGTGGCGGCCGAGTTGCCGGCCGGCTCCTCGTTGACGCGAACGTCGAAGCGACCGGTGTCGAGAAGGATCTTCTTGAGAAACGGCGTCGTGGTGCGCCAGTCGTGGTTGTTGCGTCCGGAATAGATCAGCGCGCGGAGCTTGGCCGGTTGCGCGGCCAGCGGCGTCGCGACAATCAGCAAAGCGAGTAAGAGCCGCTTCATACTTCCCACTCCTTGCGCCAGGCGACGCGGGTCTGGGTCTTGTAGGCCAGGTTCAACAGGTGGCAGGCCATGGCCGAGTAGTGTCCCTCGACGACATCGCAATTGGGCTGCTTGCGCGTGCGAACGCAATCCAGCCAATTCGCCATGTGAGCTTCCTCGGGCGAGCCGGGACTGGTGATCTCCTCGCCGCCCTTGGCCGCCGGGATGAAGCGATAGCCGCCGCGCACGATCGACAACCGGCCGCCGGTACCCATGAAGACGATGTCGGCCGCCTGCTTGGGGATCATGTCCGAGATGGTCGCCTCGAAGCTCACGTTGAGACCTTGGTCATAGTCCACGATGGCGTTGATGTTGTCGGCCGTGTCGCGGCCGTCGTTGTGCTGGAAGATGCCGCCCAGCGCGACCGCCGACTTGGCCTTGTGCAATCCGAGATACCAGTGAACCACGTCCACCCAGTGCACAAACAGGCCGCCGGTCTGCCCGCCGGTGGAGAAGTCGAAATAGGCGAAGCGGTTGAAGTAGCGTTTGGGGTCCCAGGGAATCTTGGGGAGCGAACCCAGGCAGGCTTCCCAGTCCAGGCTCTGGGGCTTGGTCTCCATGCCGGCGGGCACCGGCGACAGATAGCCGCTGTTGGCGTTCCACACCGTGCGCACCATGTGCACCTGGCCGATGAGGCCGCTGTCGATGAAGCGCTGCTTGGCCTCGATGAAGTGGGCCATGCTGCGTTGCTGGGTGCCCACTTGCACGATGCGTTTGGTTTCGCGCACGGCGCGCACCAGGGGCGGACCCTGTTCGGCGATCGAGGTCATGGGCTTCTCGACGAAGACGTCCTTGCCCGCCTGGCAGGCGTCGATGGCGATCTGCGCGTGGGTGTTGTCCCAGGTGGCGACGATCACGGCGTCGATGTCCTTGCGCTCGAGCAATCGGCGATAGTCGCCGTAATCCGGCACCTCGCCCGACAACTTCTTAGCCCTTCGGCGCCGCTCGTCCCAGGCGTCGCACACGGCCACCCACTGGATGCCGCCGGCCTTGTTGGCGGAGCCCATCAGATACGACCCGCGGCCGCCCGTGCCGATGATGCCGAGGCGGATGCGGTCGCTGGCGCCGGCAACGCGCGAGGCGCTGGCGGCGGTTGCCAGAAAGGTGCGGCGGGATAAGTCCTGATCCATACCGGGTTCTCCTCTTCGAGTGAATTATACTGAAGCGCGCGACACCGGATACAATCAAGACGATGCGCCTGCGAAATGCCGTCTGCCTGTTTTCGATTTTTGGAGGAGCCTTGTCCGCCGCCACGCTACCGAAGTTCCGCGAACAAACCATCGCCACCGATCTCAAGGGGGGCTACCAGGTAATCGCCGCCGATGTGAACGGCGACGGCAAGCCGGACCTCATCGCGCTGGGCAGTAACATGCCGGAGCTGGTGTGGTACGAGAATCCCGGCTGGAAGCGGCACGTCATCGCCGATGGCCGCTCGCGCATGATCAACGTCGCCGTGTGCGAGGCCGGCAAGGGCACGATCCAGATGGTGCTGGCCGAAGGTTTTTCGAGCGAGGCGAAGAACAGTCCCGGCATCGTCTCGGTTCTGAAGCCCAAGGGCGACCCGCGCGAACCGTGGTCGGTCACCGAGATCGACCGCCTGCCGACCTCGCACCGCTTCCGCGTGGCCGACATCGACGGTTCAGGCAAGAAGGTGGTGGTCAACGCGCCGCTCACCGCCGCCGGCGCCGGCGGTCCGGATTATCGCGGGCGCACGCCGCTGGTTTACTACCGCCACGGCGAGTGGAAGCGAATCTTGATCGGCGACCAGAACGAAGGCGTCATGCACGGCATCTACGTCACCGATTGGGACGGCGACGGGCGCGATGAGATTCTCACCGCCAGTTTTGTCGGCATCCACGTTTACGATCTCGGCGCCGGCGGCAAGTGGACGCGCACGGAGCTGACCAAGGGCGATCCGGCGCCGTGGCCCAAGTCCGGCGCCAGCGACGTCGCCGTGGGCCATCTGGCGGGACGCCGCTTCCTGTGCTCGATTGAGCCCTGGCACGGCAACCAGGTGGTGGTGTATCGCCAGGAAGGCGGCGCGTGGCGGCGGCAAGTGCTGGACGCTTCCTTCGTCGAGGGCCACACCATCCAGGCCGTGGATCTGTACGGCGACGGGCGCGACGCAATCCTGGCCGGCGACCGCGGCAAGGGCGGCGAGGCGGTTTACATATACACCGCCGAGGACCAGGCCGGAACCAAGTGGGTGCGCCATCCGCTCGACGTAGGCGGCGTGGCGGCGGCCTCCTGCGCGGTTGTCGATCTCAACGGCGACGGACGGCCCGACATCGCCTGCATCGGCTCATCCACCGCCAACCTGAAGATCTACGAGAACCTGGGCCGCTGAAACCCGGGACGGTACAGAGAGAGCCAATTGCGGTAATCACGCCCCGCTCTTCCGGGCTCCCGTATTACCATAGCTCTGAGAAGGCGGGAAAGACGTGTTTGTGGATTTGAAGAGGATTAGCTGAAGTATGTCCTGTGAGGCAAGTTACGCGGGGGTGCCATTGGGCAAGTGGGATGCCGGAGGCTGGCCCGGAACCATCGAGTTCCCGCTATCCGCCCTGGATGAGCTGGTCGAGATGGCGATGGCGGGGTTTCGGCAGGCGCCCTGGGGTGGACCGGAACTGGGGGGCGTGCTGTTCGGCGTCCGGGAGCAAGGCCGGGTCTGCATTGTGAGCTATCGCCCGATCCAGTGCGAGCATGCCCACGGGCCGTCCTTCGAGCTTTCCGAAAGAGACCAGGAATGTCTGCGCCGGATTCTGGCAGAGGAGGCCGGCGGACTGCGGCCGGTTGGCTGGTATCACTCCAAGTACCGCGATTCCTTCTTTTCCTCTGCCGACACCGCGCTGTTCGACCACCACTTCCCGGAGCCCTGGCAGGTGGCTTTGGTGCTCCGGCGCGGTAAGTCGCAACCCTGCCGCGCGGAGGTTTTCTTCCGGCGGGAGAACGGGACCCTCGATTCCATCCGCCCGGAAATCACGGTGGCCGCCGGGGCGGCGCCGCAACCGGCCCACGGCCTGAAGGCCGAGCCACCGCCGGAAGCGGAAGCCGCGCCGGAGCCGGAAGCCGCGCCGGAACCTGCGCCGGAAGCCGCGCCGGAGCCCGCGCCGCAACCGGCCCACGGCCTGAAGGCCGAGCCACCGCCGGAAGCGGAGCCGGCGCCGGAAGCCGCGCCGGAACCTGCGCCGCAACCGGCCCACGGCCTGAAGGCCGAGCCACCTCCGGAAGCGGAAGCCGAGCCGGAGCCGGAAGCTGCGCCGGAACCCGCGCCGCAACCGGCCCACGGCCTGAAGGCCGTGCCACCGCCGGAAGTCGAGCCGGAGCCGGAAGCGGAGCCGCAACCTGTCCACGGCCCGAAGGCCGAGCCGGAGCCGGAAGCCGAGGCCGTGCCACCGCCGGCGCTGCCCGAGATCTCGGCTTTCCCGCTGCCCCACTGCGCGATTTTCGGTTTCACGGACAACCCGTTCTCGGCCACTCCGTCGTCGGGAGCGCTCTTCTGGACCCCCCAGTCCAAGGAAGTTCTCGCCAGTCTGATTCTTGCCGTGGAGGGCCGCCGGGGCCTGGCC
>JAUYBU010000069.1 GCA_030693045.1 Bryobacterales bacterium | reverse complement strand
GGATGGGACTCGAGGCGTTCCCACCCGAGATGCTGGCTCGTGTTCGGGAGAGCAAATCCCGGCAACGGTCCGCCGCGGCCCCTCTCGACCTGGGTGGTCTGGCCGAGTTCGCCGTTCTGTCGGTCAAGCAGAAGGCCGCGCGCTGCCGGCTGCTGGGCACCGATCGCGAGATCACGCTGCGTGCGACCGGGCTCTGGGACTTGTATCCCGGCGAGATCGCGGTGGTGAAGCCGGTCAAGCAGTGGAGCTACGCCGGCCACCCCTATCTCTCCGGCCAGATCGAGTCCACGCGGCTTGACGTGGCCGCACTGAGGCTGACGCCGCTCCGGCTCGAGGAGCGGGGCATGTGGGATCCGGTCAACCACTACTGGGGCGAGGAAGGCGAGCCGATCGAGGATTGGGCCAAGCCCATCATCGCCCGCGGCCCGCGGCGGGAGTTCGAGATGGAGCAGGTGCTGCCCGGGCAGGATACGGAAGATCCGTTTTCCGACCCGATCACCGAATCCAACGACCTCAAGAACTCGGGCGACATCGAGGGGGCATACAAGATCCTGATGGATCTGTGCCAGGCGGATCTGCGCTGCGTGGACGCCCACGTCCACCTCGGCAACTTCATTTTCGAACACCGGCCCGAGGACGCGATCCGGCATTACGAGGTGGGGCTTCGGATCGGCGAGTTGTCTCTCGGCGAAGGCTTCGACGGCTTGCTGCCGTGGGGTTGGATCGACAACCGGCCGTTGCTTCGCTCGATGCAGAGTTTCGGATTGTGCCTGTGGCGCCTGGGCCGGTTCGAGGAGGCCGGGTGCATCTTCGACCGCATGCTCTGGCTGAACCCCTCCGACAACCAGGGTATGCGCTTCCTGATCGGCGCGGTTCGCGCGCGGGCCGCGTGGGAGGATAGCGAGGAGGAATGACGGCGGCAGGAGGAGGCTCGATGGAATCGCCCGAGTCGGAGCGTATCGCGGCGTTCTTTGAAAGAGACCGTTTCGCGCGGGAGAACGGAATCCGGGTGGTTGAAGTGCGCCCCGGATTCGCCCGCGCCGAGATGACGGTCGAGTCGCGCCATCTCAACAGCATCGGGATTTTGCAGGGTGGCGCGCTGTTCACTCTGGCCGATCTTGCGTTCGCCGTGGCTTCGAATTCTCACGGAGTTGTCGCGGTCGCCTGCCAGGCGGATCTCACCTGGTTCAAGGCGGTGCAGTCGGGCACGCTGACCGCCGCGGCCGAGGAGATCTCCCGGACGCGGAGGCTCTCGACCTGTCTGGTCCGGGTCACGGACCGGGACCAGGAACTGGTCGCGTTGTTCAAGGGCGTGGCTTACATCAAAGGGACGCCCCTGGGCGCGCCATAGCCGGCTACTTCTTCAACAGCGCGTCGATGGCGACCTGCGAGATCGCTTCATCGACTTCCGAGGCGGCCCCGCTGCAGGCGATGCCTCCAATGGTCTGGCCGTCGACCTGAATCGGCAGCCCGCCCTGGTTCGGAAAGCCGTCGGGAAAGGCCAGAACCGCGAGATTGCCGGCCTTGAGCTGGTCGGCGGCGGACTTGGACGGACGCCGGTAGAGCGCGGCGTAACGGGCCTTCTTTTCGGCGAACTGGATCGTATTCAGACCCGCGCCGTCCGCCTTCTGGAGGAACAGCAGGTTGCCGCCTTCGTCGACAATGCAGATGGTGACCTGTACGTTTCGTTTCGCCGCTTCCGCTTCCGCGGCGGCGACCATCGTTTTGAGCGCCGCCAGGTTCAGCCACTTCTTGCTTGGGAGGTCGGCGGCGCACGCGAGTGTAAGAAACACGAGGGACAAGGCTGCGAGTTTAAGCATGCGCCCCATGGTAGCACCTCGAAATAAAATGCGTCAGCCTGGTATGGCCCCTTTTTGAAAAAGGGGCCATACCAGGCTGACGCATTTTACTTGGGGGGCCAGGACTGAGACCGCGGCGGCGTAGCCCGGGCCGGCGTCGATCTCGGCGACGACCCCGTCGAAGCTCTCAACCGTTCCCGACAGCCCGACGCCCAGCGCCTTGAGCATCGCCTCGTGGCGCGTCCAGGCGCGGAGGAACTCCCGTTCGTCGGCGATGTCGTCGCGCCTGAGCCAGCGCCGCGCGATGGCGCGCATCTCGATCACCGGCCGGATGCGTTCGACATCCACACCCACTTCCGAATCTCGCGCCACCGCAAGCAGCGTCACATCGCCCGAGTGCGAAAGGTTGAACCGCAGCCAACCGTCCGCTCCGGCCAGGCGCGGTTTTCCGTGAGGGCCCTTCTCGAACCGCTCGGGGACGCCGCCCAAATAGCGGGCCAGGATCTCACCCCGAGCGACGCCGCGCGGCGCGCGCCAGACGTGGACCTCGCCCGGCTTCAGCAGAGCGCCTCCAGATCGCCGGCCAGTGTCGCCAGAAACTCCGGCGCCGTATTCAGGTAAAAGTGCCCGCCGTCGAAAATCCGAGCGGCAAACGAGCGGGTGGTCTGGCAGGACCACGCCTCGACGTGCTCCTGGCGCACGTTCGGGTCGGCCGCGCCGCCGTAAGCGCGCAGGGGGAGATCGAGGGGCGGCTCGACCGAATAGACGTAGTTGCGGTAGAGCGCCGTGTCGGCGCGCAGCACCGGCAGCAGCACTCGCATCAGGCCGTCGTTGTCGAGGACCTCGGGGGGAACGCCTTCCAGCCGCCGCAACTGCGCGCGGAACTCCTGGTCCGACGGCGAAGCCGGGGGCGTCCAGCCGGCGCGGTACTGCGGGGCGCGCGCGCCCGAGACGATCAGACCCAGCGGCAGCGGCCGCCCGTCTCGCCGCAACTGGCGCGCCAGCTCGAAGGCCACCGCCGCGCCCATGCTGTGTCCGAAGAAGACGAACGGCCGGTCCGCGAGCGGTTGAATCACTCTGGCCAGGGCATCCACCAGCGCGGCCATATCTTCAAACGGGGCTTCCGCTACGCGGCTTTCGCGCCCCGGAAAACGCACCGGACAAACGCCGAAGCGCGAGGGCAGCGCGGACTGCCAGCGCGCGAACGCCGCCGCGCCGCCGCCGGCGTGCGGGAAACAAAACAGGCGCACGTCCGGGGAAGAATCGGCGCCCGGAAACCAGGCCGCCGCGCCGGCGCGCTGGCGCAGCAGAATCGAAAGCAGCCGGCGTCGTTCGCCCGACAGGGTCTCGATCGCCGCCGTCGGCGGAGCAGGCGCGGCGGAGCGTCTGAGCGGCTGTCGCGCGGTCTCCCGAAGCAGCGTCTCGAAGGGCTCGGCGCTCAAACCGCCGGCGTAATCCAGCGCCGCGCGCCGGGACGCGCGCGAAATCTCCTCCCAGTGGCCGCGGTCGCCAAGCAGCCGTTCGAGCGCCCCGCGCCAGGGCGTCAGATCCTGCTCGGGAACTTCAGCCACCGGCACCATCCGCTCGTCCAGGCTTGGCTGGTAGTGCGCAATTGGATGGACCGGAAGCAGATAGGGCACGCCCATCTTCGCTTCTGGAATGCCGCCGACGCTGGAAGCGACCACCGGCACGCCGCGCAACATGGCTTCGACTACAATGCGCGAACGCGCTTCGGCCCACAAGGACGGAACCAGCAGCACGCGCGTCCGTTCGAGCAACCGGTCGATGTCGTCGGCCGCGGCCAGCACCTGCACGTTTGGCCGGGCCGCCAGCGCCGCGCGGTCGCGCTCATTGGTTCCCCAGGTGGGAACGGCCGCGAAGGCGACGTCGGGCATTGCGTCGGCCAGCGCGAGGAAGATGGAAATGCCCTTCACCGCGCACGGATTCACCATGGTCACAAACTCGTTTTCGAAGCGGCCGAGTTCAGGCCACGGCCCCGCATCCAGCGGGGAAATCGGAACGTGCGCGGCCTCCATTCCACCGTGCCGCCGCACGTATGCGGCAACGTATTCGCTGACGCCCACGATGCGGTCTACCCGCCGGATCTGGTCCGTCTTGGTTGCGCTCGGGAAGGCGCAGTCGGGTCCGAAGGGGACCGCCAGGGTCGCGCGCACCAGGTAGACCACGCGCGCTTCCGGCGCTCGCAGGGCGACTTCCAGCAGCATCTGCGCGGGGTCGTCGGTCGAGGTAAGAATGATGCCGGGGCGGAACGACTCGATTTCGCGCGCCAGGGAATCGCGCATTGGCGCGTTGGCGACCACCGCGACATCCACGCCGTTTCGGCGGAAGCGGACCACGCCGTTCGCGGCCGCCGCATCCGCGTTTCGCCGGGCCAACTCCTCGACATAGCGGCGCTCGGGCCCGGCGCCGAACTCGCTGATGCGCGCCACCGCCCGGCATTCGTGACCCCGCGCGGCCAGAGCCTCGATCAGCAGGCGGTTGGACTTGTCGCCGCCGCCGTGCGCCGGATAGTACATCGAGTTCTGCGCCAGCAGGATTCGCAGACGGCCCGCGGGCTGTAAGTGACTTAGTAAGTCACTTAGTAACTTATCGAGTGCGTCAGGGTCGATCCTCGCGACAAACTGCGCCGCCCGGTCGCGGGAGACGGCGGATTCCCGCTCATAGACCGCGCGGTCGGCGAGCAGAGTCGACATCGCCTCGACCCATGGCCCGGCGTCCAGCGGCGGCAGAACGGGCCGCGGCATGCCGCGATCGTCGAATATTGGCTGGTAGCGTTCGATGGGCGGCGTGGGGATCGCAAACCGCGTTCCCATCTTGGCCTCGAGCAACCCGCCCGATTCGCTCGAGATCACTGGAATTCCGCGCAACATGGCCTCGACCACAATCAGCCCGAAGCCTTCGTACCACAGCGACGGCATCAGCAGCACGCGCGTGCGCGCCAGCAGGCCGTCGATGGTGCGCGCGTTGGGCAGCGGCTCGGCATTCGGCAGCCCCGCCAGCCTGCGGCGGTCTTCCGAGGTCGTGCCCCATCCGGGCGCCCAGCCGAAACGCACCTCCGGCAACCGCGCGGCGAGCGCCGCGAACAGGTCGACGCCTTTGACCGCGCACGGGTTGATCATGGTTGCCAGGCCGTCGTCGAACCGCGCCAGCCGGGGCCACGGACCCGCGCCGTAAATGGGCGGGTGAATCAGGCTGGCATCCCGCCCCAGATGCTCGCGGATGTAGCCCGCCATGTGCCGCCCGATGACCACGATGGCCGCCGCATGGGCCGCCAGGCGCGCCGCCGCCGGGTCGGGGTTCCAGCTCTCCGGGCCAAAGGGAAAGAATTGCGGTGTGTGAGCCAGGAACACGACGCGGCCGGGCGCGGCGTCGTGCGCCTGTTGCAGCAGACCGTGACCCACGTCTTCGGAGGAAACCAGAACCCAATCGGGATGGAACGCGCGGACCTCGTCGCCCAGCGTTCGCACGCGCCGCGCCGGGTCTTCGACGGCGGTGATCGCAATCGCGCCGCGCACCGAGCGTTCCACGCCGTCGCGCGCCTGGACGTCCGCGACGCCCTCCTGGCGCATCTGCTCGCGCTTGCCGGCCGAATCGGGAAGCGTCGCGCAAACCACGCGGCACTGGTGGCCCGCCGCGGCAAGCCGATCCAGCCACGCCAGATTGGCGCGCGTCGCGCCGCCACGTGGCGGAACGTAACTGGCGCTGGTGGCGAGCAGGATTCGCATAATCACACCTGGCCCGAGGGATCTTCCCGCGCCAGCAGCGCCCGCACTTCGTCGTCCGTGAGATTTTCGATCTGGTTCAGCAAATCGGCGTAGCCGCGCGCGCCCACCTGTTCGATCTCCTTGCGTTCGATGGCGCGCGCCAATTCGGCGACGCTGAACTCGCCCGAGTAGACCACCTCCAGCGAAAGCTCGGCGCCATACCGCTGGCGCACCCGCGCGAGCAATTGGATGGCAAGCAGGGAGTGCCCTCCCAGATCGAAGAAATTGTCGTCGACGCCCACCGCGTTCACTCCCAACAGCGCCGCCCAGATGTCGCACAACTCGCGCTCGAGTTCGGTGCGGGGCGCGGCCGTGGGAGTACGCGCCGGTCCCCTCCGCCGGCGCGCCTCGATCCGTTCGAGAATCGCTTCCGCCGTGCAGAGGTCTCGGGCGATGCGCTGGTAATCGGCGCGCACCGTACGCGCCACCGCATCCGCCGGCGGCGGGTTGGGCCGGGCCGGCCTGGCGTCCGCGGGCCGGTACTCGAGCGCAGCGGCATCTTCGGCCGGGAACCGGAAGCTCAGGCCGCCCTCGCGCGCTTCCTGATATTGGCTCCCCACGCTTTCCAGAAACAGCAGCGCCGGACGGTTGCGGGGCGAAGTCGCAAACGGCGCGTCGACGCTCTTCAACCCGCCCTGGCAGGCCATCTCGCCCAAGTGCCGCAGCATGCGGTGCTCGACGCCCCGGCCCAGCACGCGGCAACTGACCACGAACGTGTCGATCAGAAGCGCCCCGGCGTCGCGCGTGAACAGCATGGCCCCGGTCAGCCCGTAACTGCCGAACCGGTCCGCCACCGTGACCGTCAGGCACTCGCCGCCGGCGCGCAGGAACTCTTGGACCTGGCTTTCCGTCCGCCGGAGGGTGGTGAAGTTCATCTGGCTGGTGCGCTCGCTCAACTGCGACACGCGGGGCAACTGGTCCGGCGTCATCGGCTCGATGCGCACATCCAGATCGAGCGAGCGCAGAAAATCCGCGAAGCTGGCCGACTGCCGTTCCAGCCGGTGGCGCTCCGCCTCGACCGCGTACATGGCCGCGCGGCGGCGGTCTTCGCCGGTGACCCGCAAGCGGTCGAAAGCCCAGACGTGCCTCAGGAATTGCGGAATCGCATCCTCGACCGGGGGCAGCGTGAGCGCCAGTATCCCGGGAGAGGCGGAATTCGCCTCGCTGCATTCCTTGGGATTGTCGTCGACCAGGATGAACGAGTCCAGCCCAAGCTGCAATTCTTCGGCCAGCCCGCGCAGGTTGTGGCCTTTCGAATCCCAGTTGATGCGGTGCGAGACGAAGTGCTCCAGGCGAAGCGGCATTTGCGGATGCGCGCGAAAGGTCTCGATCACGTCCTCGACGTTGTTCTTGCTGGCCAGACACAGCAGCATGCCGGCGTCGTGCTGGCCGGCCATGAACTCCTGCAGCGCGCGCCGCGGCGGGTCGACAATCACTCCCTCGGGACCGTCCTCGCCGCAGACGCCGCGCCAGAGCGTGTCGTCGCAGTCCAGCGCGATCACCTTGAAAGGGGTCTTCCGAAGCGCGTGGATCCTGCGCGCCACAAGCGTCCCCAGCGCGGCGAAAAACAGCGGCGTGTAGGGAATGCGCCCGAGTTCATCCGAGTGCGGATCGTGAATTTCCGCAACCGGGTAAAGCCCCAGGAGTTCCGCGGGGGCCACCGTGTGGACCGCGCTCAAGGCGGAGAGGTCATCGAATGAGAACGCCGTCGAATCGGGACAGAACACGATCAGAATTGGGACCGCCCAGGAACTGGCGGCAACTCGAACGGCATCGATGAATTGCTCCAGGTT
>JAUYBU010000047.1 GCA_030693045.1 Bryobacterales bacterium | reverse complement strand
AGCGTGAAGATAGCCACCCAGTACAGCGCCTGCATGTTCTTGGGGTCGGCGGCGACCATCTCCTTGGCCGTCGCCAGCATCTCCGGCCCCTTGTTCAATCCCTGGTAGATCACCAGGTAAAGCCCCAGCCGCTCGGCCTTGAAATCCGTGGTCGGATACTTCTCCTTCCACTGATTGAGCAGCTCCAGCTTCTTCTGCCCGTTGGTCTCCTTCAGGATCCAAACGTAAAGCTCGTACTCGGCCCGGTCCTTGTAGTTCTTCTGCGGCGGCGCCTGAGCCCAGGCTCCAACCACGAGAACCGTTGCCAAAACAACTCCGACGAATGCCTTTGATCGTTGAACCAGCACTCTGGCCTCCTGAACCACTTTCATGTGTTGCCCTTTGGTGGTTGAGCCGTCCCGCGCCCGCGCGTCCGGCGCTCAACCCAAAAAAATCAAGGAACGTGCAATTGCGGAGTATATCCCAGTCCAAGAGTTGCCCGCAAGGTCCACCCGGTCAAACCGGCCAAAAAAGCTCCACCCTGCGTCCACCCGGCCAAAACAGATTCACCCCGCCAGAACCTGTCTAGCCTATGTCCTACTCTCATCTGGCGATTAGATGCCGCCGCCCCGCCGCTTGTTCCCGGCCGGATGCGCATCTTAAGACATGTTACAATCCCCCTTTCCCATGCGCTACCTGGACCTTGCCGTCATTTGCGCGTACCTGGTCGGCATTACCTGGTTCGGGGCGCGGTTCCGCCATTCCCAGAAAACGCTCCGCGACTACTTCCTGGGCGGGCGCAAAACGCCCTGGTGGGCCATCGGTTTCTCGATCGTCTCGGCCGAGACCAGCACGCTTACCGTTATCGGCACGCCGGCGCTCTCGTTCGCCGGCAACTGCGGCTTCCTGCAAGTGGTCCTGGGCTACCTGGCGGCGCGCCTGGTCATCTCCACCCTGTTCCTGCCGCAGTACTTCCGCGGCGAAATGTACACCGCCTATGAGCTGATGCAGCGCCGTTTCGGCCAGCGCATCCGCAAGCTCACCGCGGGCACCTTCCTGCTGCTCCGGGCCCTGGCCGAGGGCGTGCGCGTGTTTGCCATCTCCATCGTCATCTCCGTCGTTCTCGGAACCGGCGAGGTGGCCTCCATCGTCCTGATCGTCTGCCTGACCCTGTTCTACACCTTCGAAGGCGGGATGACGGCCGTGATCTGGACCGACGTGGTCCAGATGTTTCTCTACGTCGGCGGCGCGATGCTCAGCTTTTTCGTGATCCTCGATAAGATCCCCGGAGGCTGGGAGCATGTCGCGGCGGTGGCCGGCGCCGCCGGCAAGTTCCGCGTATTCGATTTCCGATTCAGCCTGTCGCCGGAGTTCTTCACCCGGCCCTACAGCTTCTGGGCCGGCGTCATCGGCGGCTGTTTCCTCACCACTGCCAGCCACGGCACCGAGCAATTGATGGTGCAGCGGCTGCTCGCCGCCAGGAGCCAGGGCGAGAGCCGCGCGGCGCTGTTCGGAAGCTGGATCGTGATCTTTTTCCAGTTCGGCCTGTTCCTGCTGATCGGGGTGATCCTGTTCGTCTATTACGGCGACGCCGGCCTGGCCCCGCCCCGGCCCGCCGATCGCATCTATCCGTCGTTCGTCTGGAACAACCTGCCGCCGGGCGTCGCCGGCCTGGTGATTGCCGCCATCCTGGCCGCCGCCATGTCCAACCTGAGCGCCGCGCTCAACTCGCTGGCCTCCACCACCATCATGGACTTCTACCGCCCGATGAGCGAAAAGCGCGGGTTCAGTAGAAACGAATCCCATTATCTGAAATTGGCGCGCTACGCCACCATTCTGTGGGGCGTGGTGCTGTTCGCCGTCGGCCTGGTGGCCCGGCACTGGGGCTCGGTGCTGGAGGCCGGGCTCTCGATCGCCTCCATCCTCTACGGTTCGCTGCTGGGCGTGTTTCTTCTCGGCCGCCTGAGCCGGCGCGCGGTCGAGGCCGGAGCCATGGCGGGCATGCTGGCCGGCCTGGCGGTCACTCTCTACGTCAAATTCTTCACACCCATTGCCTGGACCTGGTACGTGCTGATCGGCTCCACCGTAACCTTTGCGGTGGGGTGGCTGGTGTCGGTGGCGGCGGGCCCGGCGGAGGCGTCTAATGAGTAGCGCGAACGGCGCGGGACTGCGCCGCGACCTGGGCGTCTGGGCCGCCTCGGCGGTAGTGGTTGGATCGATCATCGGCAGCGGCATTTTCCTGGTGCCGAAGACCATGATCCTGCGCGTCGGCTCGCCCGAGATGGTCTTCCTGGTGTGGATCGCTGGCGGCGTGTTGTCGCTGTTCGGCGCGCTCAGCTACGCGGAACTGGCCGCGGCGATGCCGGAAACCGGGGGCGAGTACGCCTACCTGCGGGAAGCCTACGGACCTGTCTGGGGCTTCCTGTACGGGTGGGCCACATTCTGGGTCGCGCGCGGCGGTTCCATCGCCACTCTGGCGACCGGCTTCTTCTATTACCTGGCGAATTTCCTTCCGCAATTGGAGAGCGTTGCTTTCCGCGTGCCGCTTCCGATCGGCGCCGGCGGGATGCCGCTGGAGGTCCGCTACGGGCAGTTCGCCGGGGTCGGCGTAATTCTGTTTCTGGCCGGCGTGAACTATCTGGGCGTACGCATCGGCGGCGGAGTGCAGGTGGCCGCCACGGCCGTCAAAATCGGCCTGATCCTGGCGATCGTGCTGATCGGCCTGTTCTCGGGCCATGGAAGCGTGGCCAATTTCTCGGCCGGCGTTCCAACCTCCGGCGGCGTGGCCGGGTTCTTTGCCGCCCTGGTGGCCGCTCTTTGGGCCTACGACGGATGGAACAACGTCAACATGGTCGCCGGCGAGGTGCGCAACCCGAAACGAAACCTAGCCATCGCGCTGATCGCCGGAACCCTGGTCGTCATTGTGGTTTACCTGGTGACCAACCTGGCCTATTTTTATGTGCTCCCGGGACCGGAAGTGGCGCGCAGCGACCGCGTGGCCGCCGAGATGATGCGCCGCATTCTGGGTGAGAACGGCGCCTCGGCGGTGAGCGTGGCGGCGATGATCTCGATCTTCGCCGCCTTGAACGGATCGATCCTTTCCGGATCGCGCGTGCCTTACGCGCTGGCCGTGGACGGCTATTTCTTCGGGCCGGCGGCCCGCGTCCATCCCAAGTACCGCACGCCCGGCGTGTCGATTCTGCTGCTGAGCGGCTGGGCGTCGCTGGTGGCGCTCAGCGGGCGCTACGAGCAGTTGTTCACCTACGTCATCTTCGCCAGTTGGATTTTCTACGGCATGGCTACCGCCAGCGTCATCGTGCTGCGGATCAAGCGTCCGGACCTGGCGCGGCCCTACCGCACCCTGGGCTACCCCTGGGTGCCGGCGTTGTTCGTGCTGGCATCGGCGGCCCTCACGATTTCCACGTTGATCGACTCGCCCAGGGAATCCCTGGTCGGGTTAGCGCTGGTTTTCGCCGGATTGCCGTTCTATTTTCATTGGAAGCGGAAGAATTTGGCCTGAGCCCGGGGTCGGCGGGGGTACCACGGACTTTATCCGGGGTACCCCCGTACTGTGTTTTGTTCCGAAAACGGAACAGGGCTATTGAAATCTTTGACGAAATAGGGTACAACAGCAAGTGAATGAGGATGAGTCCCAGATCCGTTCTGAATTTGGAACGAGATGCGGGTGGGACTCTTTATTGGGAGCGACCCATGGACGTGGCAAAGATTCTGGCTGAATTGCGCCAGGAACGGGAACAGATTGAGGAAGCGATCATAAGTCTGGAACGGCTGGCGCGCAGCCACGGGAAACGCCGGGGCAGGCCGCCCGCCTGGCTTGCGGAAGCCCGCAAGCGAGACAAGCCCCCAGCCGGCAAGGCCAAGATCTCGACGGCTGCCAGATCGGCCGGCTCGTCGTAGCCGACCGCTCCCTGACGGTCGCGGCTCAGTAGCCGACCGCAAACGCGCCCATTAGTGACTGAGCCGCGACTGGGTGCCCTTTGGGCAGGGGAGCGGTCCTAACGGTACAGCAGGTGCCGCGCCCTGCGTTCCAGGAACCGGCGCAGATCCGGTTCGAGCTTCTCCACCAGCGCTCGCGGGTCCTGGCCGGAACGCAATGCCTCGGCCAGCGCCCGGCTGCCAATCAGCCTGAGGTTGGCATCCCACGGCACTTTGCCTGGGTAGAGCTTCTCCAGCGCCGCGCCCAACTCCATTCCCAATCGCACCGAATTGAATGCCTCGCGGTCCGTGAGGACGAAACGGACGCCCTCGATTTCTTTTCCCGCGAAGTTGGAGCTGGCCGGGCGGAAGCGCGTGGCGTAGACCCGCACGCCCGGAATGTAGCGGGCGTTGAGGTAGGAGGCGAGTTCGGGGCCGCGGATCCAGTCGGCGCCGATCTGCTCGAAGGGCGCATCGGTTCCGCGGCCCACCGAGTAGTTCCTGGACGCCTCCAGCATGGCCACGCCGGGGTAGAGGATGGCCGCGTTGAGGCTGCGCAGGTTGGGCGAGGGATCGGTCCACGCCAGCCCGGCCGCGTCGAACCAGTCGCCGCGCTGCCAGTTCTTCATCGCGATCACGTGCAGATCCAGGCCCAGTTTCTCCTCGGCGTCGATCATGCGGGCGATCTCGCCCAGCGTCATGCCGTGACGCAGGGGCAGATCCACGCACCCGACGAACGAGTGCAGGTCGCGGTCCAGCATCGGGCCCTCCACCCGCACGCCGGTGATCGGGTTGGGCCGGTCCAACACCCAGAACGGAAGTTTGAGACGCGCCGCCTCGATCATCGCGTTGCGCATGGTGCACATGTAGGTGTAGAAGCGCGCGCCAACGTCCTGGATGTCGAACACCAGCAGATCCACCTGCCGCAGCATCTGGTCGCTGGGTTTGCGATTCTCTCCCTGATACAGGCTGTAGATGGGAATGCCGGTCTTGGAGTCCCTGGAATCGCCGATGTCCTGGCGGTCTTCGCGCCCGCCGATGCCGTGCTCGGGCGAATACAGCGCGGTCAGATTCACACCCGCTTCGATCATCGCGTCGATGTTGCGCCGGCCATCCCGGTCCAGCCCGGTGTGGTTGGTGATGAGTCCGGCGCGCTTGCCTTCCAGCGGGGCGAATCGCTCGGCGGCCAGTACATCCAGTCCGGTCAGCGCTTGCACGTTGCGGTTCACGGCGCGCCGCAGGCCGGCCCCGACGATGGTCTCGTTGTAGCCGGTCAGGGCCACTCCGGCGAGGTCGATGCCCAGCGCCGCGGCGGCGGCCGTCGCCACGCGGCCGCGCAGCGAAGTGATGGGCGGCCGGCGCTGCGGGTGCACGCTGTTGGCCAGCAGCACCACGTAGCTTTTCGACACCGGATCGATCCACAGCGACGTTCCCGTGAATCCGGTGTGCCCGAACGAGCCGATGGGAAACAGCTCGCCGCGGTTGCTCGAGTAGGCGGAATCCATGTCCCAGCCGCCGCCGCGCAGGATTGGCTGGTCGGCGGGCGATTGCGGAGTTGTAAACTTTTGCACGGTCGCCGAACTAAGAACGCGCACGCCGTCGCGTTCGCCCCGGTTGATCATCATTTCGGCGAACTTCGCCAGGTCGTCGGCGGTCGTGAACAGGCCTGCGTGGCCGGCGATGCCGCCCATGAAGCGCGTCGTCTCATCGTGAACCACGCCGCGCAGCGACTCGCTTGCGCCCGCCAGACGCTCGGTCGGCGCAATGCGCCCGCGCAAAGATTCCGAAGGGCGGAACATGGTCTCCCGCATGCTCAGCGGCTCGAAAATCTTCTCGCGCGCGTAGTCCGGCAACGTCTGCCCGCTCAATTGGCGAACCATCTCGCCGAGCAGGATGAAGTTGATGTCGCTGTAGACGAAGCGCACGCCGGGCGGCCCGGCGGGCTGGTCGATAAGCGCTTTCTGAATCCCCGTCTCATAGCCGCTCCAGGCGGGTTCCAGATCCAGATCCGGCCGCAGGCCCGAGAAGTGCGTCAAAAGGTGACGGACGGTGATGTCGCTCTTGCCGTCCTGAAACGCCGGCAGGTAGCGGGTGACCGGATCGTTCAGCCGGATCTTGCCTTCTTCAAACAGCTTCATGATCGACGGCGTTGTCGCCACCACCTTGGTTAGCGAAGCGGCGTCGAAGATCGTGTCGGCGGTCATCGGCTCGTCCGTCTCCAGCGACCGCCGCCCGTATGCTTTCCGGTAGACCACCTGGCCCCGATGACCCACCAGAAGCACGGCCCCGGGGATCCGATCTTCCTGTATCGCCTGCTCGATGATCTGGTCGAGCTGGGCCGGCATGCCAGCCGCAACCGCCGCCACGACTCCAAAGGTGAAGAGGTTCATCACCTCTCCATGCTAAACCACCTGAAAATGCGTCAGCCTGGCATGGCCCCTTTTTCGGGACAGCCAGGATCTGGGGACACTCCGGGCTAATCTTACGGAAACCATCGCCCGCCCCGGGACACAGGCGTGTCCCCCCGCTCACCTGTCTGTCCCAAAATCAAAGGGGTCACACCAGGCTGACGCATTTTTTATTTGGTGTAGAAGGCGCGATTGCCGCGCAGAATCAGCCGCACGAAGTCGTGGTAGTCGCCGCCGCTGGGCGCAGCCTCCTTCGAGAAAAACGTCAGGTGCACCACGTCCTTGATTTCGGGCGTGCCCGTGTTGCGGTTCGCCACGTCGTAGGTCGAAGTCCGGTAGTTCATCACCTTGGGATCGAAGAAGTACTCGAAGCGCCCGTTCCTCACCTCGACCGTGCCCTGATCGAGCACGCAGCCTGGGATTACGGCGGCGTAGCGCACCGTCTGCGCCGTGCTGGTCCCGGTCACGCGCAGGCCTCCGGTGGCCGAGAAGGTGGATTCCTCGGGGAGATCGAGCCTGAGTCCCTGCACATTCCGCGGACGATTTTTCTCGACGACGTAGATCTCGCCGCCCTGGGGCGGCAAGCCGGGCATCACGCCCTTGTGACCCTCCCAATCCGCCTCAATCTGGAAACGGTACACGCCGGGAACGTCCAGTGTGAAGCGGTCCGTGCTGGCGTAACTGCCCGAGGCGTCCCCTTTGCCGGAAGTTGTCAGGCGCCGGCCGTCGGGGTATTCCAGCGCCGCGCGAACGGTCGCCGGCAGGACCGGGTCGATCTGCGCCACCGGAACGAACACCGTCCCGGTCTCATACAGTGCGCCCGGACGAATGCCGACCAGGAACAGCCGCCCCTTCAGGCCCGCGGGGCCGAACAGGTCCTCCGATCCCGGCGCCACAACACGGTTATTGTTGCTGCCCTTCGGTAACAGGAACGCGCTGGCCAGGTAGCCGGCATACAGCGGTGTTTCACCTTTCCGGCGGAGCACCACGCCGCCGATCAGCCGGTAGATGTCGCCCGGCAGGTCGCCGTTTCCCGACGCGTTGATCTGCCCCCCGAAACTGTTCGGGCTGGTGGGCCAATAGGGAGCGCGGGTGCCGTCTTCGGCGACCAGAACGCGGCCCATGAAGCCCGGACGCGGCGCGGCGCCGTAGTAGTAGGCCCAGTCGGTGATGTATTCCGGAAACAGGTGCGGCGAGTAACCGTTGGACGTCTTGAGCTGAACGTTGGTGATTCCGATGCCCTGCACCCGCGAGTCGTACTTGGGATTGGCCTTCCAGTCCCAGGTGAGCACCGGTTCGATCTTGTTGGCGCCGAAACCCTCGCTGGCAATCAGCAGCACGTCGCCCGCGTTGTACGGGAAGTTGATGTGATCCAGGTGCGCTTCGCCGTTCTCTTCCATGTGGCCTTCAAATCCGGTCTCGCCCCGTTCCAGCAGTTTGGTCCCGACCTTAACCATCTTTCCGTGCGCGACGATGGGCGTGTCCGCGGGATAGACCACTCCCGCATGGCGCATGCTGCACACCCACAGGTGGCCGTCCTTGTCCCAATACCTGGCCAGGACGTGGCCGTGATACTCGCCCGGCGCGTCGAAGGTCAGAGGCGTA
>JAUYBU010000613.1 GCA_030693045.1 Bryobacterales bacterium | reverse complement strand
GATTCTATCGCAGGCCCCAGGGAACGTGGGGACAGGCGCGACGTTCCCCGTGTATCAACACTCGGAATCCGGGATGTCCACCGTCGCCGGGCCGTGCTGGATGCCGACGTAGGGATAGAGCGCCACCTTGACGTCGCCCTTGTGCTTGCTCTTGAGCCGCTCGACCACGTCGCTCCAGGCGCGCAGGCCCACGGTCTCGGGCGGGAAGTACAGGTTGTCGAGTTCGCGCCGCTGCAGATACTGGGAGTAGAGCAGCACCTGGCCGGCCTGCGCGTAGCGCCGCCGCCGCGCGTCGCGCTGCGCGAAGAAGGAGCCGCCCTTGTTGAACCCGGCCTCGTCCATGTAGTGCCAGACGAACTCGCCCATCGGATTCTGGTTTATGACCACGACCGATCCGCCTTCCTTCAGGCCGCGCGAACCCCAGCCGAAGTGCTCGTGCAGTTGCGAGCCCTTTGGATAGGCGTTGATCACCACGACGTCGGCGTCTTTGGCGTATTCGGTGGCCAGGTGATTGACGGCGTAACGCGCCGCGCGATGATGAGCGCGGACCACGTCGCCCGCCACCACGTGCACCAGTTTCCGGTCCTGGTTGTAGACCATCTGCACGCTGAAGTGAACATCCACTTTCCGCGCGGCCTCGATCATGTCCTGGCGCTGCTCGTTCTCCCAGACCCTGAAGATGGGCACGCCGCTCGAATCCTGGCGCGGGCGGCGGCTCTGCTGAATGGTCTGGTGCATGTAGCGGATGGTCTGGATGCCGCTGACGCCGGGCAGGATCAGCTTCGGCCCGCCGCCGTAGCCGGGCGTGCCGTGGGCCTTCAACCCGCTCAGCGTGATCCTGACGTCGGCCTTGTGATAGTAGGTGTTGACCCAGATCCGGTTGTTCGCCTTAGTCGTGCCCAGGTCGACCAGGTTCTCCCAGATATTGTGGTTGATCCACGGGTGCCGGCGCACCGTTTCCGTGCCCAGTTTCTTCTCCACCTCCATGCCGTTCATCTGGTAGTGGCAGCCGTAGGCGGTGACGAACAGCATGTTCTCGTCGCGGATGCCGGCGGCGCGCAACTCGGCGACGACGTGCGGAACCACGTCGTAGGTGGGCGTGGGGCGGGTGAGGTCGTCGAAGGCGATGGCCACGGTCTTCTTGCCGGCGGCGATTTCGCGCAGCCGCGGGGTTCCCACCGGGTTCTCGATGGCGGCCTTCACCGCTTCCGGCTTCAGCACCGGCGTCTGCCAGCCCTTCATGTGCCGGACGTCGATCTGCCATCCTTTCGGGAATTCGAAATTCTCGACCCGGTCTCCAAACCATTCGTGCGTGCGCAGGGGCACGATGTTGGCGGCCGGGCGCGCGGCCGAAGCCACGGCGGCGGACCCGAGAAACTGGCGGCGGTTGGTCATACAGGGAGAGTGTATCACCCACCGGCGTGCAAGGCGCGCACGATTCGGAGCAGGTGCGCGGCGTGCGTCAGCCCGAGGCGCAGCGCGGTGGCCGCCATCGGCGCGCCCGCGAGCCAGTCGCGGCGCGGAAGGCCTTCGGCGGCCAGCAGCAGGGTCAGCGGGCTCAACAGGCGGGCGTGCGAGAAGACGTCCTGAAACACGTCCACGGGAGCCGTGCCGGTTAGGGCCAGGCCGAAGACGCCGAAGGCCGGAATCACGAAGCGAAGGTACCCTCGGACCCGCCAGGCGGCCCTTGCGGCCAGCGCTACCGCCAGCAGCGAACCGGCTATCGCCAGGGAGTCGAACGCTTGCACCAGGCGGTCTTCCCCGAACGGGCGCTGGAGGGCCTGGATAAGCCGCATTGGCGGGAGCGAGGAGCTCCATCCGGGCATAACGGAGTAGGAGGTGTGGCGCGCGACCCAGAGCCACCAGATGCCCGCCGGCGCCGCCGCGGCGGCGAAGAACGCAGCTCGCCGGTACTCCCGGCGGGCGATCAGCCACAGGCACCAGCCAGCCAGCAGAACCAGTCCCGACTCGCGCGCCAGGATCGAAGCCGCCAGCACGCCCCAGAGCGCCCCGCGCTGGCCCGCGCCCGCATAGACCAGGAACCCGCAGCACAGCGCCGTGACGGCGATGTCCACCACGATCCGGTCGAGGAGGATGAGCGTCGTCGGTGAGAGCAGGAACAACAGGCCCCACCATGAGGGCGAGCCGCGCGCCTCGAAATACGTTGTCAGCCAATACCCTCCCAGAAAAACGAAGACCAGCGCGATCAGATAGAAAGCCGGGTCGATCCAGGCGTCTTGTCCGAGGGCCAGGGTCCAGGCCAGCGCGCTCACCAGGATCCGGCGCCACCGCAGGGGCGGGTTGTCGACCGAAGGCAGCAAGCCCCGCGTGAGCCATGGATCGTGAGCGATGAAGTGGTAGAACTGGCCGTCGTAGCCCCAACTGTCAGGGAAAATGTAGGTGTTCTCCGCCTTGAGCGCGGCGGGAATGGTCGAGCGCGAACCCGTGCAGTACAGAGCCGTCCAGTTGCCGCCATAGCTGGAGTACACCATCAGCGCCCACCAGCCCAGCACCACCGCGGCGCACATCACCCCGACCGCAACCGCTTTCCCCCGCCCTCGAAAAGGGGACAGTAACACATAACCCCTTTTCCAGGAAAAGGGGTTATGTGTTACTGTCCCCATTTAATCCACATCGGGCTGACCCAGACCAGTTCGCCGTCGGTCTGCTCGCCGCGGACGTAATAGTAGCTGGTCTTGCCCTTCACCGCCGCGTTGTCGCGCCAGGTGAACTCCACCGTGCGCTGCTTGGGTTCGACCGAGTAGGCGTACTGCCCATCCTTGATGATGTGGACCTTGGCGAAAGCGGCGAGCCCTTCGAGTTTGACCGAGATCACCGGCGGCTCGGAGACCGAGAACTCCTCGCCCATGAAGTGTGCCCCGCAGCGGACGTCGGCCAGGATGTTATCGGTAGCGCCATAGACGCGGCGCTTGTGGAACGCCTCCCTGATCGCTTCGCGAGTCGGCGCCGTCACCCACAGGTTGCAGTAGCTCATGTGCGTCGAGATGTGGTCGCTGGAGGCCTGGAACCCCAGCCGGTAACCCTTCTGCAACGCCAGCGAGACGAAGCCCAGCGGACGCCAGGCGCCGATCGAGTCCTTCTCGCTGTTCGCCCGCGGCGCGCCGGGCATCTCGTAGTTCTGCCGGTCGCCCTGATAGATCTCAACCACCGGCTCGAGAATCGGATCGTTGTCGCGCCAGTCCGTGCCCATGCCCGTCCCCGAGGTGTGCGAGGCGACAACGCCGTCGAATTCCCGCAGGTAACGGTAGAGCATCTGTGTATCGGGCGCGGGCGTGGGCGGCGAATCTTCCGCCGTGAGCGGCAGCCGGGGCAGCGGACGGATGCCGCGCTTGACGAAGACCGTGTTGCGGTGGCCTTCCGGATAGCGCACGCTGCGCTCGTAACTGAACATGGGGATGAAGCGCTCGCCCATCTTGTAAGCGTCGGTGAGCTTCTGCTGGGTCCACCAGAAGTACTCGCGGCCGCCGCCGTTGTCGTGGTCGCAGCAACCGCCCCAATCCATGCCGGCGGCGTCGATCATGTAGCGGTAGGCGTCGATCAGCGGACCGTCGTTGCCGCCGTCGCCCGACATCTCGGTATGGCGGTGAAACTCGCCGCGCAGCAGGCGCAGCGTCTGGCCGCCCGCGGTCGCGCGAGCCTCCCGCATGCGCCGGATCTGCGCGGCTTCGGCCGTGAATTCCGGCTCGGTGGAGGCCAGGGTAGCAGGGCTTGCCGGCGGCAGATTCGCGACGGTTTCCGCCGGGCTGACGCGGAACTCGGCGGCGTAAATGTCGGCGTTGATCGCCGAACCGCCGCGGCGCGCCCCGCCCACGGTCACGGCCTGCCGATGGTCGGATGTGGTGAGCATCATGAGTTGTCCGGGTGCGATGCCGGCCAGCGCCGGACGGCTGTCGAGCAGCGTGTCGCTGTGCGGCACGGCGATGGGCCGGCTCCACTTTTCGCCCTGCAGGTAGACCAGTTGTCCGACCCAGACCGTGCCGGCGGGCGAACGTCCACCCCCGCTGGAGCGGAACGCCAGGTACACCGTGCCGCCCGGATCCACACCGATGCGCGGGAAACTGTTGCGCGGCAGGGGCGGCGGCTGCGGCGTGGCGCTGGGCGGGCGTTTGGCGGCGGCTTCGGGATTGGGCCACTGCGGGCCCAGGCCGGCGGCGGCCTCGGCGCGGCGCGCGCGACGCTGCATGGCGAACGGGCCGGGCAGCGCCTGGTCCAGTTCCGCGCCCGTGGCGAACACGCGCGGTCCGTCGAAGCAATGCACCTTCACCGTGTGGCCCTGGTACAGCGCCACGCCGGTGGTTTCGTAAGCGCCGAAATCCTTGCCCCATCGCACCGCCGACGCCTCGTAGGCCACCCAAAGACGGTTCTGCGAATCGTATGCGATCGAGGGCCGGGCCTCGAAATTCGCGCTCGCCGCCACGGGCACGGGCGCTTCCAGCTTGACGCCGGCTTCGAAGCGCGCCCTGCGGAACCAGACGTCGTAGTCGCCCTTGTCGTAGGTGTCCCAAGCAATGGCGATTTCGCCGTTGGGCGCGGCGGCGATGGCCGGATCCCAGTCGCTGGCGGGCGAGGCCGACACCAGCGTCTCGGGGGTGGGTTTGCCGCCGTCGAGGGTCAGCGCAAACACTTCCAGGTTCCCCTTGCGGAAGCCCTGCCAGGCGATCCACACGCGCCCGCCCGCATCGGCCGCGGCCACCGGGTTGAGGTCCGGTCCCGGATCGCTGGTCAAACGCATCTCGGAGGACCACTGCCCGCGCGCAAAGTTCTTTGCGTACAGGTCGAAATTGCCGTCGCGGTTGGCCGACCAGATCACCCAGACGCGCTTGGATCCATCCACCGCCACCGCCGCGCGCATGATGTCCTGGCCCGCCCCGGTCACCTCTTCCGGCGGGCTCCAGCGGCGGCGGGATTTCGAATAGCGCACCAGCTTCACCTGGTCGCCGCCCGCCGGGCGCGCCAGAAACGCGAAGTTTTTGGGCGCTTCCTTGAACTGTCCCTGGACCACTTGCGACCGGTCGCCGTGCACGAACTCGACGTAGGCGACGTAAAGATCGTCGGCGGTTTGCGCCGCGGCCGGGTAGTCCTGCTCCTCGTCGGAAGTGGTCAGTTGCAGGGTGTAGGGAACGCGGTCGACCTCGACGCGCCCGTCCAGCAGGCTCCTGGTCTGGCCCCAGGCGACTTCGCTCGCCTTGAACGAAAAGTTGCCCTGCCTGGTCTCGAGAGTGAAGGTTGTGTCCGGGTCGGTGAGCGAAGCGGCGATGAGCACGCCGTTGTCCTGCATCGGACCGCGCGCGTCCTTGCCCTTCTTGCGCGCGGCGGCGGCGGCCGCCGGGCCGTAGCGCGTCGAGGCTTTCCAGGTGGCCTTATAGTCGCTGGAATCGTTGCCCGCGAAGCGCCAGCCCTGAATGCTGATCACGCTGCCCGAAGACAGCCCCACCCGGCCATCCCAGACGCCCGGCTCGCGGTCGCCGGCGCCGAAGACCAATCGGAAGCATTCGGCCGCCGGCATCGCAATCGTCGCCGGGCGGCGGGCCTGGGAATACAGACGCAGACCAGCCGCAGCCGCTGCGGCAACGAGCAACGCCACACCCAGGTATACGCGCCAGGATGGGAGTCTCATGTCACACCTCCAAACGCCGGAGGGCGGGCTTCAGCCCGGGGGCGCCCCCGGGGCCGGGCTTCAGCCCCGCAGACCTCGGCGGGGCTGAAGCCCCGCGCGGACTAAAGTCCGCCCTCCATGCTACTTAGAATGACAGGTTCAGCGAGAGTTGGAACGAACGCGGCGGCTCCTGCCCCGTGACGCGGCCGAACGAGGAGTTGGTTGGGCTGGTGTTCGGTCCCTTCAGCACCGGCTCGTTCAAGATGTTGAACGAATCGCAACGAACATTCATCTTGAATTTTTCGCCGATGCGGAAGGTCTTTCTCAACGAGGCGTCCCAGCGCCGCTGGGAGTCCATGCGGACGTTGCTGAAGCGGAACGGGAAGGTACGGATGTTGCTCGCCAACTGTTCCGTGCTCCGGGTGTTGAACACGCTGGTGTTAAACCAGCGGTCGGTGTTGCGCTGATCCGAGGGCAGCACCAGCTTGGTCGAGTCGCCGTTGAGGATGACGTTGCCCCAGTCGATGGGCTGGCCGCTCTGCCGCTGCCAGGCCCCGCTAATCTGCCAGCCGCCGGCGAAAAACTCGAGGACCTTCGGCATGCCGGCGCCCCATTTGCGGCCCTTGCCGAAGGGCAGTTCATAAATGCCGCTGCCGGTAAACCGCTGGCCCCGGTCTACGTTCGACAGCGATTCGTAGGGCATCGGATCCTGCGCATTGAGGAACGTGGTGGCGTCCATGGCCTTGGACCAGGTCCACGACATCTGCAAGGTGAGGCCCTTGGTGAGGCGCTTATCCAGGCGCGATTGCAGTGAGTGGTACCAGGAATAGGCCACCGAATCCACCAGGTTCACGGTGCCGAAGTGCGGATAGCCTTGCAGCAGCCCGCCGCGTGACATGGTGCTGCTGGTGTACTGCGGGTTGAGTCCGTAGAGCGGGCTGGCGAACTGCGCGCCCAAATAGTCGATGACGGGCTGGTCGCGGTAGGGCTTGGTGCTCAGGTACTGCGCGGGAGTGTAGTTGAGGTTCCGGGCAACCGGAATGCGAGTGCCGCGGTGGCCCACGTAAGAGGACTCGACCATGAAGCTGGCCGGCAGTTGCCGCTGGAGGCCGAACGACCAGCGCTGGCCGTAGGGCAGCTTGCGCGAACGGGGGAAGGTGCTCAGATTCAATCCCAGAGAGGTCTCCATGCCGCCGGCTGCGCCGAGCGGAGTCAGCAGCCCGGTGGGGAGCGGGTTGGAGAGCTTGGTCTTAAAGGTCAGGCCATTGTCGTTGGTCGGCTCGATCGGCGTGGACAGGCTGAAGCCGGCCAGGTTGGAAGCGACTTTGAACGCCCCGAGCGAGGCGTAAAAGACGCCGTAGCCGGTACGGATGACGGTCTTGGGGTTCAGTTGGTAGGCCAGACCGATGCGCGGCAGGAATGCGATCTTCTGCCCCTCCCAGAACTCGCGCGGATTGCCGCCGGCCCCGGCGAAGGTGAGGCCGCCGTTGATCTTGAAGTTGGCCACCGGCAATTCCGGAATTGGGCTCCTGGCGTAGTTTGCGATGGCCCGGGCCGAGATCGGGTTGGGCTGGTCGCCCAGGAACCAGGTGGCCGACCGGTTGAAGCGCTCCGTCACCGGGGACTCGCGCTCCAGGCGCAGTCCGACGTTTATCGTCAGCTTGCGGGTAAGCTTCCAGTCGTCCTGGACGTAGAAAGCGAAGTAGGTGTCCTGCTGGGCGAAACTGCCGCTGCGCCCGCCGTTGCCGCCGGGGATGCCCAGCAGCAGGGCCGTGAGTTCGCCGCCCACCGGAGGCGCGGTCGAGGTGTCATTCGGTCCGCGGCCCCACAGGTTGTTGAAGTTCAGGATGGGCGCGTTGTCGACCGAATGGCGGTCGCTGAAAACCCGGTAGAGGCGGAATTCCGGGCCGAACCGCAGGTTGTGATTACCCTTCATCCAGGAGAAATTGCCGGAGAAGGTGTGGCTGATGGAAGAGGCCAGGCCATCGCCCGACTCCGACGGGCTGAGCGTGCTCAGCGAGCCCACGATGACGTTGGGAACCGCGCTCTGAGTCTTGGGGTACAGGCTCACGAACGCCGGATCGAAACCCAACGACGCCAGGTCGAAGCCCTGGCTCACGCGGTGCTCGGGGAACTCCTGCTGCGTGACGCCGTAGCGGAAGTTCAGCACCAGGGTGGGGCTGAACATGTGTACTTCATCCAGGGCGATGGCGCGATTGATGCGGTTGAGGATGATTCCATTGATGCTGTTGGCGAAGTGGCGGTTCTTGTCTTCCTCCCAGAAATCGCGGTGGAAGCGGACGAACATGCGGTCCTTGTCGCTGAAGGCGTGGTCCACCCGGCCGATGGTGGTCCAGTAATCCTCGAGCGCCTTACCCGGCATGAAGAAGTTGTTGCGTCCATCGGCGGTGGCCACTGCCGGCTGGTTTTGCAGCGGATACAGGTCGAGAATCTTCTTGGCGATGGGATCGATGCGGCTGGCGGGAATAATGTTGCCGGGAATTGGCTGGCGGCTGAAACGGCCGTTGGGAGCGACGGCGATCGTCGCCGGGTCGTAGATCTGGTAGTTGGCGCCGATTCTGAGCAGGTCGCTCAGGTCGCCGGTCTTCCAGGCGGCCCGGGGCACGGTGGTGGTGTAGGAGCCCGCGGGGTCGCCGAACTTGTTGGCTTCCCAGGTGAAGTGCCAGAAGGTCTTGTTCTTGCCGTTGTACAGTTTGGGAATCACCACCGGCCCGCCGCCGGCCAGGCCGTAGCGGTTGTCCCGGTAGACCGGCAGCTTCTGGCCCGAGCGGTTCTGATAAATGGTGGGAGTATCCAGTTTCGAGTGCCGCAGCCACCACCACGCGTTGCCGTGGATCTCGTTGGTGCCGCCCTTGGTGCTGACGTTGACCACCGACCCGACGGTGTGGCCGTAGGCGGCGTCAAAGGCCGAGGTCTGCATTTTGAATTCGGCGATGGAAGCTTGCGGGGGCGAGAAGGCGACGCGCACGTTGGTGCCGTCGGAAAAGGTGTTGGCCACGCCATCGATGGTGAATTCGTTCTGGAACAGCGGCGTGCCGTCGGTCGAGAATTGCGACGGGGCGTTGTTGAACGGGGCCTTGCGCAGCCGCATGTCGGTGCCGTTCACGGTGCCGGGGGCGAGCAGCGCGAACTCCATGGCGTTACCGGAGAACAGCGGGAGTTCGAGCACCCGGCGCTCGTCCACCACCTGGCCGAGCGAAGCCTCGGTGGTCTGCAGCAGCGGCGTCTCGGCCGTCACCTGCACCGCTTCCGTGACGTCGCCGACGGCCATCTGGATGTTCAGCTCGACCGAGTCGGTTATGCGGACTTGAATGTTGTCGCGGACGAACTTCTTGAATCCGGTCGCTTCCGAACTGACCGAGTAGATGCCCGGCGTCAGGTAGGGGAGCGTGTAGTTGCCCGATTCATTGGTCTTGGAGGAGGCGACCACGCCGGTCGCGGCATTAGTAGCGCGTACGTCGGCGCCCGGAACCACGGCGCCGCTAGCGTCGGTGATGCGGCCCACGATGGCGCCGCGGGAATCCTGCGCGTTCGTCACAAACGGCGAAAGCGCAAGTAAGAGAGAAGCGAAGACGAGAATGTTGCGCATTGCGACTGGGACCAACCTTTCAGTTTCAGACTCCTAAGTCAGTTTACACCCCTCGGCGCTAGAAATGCAGCCGCAGGCTGTACTGCGTTTGCCGGCCGAAGGTGTATTCGCGCGGCCTGAGCGTCTTGGCGAACAGCGCGTTCTGCACGTCGGTGCTCGGATTCCCGCGGGCCAGGCTGTTGACCACGTTGTACATTTCCAGGCGCACTTCCAGCCGGAACCGTTCGGTTAGGTTGAAGTTCTTCGAGATGGTCCCGTCCCAATTGGTGTAGGTGGGGCCGGTCAGACCCTCGTAAAAGCGCGGGTTGGCGCGCGGAGTATAGGGTATCGCCCGCGCGAAGACCTCGGTGTTGAACCATTTCTGCGGCGTCGGGCCGTCGATTCGCGGGTCGCCTGAAACCTCCATCTGGCCGAAGGTCAGCAAGTCGCCGGACTGGTAGCTGATCATCGAGCTCAACTGCCATCCGCCGATCGCGCCTTCCAGAACCGGATGCAGACCCGCCAGCCAGGGCCGCCCCTTGCCGAACGGCAGTTCGGCGACCGCGGCGGTCGAGATGCGGTGCCGCGGACGGGTGGCCGGCATCCAGAAGAAGCTCCCGGCGTACTCGGCGTCGCTGTTGAAGAAGGTTTCGCTGCGGTCCCGGTTGTAGTTGTAGGCCACCAGCAGGTTGAAGCCCTTGGCGAAGGGCCTTTGCGCCCGCAGTTGCAGCGCCTGGTAACGGTTTCGCGGGCCGGGCGTGTTCTGCTGGGTCAG